>JAIEPU010000137.1 GCA_019748235.1 bacterium
GTGCCACTCCGTCCGGGCGAAGAGCCGAAGCCCAGGTATTTCTATCTCGACGCAAAGCAGAATTCTGAACCGCTTGAGACGATTCGCGACTTAGTGGCGGCGATTAAGAACACCGGTAAGAAGCAGATCGAGGTTCGTCGCTTCAAAGGACTCGGCGAAATGAATGCCGAACAGCTTTGGGAAACGACGATGGATCCGACGCGCCGGACCTTGCTCAAGGTCACGGTCGAAGATGCCGCCACCGCGGACGAAATGTTCCGTGTGCTGATGGGAGACGAAGTCGAACCCCGCCGCGCGTTCATCGAACGCCACGCCCTCGAAGTGCGTAATCTCGACTATCACGCGTAATCGCGAAGATGCGCTTAGTATCATCACAAGAGACTGAAGGTCCGTACTCGCTCATGCGCCTATATATTTAATTCTCGGGTGGCCCCGACAACTTGCTTGTCGGGGTGCCGAAGGCACAAGAGGGGTATTATTTCTCGTTGCGTAGGTACCAGCGTATATACCATTACTCCAAAATGAGACGTTCTCCATGCAATGGTTACGATCCGAAATTGTTCGTGCTTATGGCACAGTGCAAGCAAACCGGACGCTCGTGATTTGTGTCCTACTAATCAATTTCTGGATTATTGGGAATATCATCCGAATTGATCAATACTCGACCATTACCATCCCCAAATCACCATCGAAAATCGACCAATCCGTCTCGGGGACATATCTCCATAAAGATGGGCACGCCCTATTTGGTCTAACGAGGGCGGATGTTGCGGTCCATGCCGACTCCATGACAGTAACGTGGTTTGAAGGTAACGGCACCGCTAGATATTCAGATGAATATAAGTTTGGATTGTCCGCGTGGCCCATCACAAAGAGATCGTTGTGCTATTGTATTCCGACTCCACCGGCCGGACCTGTCATTTTCCCCGGCTATGGGCGGATGATGGACGAGGGATCCATTTCATTCAGCGAGTCAGGTCAAATGGAAGTTCGAAACATCCGTTGGGAATATGCATTAATGTTTTATCTCGTTCCATTTCTCGAAGAGTCAGGGTCGCAATCTGTATATGTAAGAGTCCAATAAGGCATTTGCTGCGTGCAAAGAATACGCCGGGAGTTTCGTAGGGGCATGCATTCGTTTCATGCTATTATTGCCGAACGATTGAACCGATAACTCTGCGTGATCTACGAAGCTACCGAGGTGTAGTATCGCTGACCCGACCAATCTTTTGACGTGGAGATTTTGGATAAGGTCCAGTCCCCCTGAAGACTCCGTCTATTTGATATCCATGTTTCGAGTTTCCGCACGTTACGATTCGGTAGTAAAATATCTCACTATCAGAAGACGCCGAAATATAGATAGTCATCATATTTTTACCAGCAATTGGTTCATACTCAACATTTTCCACCTTCGTGGGCAATGAATTCAAGTGCATGCGGTTGATTAATTCTTTGAACTCACTAGCCGTAAGAGTGTGTTTAAAACCTTCGGACAGAAGATTGTAAGCATGGCTATAATCTCGCTTAACAATAGCGGCATCAAAAAACTGAAGCGATACGCGTGCAGATTCACGTGGATTGTGCTCGATCATACGAATGGGATAATTGAGGATGAATAGCGAAACGATTACGACGCAGGAAATCAATCCAATCGCAACAAGCCGCATTTTGAAACCTTTTAATAAGTGCTGTTGGCTACGCGCTCAATGTACGCCGTAAGCGGCAGAAAGATATCTCAATAACTTCCGTTGTACAGTAGGCTGCGCGAAGCTAACGTCACCTCGGCAATTCGACGGGTGAGTTATCGAATCCTCAACCGTGTATTTTATCGCTTATACACGCCGATTCCGGAGAAACATACAGCGGCTATAGCAATCAACTGACTCGATGGTAGCTCTGGTACATATTCGACGACATAGCCACCGACGAACGTTGCAGGTGGAGTGACACCATTCAGATCGTTCCATACCCCAAGGAGACTTGAACCGGCGGTCGCGAAGTCGAGGTTATTCTCACTACCGCCGGAGTTGTTCGGCTCACTCGGTTCCCAATTCGTGTAGATAAATGGTTCGCCGGTGATCCACTGCCATTCACCGGTGGGCTCGATGCTGCCAAGAAGTTGAAAGCCGCCGAGCCAGGTACCACGAATGGCATCTGCAAAAGTGGCGACCAAAAAGTCATTCTCGGCCTGTGAAGTCACTGTGGCGAGATATCCTTGGAATCCGTTCAAAGTAGAGTTGGCCGCCGCATCTCGCGCAGTCGCCCAAGGGATGCCGTCATCTGTTCGAACGACATCGTACCAGTGGCCATTTCCGCCCTGTGCTGCCGACCATCTTATTGGAGCTGCGCTCATGGAACTTGTGAAATAGATCATGCAGACCATAGCAAAAGAGAGCTTGATAGTGTTCATCTTTGTTTCTCTGACAGAAAGATTGATCGACCAAATTGGGAGGAATGCCCTTGAAGTCAACGATGTTTTGTCGAGAGTATCCAAGCGATGGAGTGATGTCAAATGTTGTCGTAGGTTTCGTGCGGCGTCTACCTTGTGCAATCCCTAAACAACTCATGTACGCATTGAGAGATTGTGTAAGTCACGGCTGAGTGATTCCAACGTGATTAGCAGGACACCTGGAAATCACAGCCGATGTTCAACGCCAAATACTGTCCAACTTGAATGCACCTACTTTTGAACATGGATCCATAAATTAACTTGGTCGTCTGATCATCATCGTCGACTATTACAATCAACTGATACTCAGACACCTCGTCTCCTTTTCCTCGACGAAATACGACATTTATTTGAGAAATATCTGAGAAATCTATAGACTCGGCGACAAAATGGCCCTGTATCCAAAGCTCTTTAAAATCAATGACATGTCTTGTGTAGTTGATCTCGACTCTCTGATTACCACAACGTTTAAAGAACAAGAAAGCAGTTACTACTCCCAATGGCAGTGCCATTACGATCGCTGCGAAACGTATAAGAACAGTATTCAGTAAGACACCAACGCCGTTAGCAAGAATCTCATTTATTGTCGAATACACTGTATAGAGCGGTACGCCGAGCAAAAGAAAGCACATAAAGAACCCGCTCACCACTTGAACGAAGATGTTATGCTCTATGACATCTATATACTCATTATTATACCGATAGGAATATATAAATTGTTTCCCGAGAAATGCTCCACTGGATAGCCTGTTCTTGTAATTACCGTCCTCCGTTCCCATTAGGTGTTTACGCCTCAATTGGGGTGAAGTTCACAAGGTGTGTATCTCATCCATGCCCTAGAATTTGCTCACGTCGAATGAGAAGTTGACAGCGCGTTACTCGGTCGTTGCTTCCTTCTTCTTTTTGGTCGTCTTCTTCGCAGCCTTTTTCGTGGCGGCTTTCTTCTTGGGAGCTGCTTTCGCCTTCTTCTTCGCGGCGGGCTTCTCGGCCTTGGCTTCGGTCGATTCCCCTTCGGCGGCGCCCTTCGCCCCCTTCTTCTTCCAGCCGCCCTTGCGTCCACCCCCTCCTTCGCGAGGCATGAACTCAAAGGTGTGGCGGCCGTCTTCCTTCATCTTCAGCTTTGCCTGGAACGGCCGGCCGAACCGGGAGATGAAGTCGTTAAAGAAGGGCGTTTCGCCGTTCTTGATGTATTCGAGCGCTTCGGCGCGGGTGATTTCTCGCTTGCAAACGATGCGAGGTAAGAGGAAGCCCTTCGGCTTCGGCTCGCCCGCTTCGAGCATCCGCTTTCGCTCGCTGCTGATGAACTGCGTCGGCGTCTCGATGACCTGCGCTTCCGGATTGGTCGGATCGGTGCCGAGCGGATCGGGATTCACTTCGAAGAGAAGCTCATCTCCCGCAACCGCTTGCTCGCTTCCCGCGATCGGAACGAGAACGATTTGATTGCTCTCGATCTTGAGTCGACCCTTATAGGTTCGTCCCTGGCGATCGCGGAAGCCATCGAGCTCGCCGGTCTCACCGCTGGTGAGAAGTGTTTTGACCGTTTCGCGATCGATGTAGCGACCGTTCTTGTCCTTCCAGATGCGGAATTGGCAATCTTCCTCTTCGTTCTCATTCTCTTCACAGCGATAGAACCAAGAGCGTTCATAGACGGGCTTGCCGCAGCTTGGACAATTGCCGAGCGGATTGACATTGGGATAGATGTCGTCGTAGTTGAAGCCGCGCGTCGCTTCGACAAGTTCCTTGGTGTAGTCGGTGATTTCCGACATGAAGTCGCTGGGCTTTCGCTTTCCCTGCTCGACTTCATCGAGGTGCATTTCTAGTTCGCCGGTCAACTCAGCCGACGTTATTCGGCTCGACTTGATGCGGTGAAGCAGATCGATGAGCCGCATTCCCTTCACGGTTGGACGAAGGTTGCGGTCGATGTATTCGCGACCCTTCAAATTCTCAATGATGTCGGCGCGCGTGGCGGGAGTACCGAGTCCCTTATCGCTTAGCGCGGCAGCCATTTCCTCGTCTTCAATCTGCTTGCCGGCGTTCTCCATGAGGGAAAGAAGCCGAGCTTCGGTGATCGGAGCCGGGGCCTTGGTTTCTTCCTGAACGGACTCGACCGCGACTGGACCGACGGTCACGCCATCCGACTTGTCCTGTCCTGGAACGAGAGCTGGGAGATTCGACGAGTCCGCCGTTCCCTGTTCCAGCACCGAACGCCAGCCCGGTTCCTTCAAGCTGCGTGCGCGAGACTGGAACGAGTTATCCGCAACGATGGTGGTTCGCTCGACCTGTTCCCAGACGGCGGGTGGGTAAAAGGCGGAGAGAAAACGTCGCGCGACGAGATCATAAAGCTTGGCATCGTCTCCCGAGAGAGGGCGCACCTGTCCGGTCGGGATGATGGCGAAGTGGTCGGTGATGCCAGCATTGTTGAAAATCTTGGCTTCGTTCTGCCGTCCCTGTCGTTGCAGCGTCTTCGCATGAACGCCGAACTCGGGCGTAACGGAGAAAGACGTGAGGATCTTGTCGACTTCACCACGGTAATCCTCGGGGAGGCAGCGCGAGCTGGTACGAGGATAGGTGAGAACTTTGTGCTGTTCATAGCATCGCTGCGCGGCTTGGAGCGCGCGGGCGGCGGACCAACTGAAGCGGCGGTTCGCTTCCCGCTGCAAGCTCGTCAAGTCAAAGAGGGGGGGTGCTGACTCGCGCGAGGGGCGGCGCGTTTCCGAGGCGATCCCTTCTTGCTCTTTGACCGCGGCGACGATGGCCTCGGCCCGTGCGAAATCGAAGATTCGATCCGCTTTGAGCTGTGCCTTGGCCTCGTCGGCCTGAAACTTCGGATCAAACCAGGTCGCTTCGTAGGTGTGATCCTTTGCTTGGAACTGGGCAACGATTCGCCAATAGGGCTCGGGCCGGTGCGCGAGAATCTCGAGTTCACGATCGACAAGGAGTGCGAGCGTCGGCGTTTGGACGCGGCCAGCGGACCAGGCTCCCTTGTTCGCACGGCTTCGAAGACGAATGGTGAGCGCGCGGGAGGCATTCATCCCGATCAACCAATCCGCGAGCGAGCGACATTCAGCGGCGGCGGCGAGCGGTTCGAACTTCTTGCCATCCTGAAGGGACTGAAAGCCCGTCCGAATGGCATCCCCCGTCATCGACTGAAGCCAAAGTCGTTTGATCGGCTTATCGTTGCCGATGAATTTCACGACTTCGCGGAAAATGAGCTCTCCCTCGCGCCCGGCGTCGCACGCATTCACGATGGTGTCGACGTCGTCTCGGTTCGCGAGCTTCTTGATGATTCTGATGCGGTCGGACTGGCCACTTTTGGGCTTCAGTTTGAATTCGTCGGGAATGATCGGCAGCGTATCGAGCGTCCAGCGCTTGTAGGCGGCGTCGATCTCTTCAGGCTCGAGAAGTTCGAGGATGTGTCCGACGGCGTACGTGCAGATGTAGTCGTCGCTTTCCCAGTAGTCGTCATCGATACTTTGGAAGCCGCCAAGTGCGGAAACAATGTCGCGAGCGACGCTTGGCTTTTCGGTCAGAATCAGTGACTTCGCCATCAGGGCGGCTCCAGTTGCAAACGATGCAGGCCGTATTGACCTGCTTCCATTCGGTCATGAACCATCGCGGGGATTCTGTCGAAAGAACTCCCACCGATCTTGGTACCAAGTTCCCCATACTTATAGGGACGACTTGCAGTCTCAAATCGAGAGTCGAGCTCTCGACGAGCGCCGCCAGAATGTTCTCAAGGGGCTGAGGTATCGCCGACACGAGGCGAAAAAAAGTCCCTGAATGAACCGGACGCTACGGCAGGCGTGCTGTGTCCGGATCTTTCCATCCGAGCGGCTGGAAGGAATCATAGTACGGAGAAATGCGCCATTCAGGCCGAGCGGTCAAGGGTCTGCCTCGGAAAAAGATCGAGACCGTACCCAATCGAATCGTCGTTACACTCATATCCAATAATGACTTACGGAGATCGATGGAAAATCGGCAATGGTCGTAAGTGATTCATTCATTCTGGGAAAGAGACTCTCGGATCGCCTCGACGACCTCGTCAGGCGTTCGATTCGCGTCCACGAATGAAACGGTTGGTTCATCTGCTTGAGGGGGGACCAGCGTCGAAAGCTGGCTATCCAGGAGACTCGCGGGGAAGAAATGATTCTTCCGCGCGGCGAGTCTTCGGATCAGTTCCTCTCGATCAACCTTGAGGAGCAGAATCTTCACTCTCGGATCGACCGCGAGAATCTTGCGATATTCGGGTTTCAATGCGGAGCAGGCGACGATTGTGGCCGTCTTTGCCTCAAGTCTTCGCCTCAACAAGTCGGCGAGTGAATTCAGCCAAGGGATGCGATCAGCGTCGGTGAGAGGCTCGCGGCGTGACATCTTCTCTTTGTTGGCTGGGGGATGAAAATCATCGCCGTCGTGGAACTCACCCCCCAGGAGCTCGGCCAGACGTCGGCCGACCACGCTCTTACCTGATCCGGAAACTCCTCCAAGAACGAGGATCGGCGGGTTCAAGGTGTCACCTTTCTCACGAGAAAAACTGTACTTTCTCTCATCTTATGAGTGCGGTTGGGGAGCAGCGCGGCTGGATGAGGGTCCGATGAATAAGGACGCCTCGGACTCGACTTTACTTAGACAAAATGTTTGGCAAGCTCCGCTGAAATCGGGCAACGGTAGCGGCTGGTGCGAACTTCCATGATGTGTCGTCGGAGACGGGGGGCAGGGTGGGTGAAAACCCGGCCGACATCAGGTAGTGGGTGAGGAATGATCGCACTCCATGCCGATGTACTGGGTGTTCGCAAGACGCGAACAAAACGTCCTCAACCATGAAGGAGTCCGCTGATCTTGGAACTTCAATCGTTCTTCCTTCTTCAGCGGCAAGCAACAAGTTTTCGGTTACGCATACACCTTGCTATCAGAAGTTGAGACCGAACCGGCTTTCAACGGGCTTTCGAACTCTGGGTAAGTCGGCAACTCGGCTAGTGCAGCCGCACGCAGGCGTGCGGACGGAAGACTCGACGATCGGCTCGTCGAGCCCTTCCGGTGATGGGCCTGCCCGAACTGCTTCTTGGCTTCGCGGGTAGCTACAACAATTGAATTCCGAGCTTGTCGGCTTTTGACGGGGCCGGATCCTTTCGGGGGTCCGGCCCCGTTGCCCATTCTTGCCAATCTTTTTGAGGAATCAGCCCTCGCCTCTGAAAGGCTCAGATATTTTCCCACTCTGCCGTTGATTGAGGATCTTCGAACCGGTAAGCTTTCATTGTCACTGAGATCGAGTCTCAATTTCGGCGCCAACATCCATGACTCAGGCTGAACCCATTCTCCTTACAGAGATTCCCGGAACAGATGCCGAATCGCGCCTAGCCGTTTTCCTGACCTGTCAGGATGGGGTGTCGATAATGACGCTCGCTCAACAGAGCTGGGCCGAGGGGATTGGTTGGTTCAGTCAAAGCTCGATTGAGATCGATCCCGCGCAGCTTCCGATGTTGCGGCAAGCGCTCGGCCAAGGTGGTGGCCGACCCGCTTCGTACCGTCCTGCCTCCACGCCGCGGACGCATTCACTTCGGGTCGTCGGCTAAACTCTCGTTGTTCGCACAGGACATACATTCGAGCTGTTCGATCGTGCGCCGAAGGCCCCGCTGAATCGCGAGTTCCAAATCCAGAATCACGCTTCTGTTTTGAATCCCTTGTTGCATGCGCCTTCGAATGGCATTTGTTTGAATCCTCGAAACATTACGTTTTGAAAACCATTCTTTCCGCTTCGATTGCCCGGTCCGCATTTGGTTCGCAAACTTCTTTCAGGAACTCGATGGTAGAGTCGATGTTCTCAAGGGGGAGGGGGAAGCATGTCATCGAAAGCCGCGACATACGGCATTTTGATCGGCCTTGTCGCCAATGCTTTCTTGCTCGCCATCAAGGCGGTTGCAACGGGACTGTCAGATAGTCTCACGATCTTCTCTGAAACGCTCAACTCGCTGGCCGACTTCATCGGCGCGATCGTCATCCTTGTTTTCGTCCGTTGGGCCTATCGATCGAATGACGAGGATCATCACTTCGGTCATGGCCGGGCCGAGCCAATCGCAGGGCTCTTCCTCGCGATTTTCGCAGGGATCCTTGGCATCGAAGTAGTTCGTTTCGCGGTGATGCGTCTTTGGGCAGGAACCGATCCACAAAACATCGGCCCGCTGACGGCGATCGCACTCATCATTGCGATTGCGGTGAAGAGTGTCTTGGCGATGTACTTCTATCGATTGAGTCGTGAATTACAGAGCCCCGCCTTCCGAGCGTCAGCCGTCGATTGCCGAAACGATGTACTGGTTGGAAGTCAAGCACTCGTCGGCGTCATGCTGGCGAAAGCGGATATCGGCGTGTTCGATGGTATCTCCGCCTTGCTGGTCGGGCTTTACATCCTCTACTCCGCTTACCACATCGCAAAGGAAAACATCGATTTCCTGATGGGGAAAGCTCCGGACGCCGAACTTTGTGAACGGATCCGCTTAGCGGCTGACGGCGTGTCGGCGGTGAAAGAAATCGATGATCTTCGAGCGCACTATGTCGGCACGCAGATTCACGTCGAATTGACGGCTCGCGTTCCTTCGGTCCTTTCGACGGCCGAATCACACGACATCGCTGAGGAAGTTCGCGAAGCAGTCGAGTCCATTCCCGCCGTGCAGCGCGCATTCGTTCACATCGAGCCGACCGAGATTCCCGCGAATGAACCCGCGCTTCGCATGTAATCTACTTACTGCGTAATCCTCTCGTCTGCGTTATCCTCGAATGAATCATGATGTTATTCATCCGAGGGATCTCTCTCATGAAACGACGTACCTTCACGCAACTTTGCGTGGGCGCATTCACACTCCGATCGCTTCCGCGATTGCATGCTGATCCGGCGGTGGACATTTGGGGTAAGGAGATTCTTGCCCAACCGTTTGAGAAGAATCCCTTCCGCGAGATTCGAGTTCCAGAGTGGTTAGAGCAAACGCTGGGTGTCGGTTACACCCTATCTGGCCAATCGACGGAGCAACGAAAGCGAGCGGTGGACGCGGGAGTGACGATCAGCGAGTTCGGCTTCGTCGATCCTTTCTTTCCGTACTACGACAGCAAGCTCCTCACGAAGCGAAGTCCGCATGTACCCCTTGAGAAGATTCATTTGGAGATCGCGGAGTACAAACGGCTCGGCATACGCATCCTCGGCGTCTATCCTCCCAGCTTACAGGGGGAGGTGTACGAGAAGCACCCGGAGTGGCGGCGGATCCCGACCAACACACACGAGATTCCGCAAGTCGACATGCAAAAGTATCCTCACGGAGGAATGCTCTGTTTGCTCGGGCCGTACGGCAATTTCTTCATTGATGTTCTTGCAGAGATCCTGACGCAGTTCCCAGATGTCGATGCTTTTAGCTTTGATGGCTTGCATTACGCTGGCGTTTGTTACTGCCAATCGTGCCGTGACGCATATCGCGCTCAATTTCAGGCGGAGATCCCGATCGTCAACATGGATGACCCGGCCTTTCGCCGCTATCAGCATTGGGCAGATCGGCGGATGGAAGATCTCATCCGGCGGATGCAGATTCGATTGAAGGGGATAAAGCCGACCGTCGCGCTCGTGACCTGGACGACGAATGCCGGTCGATTCGGGCATTTCCTGGATGTCCCGCGTAACATGCCCGCGCGAATGAATCTGCTGCTCGATGGGCCGGATCAAGAGTTCTGGATGGACGAGACCAATCGCGGAGCGACGGTTGTTCCCGCCTTTGGGGCGGCATACATGTGGGCGGTCACGAATCATCGGGTGGGATTCTCGGAGCCATACCTCATGTCGCGTGGCAATCCGTACGGAAAAGATAGCTTCCCTGGTCACGAGATCCGTCGGCGGATGATGCTCGTCGTGACGCATGGTGCACGGCCGAGCATTGCCGTCGGTCAACCGCCGCATCTTCAGCAGGTCGTGTACGATTGCGTCGAAGAAGTGAAGAAGCATGGCCCGTGGATGAGTCATGTTTCCCCCGAGCCTTGGGCGGCGCTCGTGATGAGTGACAATGCCCGCGCGTTCTATGGTCGGCAGCCAGGACAAATCGAGTCCCGTTATCTCTCGCACGTCCTCGGTTACTACCGGGCGCTGCTCGAATCGCATCTGCCGTTCACGGTGATTTGTGATTGGAATTTGACAGACGACGACTTGTCGAAATACAAGGTCCTCGTTCTACCCAATACTGCATGCCTTGATGAGACGCAGCTGGCGGCGATCCGACGTTTCGTCGAGCGCGGCGGCGGGCTAGTCGCGACGCAGGATGCCTCCCTTTGCAACGAGTTCGGTGATGTGAAGCCGAGCTTAGGACTGGCGGAACTGCTCGGCGTTCAGCATTTGGGACTGGCCGAGGGAGGCGCATCGACAGAAGCTCTCGACGTGAACTTTGCGCGCAATCTACCGACGGATTACTGGGAAAAGCGAAAGGGAGTGTGGGATTTTCTTCGTCAGGGAGAAAGCTTCCTGCAGTCAGCAAAACTTGTGGAGCTCATCGGTACCGATCGTGTCACCTTCAAAGGCCCCGCCGTTGAGGTCAAGCCGACGACGGGTCATGTCGTCGCGACGCTTGAGCCGCGCGCAGAATCGACGAGTCATGCGCTCCCGGCTGTCGTCACGAACTCCTTCGGCAAGGGGAAGGTCGTCTATTTCCCCGCGGGGATCGACGCGGCCTATTATTTGACGCCGTACCCTTACGAACGAGTGGCCCTTCGCCAGGCAGTTGAGTTTGTCGCGCCCGTTCCGCCGCCGATCGAAGTCCACGCGCCAATGTGCGTGCACGCCGTTGCGATGCGGCAATCAAAGAACGGCGAACGGCTTGTGATTCATTTCTTCAACGACGTGAACACCACCGCCTTTCATGGCATGCCCGCTGATGATGTACCGCTCCGAGAGGAGTCACTTCCGATCGCCGGCGCGAAGCTCCGCCTTCATGGTTATGCTGTCAAACAAGTCCGCCAGGAGCCGGCAGGGACTCTTCTCCCATCACGAGCCGCTGCGAATGACGCAATCGAAATCGATGTCCCGACGTTTGACGTTCATGCGATGATTGTGGTGGAACTGGGATAGGTCCCCTCGACTTCCTCCGATGATTTTTGAACACGGGTTGCGAATAGCCCCGCCTCCTACAATAGAACTCTGTCAATTTCGATCAGTTCTGAACGTGAGAGCCAACAATGCCGTGGATCGTGGAGAAGGGTGCGGAGATTTCGTGGGATCGCCTGGGCGAGTTGATGGAGCAGACCGTCGCTGAGGCGAAACGGCGACTCTGCTCGACACCTCGGCGAGTGCTGCTTCTTCCTCCCGACATCACCCGCATGCACTCGGGAGCGGGTCGTCTTACCGAGATGCTTTATCTTGCATTCGCGAAACAAGCGGATGTTCACGTCATCCCGACGCTCGGGCAGCATGTGCCCCATACGCCGGAAGAGAATCAGCGTATGTTCGGCGCGATCCCTGAGGATCACATTCATAAGCACGATTGGCGCGGCGGGTCGATCCCCGTCGGTGAGATCTCTGCACGCGAAGTGGCGGAGTCGTGTGGCGGCGTGGCGGATTGGGCAATGCCGATCGTCCTCAATCGCATGCTCATGGAAGAGCCGTGGGACATCGTCATCAATATAGGTCACGTCGTAACGCACGAAGTGCTCGGCTTCGCGAACCACAACAAGAACTACTTCATCGGACTTGGTGGTAAAGACACGATCTGCGCATCGCATCTGATGGCGGCACGGTGCGGGATCGAGAACAACCTTGGCAACTTGGTGACACCGGTACGTCACTGCTTCAACATGGCAGAAGATCGTCTGCTCGGCCATCTGCCTGATCTGTATGTGCAAGTCGTGCTCGCCCGCAACAGCAACGATCAGCTCGTCCATACGGGCGTTTACGTAGGAGACGACCTCGAGACCTACCTCTCCGCGGCTCGCCAATCGCGCGAGGAGAACATCACCGTCTTTGATAAGCCGGTGCAAAAGATGGTGTGCGTGATGCAAGGGGACGAATTCGTCAGCACGTGGGTTGCGAACAAAGCAGTCTATCGCACGCGAATGGCGCTCGCGGATGGGGGCGAACTTCTTATCCTCGCTCCCGGGCTCAAACGATTCGGGGAGCAGCCAGATGTTGATGCGATCATTCGCAAATACGGCTATTCCGGCACGGAACACGTCATGGCCGAATACAAGCATCAGCCCGACCTGCAGGAGCTGGCCCACGCGACCGCGCATCTCTTGCATGGCTCGTCCGAGGGGCGATTCAAGATCACTTATGCTCCCGGCTTCCTGTCGAAGGAAGAGATCGAGCAGGTCAATTTCAACTATG
>JAIEPU010000227.1 GCA_019748235.1 bacterium
GATGCAGTCCGGCTGCAATGCCTTGTGGAAGTGAAACGGGCCGATGCCGCTCGTGTCGAGTGGACCAAACTCGCTCAACGCCTTGAATCCCTCACACGAAAGAAGAAAGACGAGGCCGACAAGTCACCCCAAAGCGACTTTTATGACTCGATCATCAATCGAGTCCTTCTTCTCGAAGATCAGATCGAGCATCCTCGAGAAACGAGCGCCGCCGCAAGCGGTTCCAATTCGCCGCCCAAGCCGGAGTGAGGCAACTACTTTTTCTCTTGCTGGAACATCCAGGGCATGACGCCGTTGGGATCGGTGTAAGCCGGAGTCCAAGAATCGTGTCCGACCCCTTTGTACTCGGTGTATTTCGGAGCACCACCCGCCTCCTTCAACGCTTCAATCATCGATCGTGATCGCTCGACGGGGACAGCCGGATCCACGGAGCCGTGAAAGGCCCAGATCGGAACATTGATGATGCGCTTCGCTTCCTTCTCGTCACCGCCGCCGCAAATCGGAACGACCGCGGCAAACATTTCGGGACGACGCATGGAGAGATCCCAACTTCCATACCCTCCCATCGAAAGGCCCGTCAGATAGATTCGATTCTTATCGACAGGGTATTCCTCGATCGTCTGATCCAGAGCTTGCATCGCCATCTGCATCATTGGTGAGGGCTTGGCGGGGAAGTGCGATGAGTTCTTGTCGCTCCAGTTAACTTTGACCCACTGATCTTTCTCGCGGCACTGAGGGACGACGACGAAACACTCATACTTCTTGCGATACTCGGGCGTCGCCATCAGCTTTGGGAAATGCGCTTCGGCATCGTGCGGGTTGTCCCCTCGCTCCCCTGCCCCGTGCAGGAAGAGAATGACAGGGTACTTTTTCCCAGGTTCAACCTTTTCCGGCTCGAGAACGAGGTAGCGGAACTTTTCGTTCTTATATTTGCCGGCATTAAGAGTGGTCTCTTTTTCGACGAACGGCGAATCGCCGGCAGCGAAACATGCCAACGGAAAGAGAACCATTGCCGTCACCCCCAAGGTCATACTCATGACACCCCCTTTTGAAGTCATTCGTCCGGGCCATCGTCGTCGATAGGGATCCATTTGATCTCTTCGAAGGAGTTCCGGCGCAGGCGATATCCTCGCATTACCGGAACCTCTTCGAGTAGTGAAATAATAAGGTGAATGGCCGAGGGGTAAAAGTTTCGCTCCAGATCTCTCCGACTCGGAACCGCCGTCGCTGTTGGATGGGAATGATAAATGGCGACTAAGCTCTCCCCCTTTTGTCTCATCAATCCCATTGGCTTGAAGAGTCCGATGGAAACGTGGTACTCCGTTTCGGGGTGATCCGATTCATTGATGAGTCGATACTGCGATGCCACTAAGTTGCCGGCGCCAGCCAGCAGACCACAGCATTCATTCGGCTTGTCTTCCAGTGCGTGCCGAGTCATGCTATCCACGATGCGACGGGGAATTCGCAATTCGACTTTCGGGTTTTCGGATGATTCCATCACCATCGAGACCATAACCCATTTGAGCAAAATTCCTAGTGCCGCATGATAGACGAACCTTTACGGGTGAAGGCACCCTCTTCTGAAAAATAGATCCAATCGGACCCAATCGGACTTTGCCAAATATAATCGAGGATGTCAGAAAACATCGGGCCATTCAGTCAACGGGCCCGCGAGGAAGCGAAAACCATGATGAACGAATCTTTGCGAGCACAGATCGAACGGATACTCCCACGGGTTCAGATGCCCGGGCAATATGTGGGAGGGGAGTTGCATTCTATTGTCAAAGACCCCTCCTCGGTTCGTTCACGCTTCTGTTTCGCATTCCCCGATACTTACTCCCTAGGGATGAGCCATCACGGTCTGCAGATTCTGTATGGATTGGTGAACGCGGACGAACGCTGGGCCTGCGAGCGAGCGTTCTGCCCACATCCCGATTTTGAAAAAGAACTTCGCGCGGCCGGCCTGCCTCTTTATAGCCTCGAGAATTTCTCGCCGCTCCATGAATTCGACATGATCGGCTTTTCGCTTCAATACGAGGTCTGCTACACCAACCTCCTCACTATGCTCGATCTCGGCGGAATTCCAATTCATTCGAAGGATCGAACGGATGAGCATCCATTGGTCATTGCCGGTGGTCCTGGGGCACAGAATCCGGAACCGCTCGCTCCCTTTATCGACGTGTACATTATCGGTGACGGCGAAGAGACCTTGCTCGAATTTTTGGAGCGTTGGGATTCGCTCAAGAGACGAACGGACATCTCACGAACGGAGAAGATTGCGGAACTCGTAAAAGAACTTCCCTACGCGTATGCTCCCTGCTTCTATGAGCCGGAATACCTCCCCGACGGTCAAGTAGCCGCGATGAACCGGACCCGTCCTGACATGCCGCAACAGGTTTTCGCGGCTGTCATTCAAAAGAGCCTGGATGAGATCCCGGTCCCCACCAAGCCGGTCATGCCGTTTGTGGAATGCGTTCACGACCGGATCGCCATTGAAATCATGCGTGGTTGCCCGTGGCAGTGCCGATTCTGCCAATCGACGGTCATCAAGCGCCCGCTTCGATTCCGCTCGGTGGAAGCCATCGTGGCGGCGGCGAAGGAGGCACATAAGAACACCGGCTACGATGAAATTTCGATTCTGAGCCTTTCGTCAAGCGATTACCCCGAGTTCGAAACGCTCGTCAATCGGCTTTCGGAGGAGTTCAGTCCGCTGGGGGTGTCGATCTCTGTTCCAAGCCTTCGCGTAAATGAGCAGTTCAAGAATCTTCCAAAACTGATGAAGGGGGTTCGCAAGGGAGGCTTAACACTTGCTCCCGAAGTCGCTCGTGACGACATGCGCGAACAGATCCGCAAGCCGATTGATAACGAGGGACTCTTCGAGGGATGCCGGCTCGCGTTCCAAGAGGGTTGGCGGCGAGTGAAGCTCTACTTCATGTGCGGCCTGCCCGGTGAGCGCCCCGTCGACCTCGACGGCATCGTCGATCTAGCCGAGAAGATTTCAACCATCGGCCGGGAAGTGACAGGCCGATACATCGAAGTCACCGCGAGCGTGTCAAACTTCGTCCCGAAACCTCACACTCCCTATCAGTGGAACGGCATGCGGGAGCGTGAGTACTTCCACTGGGCACACCGATACTTAAAGGACCGTGTCAAACTTCGGAGCGTCCGCGTCAAGTGTCACGACGTCGAACGAAGCATGCTCGAAGGGATTCTCACACGGGGGGATCGCCGCATCGCGCCGGGTATTCTAGAGGCCTGGAAACGGGGCGCACGGCTCGATGCATGGGATGAATACTTCAAGCCGGACCTCTGGTGGCAAACCTTCGAGGATCTTGGAATCAGTGTGCCAGCCTATAGCCAACGTTGCCGCGAAACGACCGAAGTTCTTCCCTGGGATCACGTGAACATCAAGAAGGGACGTGATTACCTGGCAAAGGAGCATGGCCGCGCCCTCGTTCAATTGACTGGAATGGCTAACGCGACTTAGATCAAATCTATGATCAAATGATCCGGTGGGGAATGAGCACCCCATCGCAATCGCCGTCGGTCGACAGTCTTTTGAGGAGCGGTTCCGTGCCGGAGTTAACCTCGCCGATCATCATTCGCCGGGCGAACGCGAATGATCTCCCCATTCTCTCTCAGATGGGAGCGGAGCTCGGCCGACAGCACAAGCGATACGACAATCTCCGCTTCGTGCCGACGGAGCCTCTCGATAAGTCGTTCTCGGACTTCTATCGCAACGAGCTAGACGATGACAACGCCGCGATCTTCGTCGCCCAGATCGAGGACAAGGTTGCGGGGTATGTTTTCGTCCGAATCGAGCCCGATAGCTTCGTGAGTTGGTTTAAGGAAACCGGATGGATTCATGACATCTATGTTGCCCGTCGCTGGCGGAAGACACCCGTGGCGTACAAGCTTCTCCATGCCGGCATCGAGCACCTTCGAGCTCTTGGCTCCCCCGGTGTGATGCTGGCGGTAGCGGCCAAAAATGGGAAGGCCCGCCAGTTTTTCAAGCGAAGCGGATTTCGCGTCACCATGCATGAAATGCGGCTCGACTTCGTCGATCCGACCACATCTGTGCCTTCAAACGTCGCGAATTCCGCTCCGGTCCCAGAGACGGATTCCTGAGCCTCTGCTGCTCGGGCCATTCCAAAAGGGCGTGTTATTCTCCTCCCTCGCTCGACATTCCTCGCTTTCCGATTCATAGAACGGTTTTTCGTTGCCGTCGGCAGTTTTGATCGACATGATCCCTTCTCAAGGCGTGCGCGCTTCATTGTTCGCGCCCGTGTCGCCATTTCGCCGACTTTCAGCCGAATACTGCCAGAAGCGTGAGGGCAAGGAGAGTTCATGAGTCCGATCATTCGCATCCAGCTTTCAATCATGATGTTTCTGCAGTACTTCCTGTGGGGATCTTGGTTCGTCACGATGGGAACGTTCGTTGGAGCGGGACTCAAATTCAACGGCGACCAAATCGGCTGGTGCTATGCGGCGATGCCACTTGCCGCCATCGTCTCCCCCTTCTTCGTCGGCATGATCGCGGACCGCTTCCTGGCGACGGAAAAAATTCTTGCCGGACTTCATCTCATCGGAGCAGGCTTACTCTATCTTGCTTCGACTCAAACCACCTTTGCCGGAATGATTTCCCTTTTGCTTGCTTATGCTCTCACCTACATGCCGACGCTTGCCCTGACCAACTCACTCTCCTTCGAGCAGATGAAGAGTCCGGAGAAGGAGTTCCCCGCAATTCGCGTGCTCGGGACAATTGGTTGGATCGCGGCTGGCTTACTGATCGGCAAGCTACGCATGGCGGATGGTCGGTTCTTCCTCGATCTCTCAGGAGAGGCGGCCGGGAGCATCGAAGCAACCCGTTACCCGATGATGATCGGCGCCGTAGCGGCCTTGATCATGGGTCTCTACTGCTTCTTCCTCCCACATACTCCGCCGAAGAAGACGGGCGGACAGATTACGACTCGCGACGTGCTCGGGCTCGATGCGATCGCTCTCATGAAGGATCCATCGTTCGCGATCTTTATGGTCTCTTCGTTCCTCATCTGCATGCCGCTCCAATTCTACTACGCTTTCACCAACGTCTTCTTGAATGACATCGGCGTCAAGGAAGCAGCCGCCCGCATGTCGTACGGCCAGATGTCGGAAATCGTCTTCATGCTCATCATGCCCCTCTTCTTCGTTCGGCTCGGTGTGAAGTACATGCTCGTCGTCGGCATGGGGGCATGGGTCGCTCGATACTTCCTCTTCAGTGCGGGAGCAACATCGAGCGCGCCCGAGGCAAAAGATGCTTGGAATTCCCTTCTTCTCATCGGAATTCTGCTGCACGGCGTCTGCTACGACTTCTTCTTCGTCACGGGTCAGATTTATGTCGATCAGAAAGCTCCTCGTGCGATTCGTGCCGCCGCGCAAGGCTTCCTCGCCCTGGTGACGCTCGGTATCGGCAGTGCGGTCGGCTCGGTCGCAGCTGGTTATGTGCAGAAGCAATTCACCACGGACGGACGAGTTCGCTGGGAGGAGTTCTGGCAAGTCCCCGCTTATGCAGCACTCCTCGTCATGGTCGTCTTCCTCTTCCTCTTCCGTGAGAAGCGAGATCGACAACTCGAGCAATCCATGGCTGACGAAGCCGCCATGGCGAGCGCGGAAGGGGCCGAGCCGCAAGTCGGATAGTCGGCAACCAACCCAGCCGATGGTGGAATGGACCGCACCCGTGAGGATCCGCGCGGGTGCGTCATTCTCGCAAGGAGGTCGTCAAAAATATGTCGGCGGTCATTGCATGCATGCTGCTCGTGTTCTTCGGCGCGGACCCCGTCAATCTTTCGCTTCAAGCCACGACGCCGCTCGCATCGGATTCGACGAATCACGTTCAAGGCCTCGCCGTGGACGGGAAACGATTCTTCCTTTCGAGCGTTGATAAAGGTGAAAAGACTGGCTGGGTCTATGTGATCGACCGGGACACGTACAAGATTCAAAAGTCGATACGGCTGGCCCTCGGCGATCAATACCATCCCGGCGGCATGCAACTAGTTGATGATTTCCTTTACGTCCCACTCGCCGAATACCGCCCTAAATCGAGTGCGACGATCCTTAAAATCGATACGAGGAGTTATCAGGTTCACTTTGTCGCGCGAGTGGAGGATCATGTCGGCGCCGTGGCCGTCGCGAAGGACGGAACGATGTATCTGGCGAACTGGGATGCGCGCGAGATCATCATCTTGGAACCGGATGGAAAAGTGCGAGAGAAGAAGCTGAATCCCACTTCAACCGCCTATCAGGACATGGAATGGCACGAGGGAAAGCTCTGGGGGACCGGACATACGAGTGTCAATAACCGGCCGACCTCGGTAATCGATGTTATCGATATTGACGGTTGGGAGGTTGCACAGAGGTTTACCCTCTCCGGGAAAACCACCTCGGGGAATGCCCACTTTGGCCGTGAAGGATTCACCAAAGAAGGGAATATCCTCTGGTTTGTTCCCGAGGATGGTCCGAAGTCGACCCTTTACAAATTTCAGCTACCGTAACGCAATCTTGAAAAAGTAAACTATTCTTCTCGACGGAGCGAATGAGCTAGCGAGAAGGAATATCCCCATGTCCATTGAAACGTTGCAAACCCGTGTCTGTGTCACCGGTGGCGGCCCGGCCGGAATGATGATGGGTTATCTGCTCGCTCGGGCGGGGGTCGATGTCGTCGTCCTTGAAAAGCATGCCGACTTCCTTCGTGACTTTCGTGGCGACACCATTCACTCCTCAACCCTCGAAAACATGAACGAGATGGGACTTCTTCAGGAATTCCTGAAGCGGCCTCACCAGAAACTCACACAGTTCAAGGCAGAGATTGGCAACAAGACGGTGACCTTTGCCGATTTCAAGAACCTTCCTGCGACTTGCAAGTACGTCGCCTTTATGCCGCAGTGGGACTTCCTTAACTTCATGGCTGCTGAGGCCGCCAAGTATCCGGCATTTCATCTCCGCATGCAGTCGGAAGTGACCAGTCTCATCGAAGAGGATGGCAAGGTAGTCGGTGTCCGCGCGAAGACGCCCGAGGGAGAGCTCGACGTTCGCGCGGAATTGACCATCGGAGCGGACGGCCGTCATTCCACCGTTCGAACGCAAGCTGGTTTCACCGTGGAAGACATCGGCGCGCCGGTGGATGTCCTCTGGCTCCGTGTCTCTCGCAAGCCGAATGATCCCGGCGAATTGATGGGACGGTTCGGCAAGGGGGGCATTTTGATCATGATCAACCGCGGTGAGTACTGGCAGTGCGCCTATGTCATTCCCAAGGGTGGTTTTGCCGATCTGCAAAAGCAAGGACTCGACAGCTTCCGCGAGAAGCTGGCGGGGATCGCTCCCTTTATCGCCGACCGCGTGCATGAACTGGCCGATTGGGACCGGATCAAGCTCCTCACCGTGACGGTCGATCGCCTGAAGAAGTGGTACCGAGACGGGCTCCTCTGCATCGGTGATTCCGCCCACGCGATGTCTCCCGTCGGTGGAGTCGGCATTAATCTCGCGATCCAAGACGCTGTCGCCGCGGCGAATAAGCTGGTTCCCATTCTCTCGTCGGGCACCGGCAAGATCACGACGGCTGACCTGGCCGCGATTCAGGATCGCCGGCTGAAGCCGACCCAAAAGACGCAAGCGATGCAGGTTTTCATCCAAAACCGATTCATGAATCGCGTTCTCACGACCGGCGAAGTGAAGCTTCCATTACCGATGCGGGTGATCTTAAGCACCCCGTTCCTCAAGCAGATGCCCGGCCGCATCATCGCGCTCGGCTTCCTGCAAGAGCATATCCAGACGCCAGATATTTTGAAGCAATTCAGCAAAGCGGGCTGAAGAGGTTAGAGAAGGAGAGAATGCTCGATGCACTCCTGCCTGAAGTTTGCGTTGAGCATTTTTCTCTTTTTCATCGCCGCCACGTCTCACGCGGCCGATCCGCTTCCGTCGTGGAATGAAGGATCGACAAAGTCTGCGATCATCAAGTTCATTTCGAAGGTGACGACGCCGAATTCTCCCGACTTTGTGGCACCAGAAGATCGCCTCGCCACCTTTGACAATGACGGCACCCTCTGGTGCGAACAGCCGATCTATGTTCAAGTCCAGTACATCATCGATCGAACCCGGGCCCTCGCGCCGAAGAACCCTGACTGGCAAACGAAGGAGCCGTTTCGTTCGGTGCTCGCCGGTGAGCTGAACAATCCAGAGTTGATGACGGATCATGCGATCGGTGAACTCTTCGCGGCCACGTGCTCCGGCATGACGACTGAAGAATTCGAGTCGATGGTCAACGATTGGATCACCACCGCCAAACATCCAAGATTCAACCGCCTCTACACGCAGTGCATCTACCAGCCGATGCTCGAGTTGATGGAGTACATGAGAGAGAACGGCTTTGCGATTTACATCGTCTCGGGGGGTGGCTGTGACTTCATGAGACCATGGACGGATCGCGTCTATGGTATGCCGAAACAACACGTCGTCGGTTCGACCGTGGCGACTCGGTTTGAACTTCGCCCCGAGGGTCCGATCCTTCTCCGTCTTCCGAAAATCAACTTCATTGAAGACAAAACAGGAAAGCCGGTCGGCATTCATCATTTCATTGGCCGGCGACCGATCGCGGCGTTTGGCAACTCGGACGGCGATCTGGAAATGTTGCAGTGGACCACCATGAACAGTGGCCCACGACTCGGAATGATCGTCCATCATGACGATGCCGAGCGAGAATATGCCTACGACCGCCGTTCCCTGGTTGGGCGGCTCGACCATGCCTTGGACCAAGCCCAGGAAAGAGGATGGGTCGTCATCAGCATGAAAAACGACTGGAAATCAATCTTCCCCCCTGCCAGCCCGTCCCCGACGACACCGTGACGGACACATCATCAATTATCAAGAAAACCGGCAAAAAGGGGGGATCTCGGAGTCTTCTTCGGTGTGACGTCCAGCACGAATCCCCCTTTTGGGGCGGAACTTCTTATGATGCTTCTCAAGCGGCGGTCGCCTGGATGAGCATCGCCCGATAGAGGCATCATGCAAACGAGCATCAGTCTACTTTCGCTCCTCGCTCTCGTAGGACTCAACGGCTTCTTCGTGGCGGCTGAGTTTGCCCTGGTCAGCGTTCGCAAAACGCGCATGGAAGAACTCGTCAGCAAGGGGAGCACATCCGCCAATAGAGTCCTCATCGCGCTCAAGGACCTTGACCGCTACATTGCCGGGACGCAGGTCGGCATCACGATCGCCAGCCTCGCCTTGGGCTGGATCGGCGAGCCGGCGCTGGTTCATCTCATCGAGCCCGCGCTCCATTTCCTTCCTGTGACCATCGCCTCGACCGCTTCTCACGTTTTCTCCGTCGCGGTTGCGTTCATTCTCATCACATTTCTTCACGTCGTGGTGGGAGAACTCGTTCCGAAATCGATGGCTATCCAAATGCCGGAACGGGTCGCGCTCGCCATCGCCTTGCCGATGCGTGCGGCAATCATTCTCTTTCAGCCTCTCATCTATTGTCTCAATGGAACAGGGAACGCGCTTCTTCGCATTCTCGGCTTCGAGCCAGCGGGGGAACATCACAGCATCCATTCCGTGGATGAGCTTGAAATTCTCGTCAGACAAAGTCACAAAGCGGGCGTGCTCGATGACCTCGAGCAGGAAATGCTTCAGCGAACGTTCAGGTTCGGCGAGCTTACCGCGGGTGAAGTCATGATCCCTCGCACGGATGTTGTGGCGATCGATCTCAGCCGTCCGCTTGAGGAAACCCTTTCACAGATCGCGAACCTCATTCATTCGCGAATCCTGGTATTTGATCGATATCTCGACCAGATTCAAGGAATCATCCACGTACAGGAAGTTTTGAAGAAGATGATCCAGGAGGGGACGATCACTGATCTGCGTCCCCTCATCCGCCCTGCCCTGTTTGTTCCTTACTCCATGACGCTCGATCGGCTCCTCGATACTTTTCGCCGCGAACGATCGCAACTCGCGGTGGTGGTGGACGAGTATGGGGGCACGTCAGGGCTCATCACGCTCGAAGATGTCGTCGAAGAAGTCTTCGGCGATATGCAAGATACTCTCGAGGCCGAGCAACCCGACATTCAGCGATTGGCGGACGGGCGCTTCATTGTCAGAGGCGACGTGCGGCTGGACGACTTATACGAAGAGACCGGCTGGCACCTGATTGATGAAGACGCGGATACCGTAGCGGGATTTGTGATGAATCGACTTGGACGCGTCGCTCGGCTGAGTGACATCGTCGAGACGCCGTTCGGCAATATTCAAGTGACCGACATGTCGCGCGTTCGAATTACTCGCGTCTCTCTTCTTCCGAAACCCGAGTCACAGCAGGAATCAGCCGACGCTAAACAGGAACCATGAGGGGAGTCGAGTGCGGTCAAATCACGGCCTCGTCAAATCTTTCCAAGTCTTCTGTGAACCCTCGATTCGAATCGGGCCGGCGATCTCCGCTCCGTCTCGGACGATGATGTAAGCATCGGCACCCGGTACACTGTCCCAGCGGATCGTCGCGAACCCATTCGCTTTGGCGGCAGGTGATGTTTTCGAACGATACCCTTCCGCGTCCACGGCGATGACCGCGTACTCATGCTCCTTTGTCCCATCATCGTTCAAGACTTTGGGCGCATCAGGATTTGCGATTGGGTGCGAGACGATGCTTCCTCCCCAAAGATCAACGACATGCGCGGGGGAAGGAAGCCCCCCTCCTCCAAATCCGCCGCCGCCGATGGACATCTTTCCCTGTCCAATGAGAGCATCAGTCAATGGCTCGCCGTGGCCCGGCCTAAATGTTTGAATGCGAACACGACCGGGATGACTTCCTCCATTCCATTCTTCGCGCGGCAGGTCGGAAAATTCGATTCCCTCCCCCTGCACGATCGCGACTTGTCTCCAATTTCCATCGAGCCAAACGTTCCACGAGATGTGACCTGGCGCGGTGCGCAAACGACCGTCTCGCTCAAGCGCATGAAATCGATCGTCGAAGGGGTCATCGATTTCACCCTTGATCAATCGGCTTCGAACCCAAAGCCCGCCGACCGCCTCCTCCGTTACGGAGCGTGCGTAGATCCCGCGCGGTATTTGCTGTTCCTCGAACCCATTCTCCCACGGCTTACCGGTATCCGACACAATGAGCTCTCGTCGAACGATCAGCCGATCGACTTCAAGCTCTCGTAAAGGTTCCTCGGTCCCTTTCATCACTCCACATGTCGCTCCTACCGAGAGTAGGATGGTAATAATCCGCTCTTTCATGTCGCCCTCTCATCGCAAACAGGGTGCTAGTATTGACGTACAATCGATGCGAATGGCAATAGTCTTACATTTGACACTAGTTAGCAATTTTTTTAGCATATCATGCTTGTGAACTTCCCGCTTTTACCGCTCGTTGTAACCAAAATCCCGAGGAGAAATTATGTTTCGTATTCTTATCGTCACTTTCATAGCCTTCTGCATTGAGTCTGCAAATGCTGGAATCGTTATTGGCGCATTCGATGCGACGCGGACCTCAACATACTCGCTTAAAAATTTAGGATTAGCGGATTTGATCACTTCACGTATCTCTGGAAGCTCATTTGTTGAAGGTCCAACACTCACCGACTCCTTCCTGTCTGGACTTGATGTCCTCGTTTTGACCTCCAACACCAGCTTTTCAACATCCTCTTCGCCTTTAACACCTTCTGAGCAGGCGGCATTGCTTACATACATTGGGCATGGAGGAGGAATCGTCGCTGTTACCTCGGATGAACCAAGCTTCATGGCACCCTTCGGAATAGTGATTTCGCGGGATAGTCGCTCGAATGCAAATCATTCCAGCATTCCAAATTATTTGACGAATCCAATTTCAAATGGACCTTATGGAACGACATCGACGTTCACGACTGATGTATTTGGAGGAGTGAACAACATTTTCGCAACATTGGGACCCTACGCGCACGGAATCGGATTTAACTCCTATGGATTACCGACTCTTGGGCAAATCGATGAGAATGCGATATCTCCAGGGAGCGGAAGGGTCGTGCTTTTCGCCGATCCAGAAACGGCTCTCGAAAGTTTCATCACCAGCAATGGATTAGCTCTAAATGCCATTGCCTATGTCGCGGTGCCTGAGACATCGACGATGGTGATGATGTCATTCGTCGCGGTCATCGGCGTGACATCTTCTGTGCGGCGAAAAGGGTTTGTCCGCAAGTAAAACTCAGCGGATGCGCATGGCTTGAAGTTCGCTTAATACCTTCTCCGTCCAGTTTGGATCGTTCGGCGATACGACGACCACGTGAAATCCATGCGATTTTCCCTCCAGCGCGACTCCCTCGGCATCGTCGACATGCACGCCGATCGAGAATGCTGGGTGGAATTTGGAAGGGCCTTGTCGTCCCGCTATCTTTTCGTGCCGACGCTGATTGACGATGCCATCAATTCGGAGGCCATAACTTAGAAACCAGTTCTTTACATAACACGATGATCGATACGACGTCGTGTATATCCAAACGCTATGTCCATCGGATCGACGTCTTCTGAACAAATCTTTCGTTCCAACCCGCAACCGCTCTGGATACAACCACTGAAGCCAGTACGGAAGAGGAGGCTCATTCTGTACCTCTCCCTCGCACACCAAAGTGTCGTCGATATCAAATGAAATCCTCATTCAACGACTCCGCTGACCCAATGGGCGTCGCGAACGCTTCCTACGATCTGACTCTTGATTGATGAGGACCGATCAAAAGAAAAATGCTTGGATCTGACCTGTTCCCCAGAAACCGGGCCGATTGATAGGTTAGAATCCGCCTAACGAAGGGAACGGATTCGATGCGGAAGAGTCGTTTCACGGAAGAGCAGATGGTGGGGATCTTGCGAGAAGCGGAGCGAGGCGAGAAG
>JAIEPU010000270.1 GCA_019748235.1 bacterium
TTCTCTCTCCCCGCGGAGGAGTCGTGGCGAAGCTTCTGCCACTCTTCTCTCTCGCGCTTGGCGGGAATCTCGGCTGATTTGATCAGCAAATCTTCCTTGCCCGGCTCATGGTAATAGAGCGCGACCGAGTCACGTCCGAACAGGGCATAGAAGTACGTGTTGACTTTGATCTGATCGACCGCTTCGACCCACTCGCGCGGATCCTTGGCTCGGAGCACGACGCCGAAAGTGTTGTCCGGACCTTCGAGATTGATCTCGAGCATGACGGCCATGTCGCTGCTGCCGACCGATTCGTTGATGATCGCGACTTCGGGAGGCGCGCCGACGTTCTGGCGGGCCATGTTGTTGTAAATGTGAATCCAGCCGCGGCGCTGATCGAGCTCGGTCTGATCGAGCTGGCCAGTCGCCGCACTCTGAAACCATGTCGGCGGCAGAACATTCGAGTTCGGCGCGTTGAAGTTATCGATCGGAGCCGGCAGGTAGAACGACCCCGTCTGGCCGGCCGCCCGATAGTCCTTCTCGAGCTGGGAGAGATAGCCTTCCTGCGAGAGGAGTCGGAATAATCGCTGACGGGTCGGCGGTTCCGTGTTTACACGATAAACCAAGTCGGCTGCTTGGGCGTTTTGCAAGTTCGATCCCGTGTTATCCGGAACCTGTGCATTGGCCTTCAGGAGCACCTCTTGAACGACCGCTTGATGCTCTTCAGAAAAGCTCTTCGTTAGAGTCGGAACGGTCGGCGTCTGATCAGGCGTTTGAATCTCCGTCGTCACCAAGGGTGGTGTGGTCGGAGCGTTTTCGTGTGCCACATCGTCAGTCGACGGATCGACCGGAGCGGCCTGCTCCTCACTTTGCTGATTCGTTTCTTCGACAGGGGGGAGCGTCTTACCCTCCCCTGGTGCGGGAAGATCGATCGGAGCGGAGAGAGGCGGAAGAGTCTTTTCTTCCGCCTGAACGAAGCCGCCGGAGAGCGAAAGGACCGCGAGGGCGGCGCTAGTCAGCGTCCACCGCCGAGGTGTAGTAATTGGGAGACTCTTGAGTAATGGCAATGTCATGAGGATGGCTCTCCTGAACGGTCGCTGCCGTAATTCGGATGAAGCGGGTCTTCGTTCGGAGTGCCTCAATTGTTGGTGTCCCGCAGTAGCCCATGCCGGCTTTTAGGCCGCCCACGAGCTGATACACAAAGTCAGCCAGTTTTCCCCGGAAAGGAACTCGTCCTTCGACTCCTTCCGGAACCAGCTTGTCACTGCCGGCCTGACCATAACGGTCTTTCGAGCCGGCCATCATCGCTCCCATCGAACCCATACCGCGGTAAACCTTGAAGGTTCGGCCGCGGTACAGGATCGTTTGTCCGGGGCTTTCGGCGAGTCCCGCGAACAGGCTTCCCATCATCACGCAATGAGCACCTGCCGCGATCGCCTTTGTAATGTCTCCGCTGTACCTGATTCCGCCGTCGGCAATGACCGGCACGCCCGCTTCCGCCGCCGCTTTGGCCGCGTGAAAGACTGCCGTCACCTGGGGCACGCCAACCCCTGAGATCACTCGCGTGGTACAGATCGAACCCGGCCCGATGCCCACCTTGATCGCGTCTGCTCCCGCCTTGATGAGCGACTTCGCTCCCTCAGCGGTGGCAATGTTTCCCGCGATCACGTCGATATCGTGCCGACGCTTGATCTCGCGAACGGTCTCGAACACGTTCTTACTGTGCCCGTGGGCGCTGTCGACGCCAATAACATCAACGCCGGCAGCGATCAAGGCCTCGACCCGCTCATATTCGAGCACTCCCACCGCCGCCCCGACCCGCAGTCTGCCACGGGTATCCTTTGAGGAATTCGGGAACGAAAGGAGCTTGTCGATGTCCTTGATCGTGATTAATCCCTTCAATCGATATTGATCGTCTACGAGGAGAAGTTTCTCTACCTTATTTGTGGTAAGTATGACTTCCGCCTTCTCGATCGTCGTATCCGCTGATCCTGTAACGAGATGCTCCTTTGTCATTACGTCACGGACTTGGACGGACCAATCATCGATAAACCGCAAATCGCGACGAGTGATGATCCCGCAAAGTACCCCATCTGCCTGAACGATCGGGACCCCGCTGATGTTGCTCTCTTCCATCAATTGCCTGGCTTGCTTAGCTGTGGCATCGGGAGGAAGGGTTTTGGGGTCAACGATGACGCCGTTCGCGCTCCGTTTCACCCGGTCGACTTCCGCGACTTGCCGTTCGATGGAAAGATTTTTGTGAACGATGCCGAGCCCTCCCTCCTGAGCAAGGGCGATGGCGAGTTCCGCTTCGGTGACGGTGTCCATCGGCGCGGAAAGGATGGGAACGTTGAGTTTGATGTTCCTCGTCAGGCTTGTCTTTACGTCGATATCTCTTGGCAGGACATTGCTTTCGGCAGGCTCGAGCAGCACGTCGTCAAAGGTCAAACCATCGTAAGCGATGCGGCTATCCATGCGATTTTTCTCCGAAAGGCTTTCCTCGGATTATCCGGACAGGGGAGCTGTTTTCAAGGAAGGGAGCGGGTCGATATGACACAGACGTCGTTTTACCTAGCATTTTGGCCGGTATTGATTCCCCTCGGCTCGTGAGTTATCCACGGCGACAGTTCGCCCAGTGGTCGATCAGCCGACTTAATTTTCATTGCTGTAAAGCAGGGTTCGACGCCAACCGCGGTCATGTAGTTCCAGAAAACAGTGACCAGACTGTGTAGGATAGCGTCAAGAGGCGCGGATACTGCTCGTCCGTAGCGGGTCTAGTGGCGCACTCTGCTTCGCATGGGCGAGCACAAATGTTCTGCCGTTCCGTCGATGCATTATGTCCGCGCGGTAGGAGGCCGAGATCATGATTCGTTACTTCGTGGGCCGACAGATTGATGCGGCGGAGAAAAAACTCGGCGCGTCGCTCGACTACTTACGGCACATCTCGCGCGTATCTCTCACGGACCTCTTTCGCATTCGCCGGCTTTCGAAGCTGGTGGCCGAGCGCGGTTCATTGCCCCCCGCGCCGTTTCATGTCGCCCGCCTTGTCGCGGTGATGGCTGAGGATTGCGGCGACTGCGTGAAAGTCGAAATCAATCTCTCCAAACAAGCCGGCGTGCCGACCGAGATCATTAAAAACGTCGTCGAGATGCGTCCCTCAGATCTCCCGGAGGAATTGGGAGATGTCTATCTCTTCGCCGAGTGCGTCGTTCAGAATTCAGGCGACGTCGAGCCTCTTCGCGCCCGCATGCGCCAGCGCTACGGCGAGCGCGGTCTCGTCGAACTCTCCTTGGCCATTGCGCTCGCCCGCACCTTCCCTGTCCTCAAGCGCGGCCTCGGCTACGCGACATCTTGCAACATCCGGTCGCTGAACGTGGCGTAGTTTTTTGGGATCGTGGCGTTGGCATTCGCTCGATCGAAGTGTCGAAGTGTGGCAACGAAATCAACCCACGCCCCATTTATTCAACTGTGAGGTCACTATCTTTCACATCGGAGGCGTGTGAGGATAGGATTGTTTATTGCACGATTCCTCTAGGTTAATGGAACCGATGGCTCTTCACGCCGGACGAGTGTCGACGTTTAGGAATCGAACCGATGACTTATACAACCTATGTCCGTCACGTTCCTTTCCACGCCGGAGGCGTGTCGGATCGTAGCCAGGGGTGAAACCCCTGCAAAGAATATAAACAAATGATGCACCCCGGAGGGGTGCGGGATAAGGGCCGCGCGAATGCCGCAAACCTTTACAAAACTCCATTACCACATCGTTTTCAGCACTCGCCAACGCGGGCCCGTCATTGTTCCCGAAATCCGGCAACGGTTGTGGGAATACTTGGGACGCATCGTGCGCGCGGAGGGTGGAATTCCACGGATAATCGGCGGCGTGGAAGATCACGTCCATCTCTTGGTCACGTTACGGCAAACGGTTCACTTCGCCGAGTTCATGCGACTCTTAAAGACTCGTTCTTCGACATGGGCGCACGAGACCTTCCCGCAGGTTGGTCTCTGGTGGCAAACAGGATACGGCGCGTTCACCGTCAGCCATTTTGCAATCCCCGCCGTGACGAATTACATCGAAAAGCAAGAGGAACATCATTCGAGGCAATCATTCCAAGACGAATTCCGATTGATGTTGAATCGTCATGAAGTCGAATCCGACGAAGAGCATATGTGGTATTGAGGTGTTCGCGTTTCAGACGAACGAATCCGGCACCCCTCCGGGGGTGTGTGATCATGGAAACGTATTCGCCCCCAGGGGTTTCACCCCTGGCTACGATCCAGCACGCCTCCGGCGTGAAGAGATGGTGGGTGGGGAATGGGAATTGTTGCTGATCTCGTGATTGTGTGAACCTAGCCGCTCTTCCAGGAACTAGTGTTCTGGGGGGTAAGTTGTCGGCGGAGAGGGCTCTTACTGGTTGTGGCTCGACAAGATACCATTGAAAACCTGACGACTATTTTTTAAGAGGTAAATTCTTCATGTTAGAACGTCCCGCAACTTGGACTGGTGTGATCGTCGCGTCATTGATTCCCATTGTATTTCTTCTTCTCCTAATTGCTTCCACTGTTCGGGCGCAAGCGTTCGCTGATCAGTGCGACGAGCGCACAAGAATCGACATAGAGAATTGTCCGCCCGGAAAGGTGTTTGTTCCCCGCGAAGCAAGCATAAGGCTGTTCTTTGTTTCGTGGTCTGGTCCGTGCGGAGGACATTACGAATAAGAGTTCTTCCATCCATCGATGACTCGAAATCAGAACCGTCACTTCCCGCTCAGCAGTTGTTTGACGAATGAGCTGTGAACCACCTTGGAAGCGAACTTGCGGAATTCTTCTTGTCCGACAGGGGCTTCGATGAGCTTGGTGGCTCGCTCCTTTGTGGCGGCGGTGGTGAGAGGAACGTGAACGTGCCGGGAGCCAATGTCATAGATGCCGAAAACGGCTTTGCATTCCGAGGGAGGACGACAGAACTCTTGCTTCAGAATGGACGCAGTGAGAGCGGCATTTAGAACCACTGAGATCTCGATCAATGCCGCCCGGTAGCCTTTCTTCTTGCTGACCGTTTTGCCGAATTCTTCTTCCAGAGCGGTGGCCGCACCACGAACGGCGGGAAAGAGGCCGTTCACGATCGAGCGAACGTGATGACTGGAAAGAAGGCCTAGGTACTGCGACGGTGCAAGGAACGCATCAACCGCTGCCGTCACCGCACCGCAATGGCTATGGCCCAGGACCACAAGCAGTTTCAAATGCGGAGCCAAATGCTCGACGGCGTAGTCGATGCTTCCAAGTTCCGCTTGATCGAGCACGTTACCCGCCACACGAACGACGAACAATTCGTTACAAGCGCAGTCGAAGATCAGTTCGGTTGGGACGCGCGCATCGGAACAGCCGAGCACGGCGGCGAAGGGCTTTTGGCGCAGATCATTACCCGGCCCGGCAATGCCGATATCTTCGGGCTCGAACGACATGATCCGGAGGCCGCCCGTTGCGCTCGTATCGAGAGAGGAAAAGGTGCGGTTCCCTTCCTCGAGCCGTTGCCAAGCTTCCTTCGCATCAGCCGGCGCTTTGCGCCCGCGATCATCATTGGGATCGAAGCGATAGATGAGATCGACCATACAGATTCTCCAAGCGGCAAGTCATGGCGCAAGAATGGTAGCGAGTCTGCTAGACGTTGACGTTCGTGACGTCGATACGCCGCTGAACCCGTCGAAGTAGCGAGGCAAGCACGCGCCCCGGACCGAGCTCGTAGAACTTGTCGAAGCCATCCGCAATGAGCTGACGCATCGACTCCTCCCATCGAACTTGGTGAAGCACCTGCTTGACAAGAATGTCACGAATTTCGGCAGGGTCGGTATGCGGCTTCGCATCGACATTCGAGATGACGGGGATGCGCGGCGGCTTGATTTCGATTCCTTCGAGCACGGCCGCGAGCTTGTCGTCCGCCGGCTTCATCAGGTCTGTGTGAAACGCACCCGCGACGGCGAGAGGTACTGTCTGCATCGCCCCGGCTTCCGTGGCTCGCTGACAGGCATCCGCCACTGCTTCCTTGGTTCCGCTGATGACGAGATTGCCGGGGCAAAGGAAGTTGGCGATGCGAACGTAGCCGACTTTTGAGGACTCGTTAACGACCGCTTCCAGTTGTTCCACCGAGAGGCCGAGCACGCTCGCCATTGAAGAGGGGTTTGCATCGGCAGATGCTTGCATCGCTTCGCCGCGAGCTTTCACCACGCGAAGTCCCTCTTCAAAGCTCATCGCACCCGCGAAGACAAGCGCGGTGTATTCCCCCAGGCTGAGGCCGGCCGCGCCTTCGCACGCTTCGACTGCGGCAGGATCTTCGGAGCGAAGCTTCTCGACGGCGGCGAGCCCTGCCACGAAAAGGGCGGGCTGGCTGATGACAGTAGAGTTCAGCTTCTCGGCGGGACCGTTGGCACATAGTTCGAGCAAGTCATAACCAAGGACCCGATTCGCTCGATCGAAAAGATCCTTGGCAGCGGGAATGGCCTGGGTGACTTCCACCCCCATGCCGACGGCTTGTGCCCCTTGTCCAGGGAAGAGAAAAGCAATCTTAGGCACGTTGTGTGTCCTTCCATCGAAGCGGCGACTATTCCCATCGTGCGACAGATTCGGCGCGATGAGCGAATTCTATTTCATGAAGATTTCGTCGCCTATTACTTTTCGGCAGACGGCTCGATTGTCCGTCGATTGCAATGAATCTGCTTAACTCTTAAGTCCCGCGAGCTTTTGACTCTTGCGGAATTGAACCATCATCTCTTGCTTCGATGATAGTGACGAACGGATACGGCTCCAGATAAGTAAGCTTAAGATAACCAACAATTTTCGGGGGTATCCTAATTGGCGGTGGAGGGGCGCGGGCCGTTCCATTTCGGTTCGGGCATGGTGCTGTCCGAGCGGGGCCGGGCGGCAGCGTGCATGGTTCCCGCGAAGAGCCCGTTCAGATCCTGCCTCATCGCAACGACGTCGATTTGCTCAAATCCCGCTCGTGCGAGAAGTTGCGAAGCAGCTTCGTTGACTTCTTTTTCCGTCGGTTTATCTGACGCGAACGACTTGTCGCTTAGCTTGGCATCTTGCGAGACCTCACCCGCCAATGCCGCACGTCGTTCGTTCATTGCATCCTGCTCACGAATGTATTCCGCCATTTCTAAGGCGAGAGCGGTCGCGAGCTGATGACGGGTTTGCACCCGTTCCAATAGCGACGAAGTGACAAGGATATGTCCCGCTTCCGTGTGACAGGTGGAGGCACGGCGAGGGTTGTAAATGGCATCGAAATGGAACTTCACATCGGTCCCTTGAGCACCTTTGGCGAGTTGAGTGCCGACACGGCTCAATTCATCAAGGCGTGCTTGATAGCCTGAGGGAATGGAATCCCCGGCCATCCGTTCGGCAGGGGAGATCGGACATAGACCTTTGGGCGAAAACGGGGTACTCGGCGTTTGAGTAATCGAGTCTGCACCCGCATCTTCAGGGACGGTCGTCGGATGTGTTGCCCGCGAAGGACGCTTTAACGCGGCGACTTCGCCTCGCTTGAGCGGGCAATTCGGCTTGCCAGTTTCCTCAACCGATTTGTCCGCAACAAGTTCTCGCTCGATCGATCGAGATGTATCTTTGGAGGCAGTTCCCGTCAGTTGAGATCGGCTCGAACGGCATCCAGTGATTGCCAAGAATACAATCACGGCCGAGAGAACAACGTGTTTCGACCGAATCCACACGACGGTGTCCTCCTGACTCTCGCCGCACATACTTACATCGGGCAATAAAGTTTGGTCACGGGCTAAGAGGCTCCCGCGATTCCTTCGCTTGATGCTGATCGCCTGATGAATGGCCGGTGTCCATAAACCGATTGTTCGATTGCGTCTAGTCGAGTTCTCACCACATTTCGGATCGAGGCGTCGCTTCCTTTTCATCTTCTCTCGATTGCCTTCATTACCCTCTCTCTAGAAGAGGGGAAAGATACTCAAGTTTGGGAGGATTCTCGCCCTAACACCGGTTGAATCATTGGAAGGTGAGTGTTATTCGAAACGCGCACAGTCGCTGGCCGACTCGGATCAATTGCAAGGATAGGTACATTTGAATCTCGAAACTCCTGCGGAATCGTTCTCTTGGCTCACCCGGATACTTGGGGGATGGGTTTCACTCGTCCAGCGGTTCAAATTCTTGACGATTCTCGCTTGTGTGCTTTCCGCCGCGTTCTCGCTTGGGTACGCGATGATGAATCTCGGGTTCAAGACCGCGCGCACCGATCTGGTTCATCCCGCCGAGAAGTCGGCACAGAATTGGAAGCGATACGCGGATGAATTCGGCGGCGAGTCAGACATCATCCTTGTCGTGGGGGGCCGCGAAGAAGCGGCCATGATCTCTGCCCTGGAGACAATCGCTCATGAAATTGCCAGCCACCCCAAGCACTTCGAAAAGCTCTGCTTTCGACTGCAAGCCGATAAGCTGCGGGCAAAAGGGTTGTATCAAGCACCGCTTGCGGACTTAAAGGGAATCAAGTCGCGACTGGCAGGGCTCGAACCTTTATTAATCGCCGGATTCGATCAACTGAACCTCGAATTGATGACTGGCGCCACCCTCCAACGGCTGACCGATCGCGATGAGACCATCCCGCTCGATTCCTCGTCGAAAACGGCACTCCTTCAAACGGCCACGTTACTCGAATCGCTTCGTACCTATCTCTTGCCAGGCACGGTGTATCAATCACCCTGGGCGGATCCGATGATCGAGGGAACGAACCAGCGGATTCGCAAGATTCCGCAGTACTTTTTTAGCGAAGACGGCCGCTTTGCTTTTCTTCGCGTCATTCCGGTGGTGAGTGAGGGAAACTTCGTTCGAAATCAGGAGCCGATTCGAATTCTTCGGGACATTCTGTCGCGCATCCGGCCCCTCTACTCGGATCTCGAATTTGGACTCACGGGATTACCCGTTCTTGAGACGGACGAAATGGAAGCGGCTCAGCGCGGGAGCGAATATTCGACGATTCTGTCCGCGGCCGGGGTGTTGCTCATTTTCGTGGTCGGATTTCGCGCGCTCCGACATCCGCTGTTCGCGATGGTATCGCTCGGAGTGGCCGCTTGTTGGACGCTTGGATTTGTGACGCTGACGATCGGTCATCTTAACATTCTGTCCGTTTCATTCATCGTCACGTTAATCGGCCTTGGAATTGACTACGGGATCGTTTGGATTTCGCAGTTCGAATCGTTTCGAGGTCTTGGGATGGATGTCAATGACGCCAATACTCAGACAAGTCGAACGATCGGCGCGGGGACCGTGGTGGGGGCAATCACCACCGCTGCTGCTTTTTTCACGACGATGATCACAGGCTTTGTCGGCCTGAGAGAACTTGGCTGGATCGCGGGAGGGGGAATACTCTTTTGTCTCTTGGCGATGTTTACGTTGCTCCCCGCTCTACTTAGCTTGGGAGCCGCGCCGCTTCCGAAGAAGCAGCGGATCGACAAAAGTGACCGCGCCACGTTCTTTCCCGTTTCACGATGGCCACGCTTTTTCGTCGGCGTGGCAACGATGATGGCCATCGCGGCAGGGGTGGGGGTGTACCGACTTCATTTCGACTACAACCTGTTACATCTTCAGCCCAATGGACTGCCATCGGTTCAATGGGAGCATCGATTAATGGCTCAGACGGGTACGTCTGGTTGGTATGCGTTGTCGATGGCGAATTCCGCGGAAGAAGCTCGGCGTCTTGCCGACGAATTTCGTCAGCTCCCGAGTGTCGGGCGCGTGGTGGAGATTGCCTCCTTCATTCCTGCCGATCAGCCGGAAAAGATGCCGATCATCCAAGAGATTCATGACTTGATCGTAGCGGCTCCCGCATCAGGCGATCTGGCAGCGATGAGATCGAAGCCCGCGGGGTTGATTAGCATTCTCAGCCGAATAGCGCAATTGGTTCCGGCAGGTTCGGGAAGCGATCAGATTGTCTTGCAAAGACTTATCAGTGCGGCTCGCCAGACGGAGAAAGTGCTGAAGACACTCCCTCCGGCCGAGCAACTCAAACGGCTGACGCAGTACGAGCAACTTTGGATCGAAGATCTTTCGAGATCTCTCAATCGACTTCGCGATGTTTCCGAACCGACACCGGTCACCGTGCGGGACCTTCCTGATTCGTTAGTGTCGCGCTTCTATAGCTCGACCGGTAAATGGGCCATTCAGATCTTCGCCAAGGGAAGCGTTTGGGACATGGAGCCGCTTGTCGAATTCCAAAGAGAGCTATCGACAATTGATCCACAGGTCACTGGAAAGCCGATTGCGACGCTTCATTCGCTTCTTCAAATGACGGACGGATTCCGCGTCAGCGGACTGCTCGCGTTCGTGATTATCCTCGGAGCAGTGTGGCTCGATTTTCGAAATATCGGACACACCATCTTGGCGATGCTCCCATTAGTCGTGGGCATCGGAATGATGTTCGGGTTACTCGGTTGGCTGGGGATTGATTTGAATCCTGCAAATATGATCGCGCTTCCGCTCATTCTCGGCATCGGCGTTGATTACGGGGTTCACGTCATCCACGATTACCGCGACAGCTCAGGGCCCTATGTCCTTCGATGGCGACTCGGGAAGGCTTTGATTCTAAATGCGCTGACGACGATTCTGAGCTTTGCTTCGTTGGCGCTCGCGCCCCATTGGGGAATGGTGAGTATGGGGATCGCTTTGGGAATGGGAGTGTCGACGGCGACTCTTTCGGCAATGATCTTGCTTCCCGCCATTCTCGCGATCCTGTCAAGAAACAAAGAGAGGGCCGACGTCTCCGCAGAGACATCGACCCTCGAATTAGCGAGTACGGTTTACTTCAAGCATGCCGCTTGAGTTACACTTAGTTTCCCGCAACCGGTGGTCGCGATCCGGAAAGCTGAATCGTCTGATCCAGGCGATCAAGGAAGTTTCGCGATCCTAAATATTCGCCCGTCGGGACTGTTTGAATCAGTGTCTTCAAAACCGTACGCATGCTATCGACGGTGGCACTCAGCCCGTAGATATCAAACGGCTGTCCCGATTTTTTACTCGATATCCACTGATTGATCTGTGCCTCGGTGGCGTTGCGAGTTTCGTCGAACATGTTGCGCTGTAAAAGGACCGGCCAGGCGATCTTACCCGTCTCTGGATCGAACTCACTGGGACGAAGGCTGTCAGGAAACTGGTCGCTGTTTCGGCGAGCGAGCGCGGCTTGCTTCCGCGCATCAAGACGTTCGCGATTGGCTTGGCCGTCGGCAATCGCCTTTTTGTGCTGCATGTCGAGGTAAGCATTTCGCTGCTCGAGCCGTTCGGCCTGAAGCTTGCGAACCTCATCATCCCAGGCGATCGACGCCTGAACGTGATCCTTCTGGTACTGACCGGTCGCTCGAATGACCGAAGCCATCCCCATGGAGTTGGCGGAGAACGCCGTTCCCGCGCCTCCAAAGCCACCGTACCCGTAACCCCCGTAAGGGTATCCCCCGTATCCGTACTGCGCCCAAGCCACGGTGTTCATCGAGATGAGAGCACCTACGGCTAGTAACATCGTGTTCTTCATCGTGTTCCTCACCTTACTTGCTCTCTTCCGCATCGGTCGACTTACCTTCCTTGATCGCTTTGAGCGATTCTTCGGCTGCAAGTTTGACCGCTTCGACTTTATCCTCGGTTGCTTTCGTTAAGGCATCGGTCGCGGAGGCGGCGTCGATGCCGAGCTTCCCCAACCCGACGGCTGATTCGCGACGAACACCGGGTCTTTCATCTTCGAGGCCGGCAATCATGATTTCGACCAAGGGCTTGGCCGCAGCCCCCCTTGGTCGGGCGACGGCGATCAACCCGCGAGCGCCGATCAAGCGGCTCACGATGTCCCCATCCTTCGTCATTTTCTGGAATTTGGCAATCGCGCCACTCGCCTCAGGCCCAAATTGGGCGATCGCAAAAGCAGCAGCCGCCCGCACCGGAAGGACTTCACTATCGAGTAAGGGGAGCAGGGCGGGAATGGCCTTCTTCGTGTCAGGAGCGATCTTCGAGAGCGTTAGCGCCGCCTGCTCCTGAAGGACGGTATCCTTGTCTTTTAGAATGGCGATAACCTGATCCTGGGCCGCGTGGGCTTTCGTACCAATGGTCTCAAGGGCCAGAAGGGCCCACATCACCGTCTTGGGATTCTTGGTCGCTTCGGACAGGAGCGGAACGCCTCGCTCTCCGAGAGAAGCGAGCGCCTCGGTGGCATGGAGGGCCACGAATCGGTCGCTATCGGCTAGCGCTTTGGCGATGATCTTGAGTTCTTCGGGTTGCGCCTTTCGCACCGAGGAAATCGCCCGAAGCGCTTCACGGCGCACGTTAGGATCTTCATCCGCGAGCGCGCCGATGAGTGTCTTCACGACGAGTTTAGCGGTCTCTTCATTCTCGAGATCGATGTTCGCAAGCGCGAGCCCGGAGGCGATGCGGAGACGGTCATCCTTTGATGCCAGTGATTTGACGAGGGCTTCTCGGGCGCTCTTCGCCTTTGGGCCAAGATGTCCCAATGATTCGGCGGCGAGGTACGCGTTCGAATCACCCGATTGAACAATCTTGATGAGTTCATCGATATTCGCCGGCTCATCTTCGGCTCCCAGCACGGGAGAGTTCGTGAACGGGCAGATTGCCATCACGAGAGCCAAGCTCATCACACCCAGAAATCGAATCCCCACAGGCCTGCTCCGTTGAATGAAAGAGTGTTTCAAATGATCACTCGTTTCCCGAATGTCTCTCACGGGAGGAAAGAGTGAATACGCGTTCCAAGAGGACACCCCTTGATTTTAATGGGCGGGATGAGGGGGGGATAGTCTAAGGCCGCTCTCATCCATCGATCAATATGCGACGATGAGACTCAGACTACGATATCGAAACCTAGCTCGTCGATGGGGAATCGGGCCGTTTTTGAAGGATTGGGTGAGGGATTAATCGATTTTGTCGCCCAGGAGAAGTGCGATGCGCTTCTGATGATATGCCAAACG
>JAIEPU010000070.1 GCA_019748235.1 bacterium
TGCTTATCACGACGCCTGCCATCTGTCGAACGCTCAAAAGGTACGTTCAGAACCGCGGCAGTTACTTCAATCGATCGAAAACGTCACCCTGAAGGAAGTTCCCGAGGGAGAGATCTGCTGCGGGTCGGCCGGGACCTACAACATCGAACAACCCGAGATCGCGGCTCGTCTCGGTCGGCGAAAGGCGGAAGCCATTTTCTCGACCGGAGCCCAGGCCGTGGCGACCGGCAACATCGGCTGCATGACGCAGATACGAACGCATTTGGCACTCTTAGAGCAGCATATTCCCGTCTATCACACCATGCAGCTTTTGGATCGGGCCTATCAGTCGACCGGCGTCTAGCGGGTTTGCCCCATAGGCTGCCACCAGTTGCTTCAAAGCGAGAATGGATACCCTCCCAGGGCAAATATGCCTAATTCCTACGGTCATTTGGAAAGAGAACCTTTGCGTCCACTAATTCATTTGTTATTCTCAAGACCGTTTGGTTAAGCAAATCGGGCCCATTCTGGGCGGAACTGGTGTCTTTTGCACGTCTTCGTTCTGGTCGACCTTCTGCGTCGACGTGAGGAGCAGATCGAATGTTCGGTATTCGCTGCGCGGGTCGAACCGTTTTTGCGGTACTTCTTTTTTGTTGTTCGCCCATTCATGCCGGCGTCATTCGGAGTGACGTCCCCGATTCTTCCTACACGAGTCTGGGAGCGAATTCCCAGTATGCCTCGGCAGGTAAAATCACTTTCGGCAACAATTCGGACTGGGCATCGGGCGTGCTCGTGGCGGGTGATTGGATGCTGACGGCGGCTCACGTCGTTCGCTCCAACGCCGTCAATAACACACCCGGAAATGTTTTGTTTGCTGTGGGTGGAAATACTTACTCCGCCGATCAAATCATTCTGAACCCTGGGTATGTGTCGGCGACTCCCGAGAATGGGAACGATATTGCCTTAGTGCATTTGAGTTCGGTGGTCACGAACGTCACGCCCGTCGCCCTGTATACCGGCTTGAGTGAAGTTGGTGAGATCGGAACGTACGTCGGCTTTGGCCGCACGGGAAATGGAACAATCGGCCTTGACGGCTCCTACACCTCGGTACGACGAGGTGGCACGGAAGCAATCGACGTGACGGGGAATCAGGTCTCTTCTTCTTGGTCTTCGAATCTGCTTTTGTCCGATTTTGACTCGCCCACCAATCCGGGATATAGCAGTTGGGGTTCAGCCACCCCGACCCCCCTCGAGTATCTTCCGGCGGACAAAGATAGCGGTTCGCCCCTCTACATCGAGGATGGAGGTATCACGTACCTTGCCGGTGTGGTGTCATTCGCACTCTTCAACAGTGATGGGATTCAATTTGGGTATGGTGATGGAGTGGCGGCCACTCGCATCTCAGGACACGCCGCGTGGATTCAGTCTCAGGGTGTGCCGGAACTTTCGAGTGGTTTGATGTCGGCAATGGGAATGATAGCCGTCTTGTCGGGAGCAGTCTTCGTACGCCGGCGTAAAGCGTAACGTCTGATATCAGATTTTTGCGGAGTGATCCGTCACTGACGGATCGCTCTCTCCCCTCGGACCGGCTGGCACTCCTTAACGGGCTGTCAGCCGGTCTGTTTTGTTGGCGCGCGAAAACTCGGTCGGCGAGTCTTGCTTATGCTCACCTGACGAATGAAAGTAACGACACACAAACTCTCTTCCGTAGGCGACGAGTCGTTCTCGGACATCGTTTTCATTCCCGCCTTGCGACAGGATTGTCAAGATCGGGAATCCCTCGGAGATGAACGTGTCTCGCCGCGGTACGTCCGCGAATCTAATTTCATTTTCAATGGTGCAACTGTGTGGAGCTTCAAAAGAAAGTACTCCCGAACATGGAGCGAACAGGATCAATTTGCCTGTCAATTGATCATCGACGAGCGAAATAACAGGGTTGCCAGAGGTCGAATCGAACGACTGCTCATGATACTGAAAGACGGGATCCGGTAGGGATGTCTCGATGACTTCCGCGGATGCGGTAAAGCGAGGATTGACTTCGATGAAATAGAGGTCGCCTTGATGATCGATCCAGTCGATGCCGAACACGCCGCGAAGACCCCATTGAAGGGTCAGCAGATTTCCAATCGCTTGAATTTGACCCACCATTTCGTCACGCAAAGAGATCGGCCCGATCGATCCGGCATACTGGAAAGATTGGTGTTCTCGATCCGTGATCGAAGCGACGTCCCGCAGTAGCAGTTGTCGCGATGAACCGAGATAACAGGCAGTATTGTCGTTTCCGACGAATAGTGACGAGTACGAAGTTCCTGAGATGTACTCCTGCAGATACTCATCATCACCAACGGTCGAATGGTCCCAGACGGCGACACGGGCTCCGCCTGCGGATCGATGCGGCTTTCGAAGCCAAGTTTTATCATCGTCATCGGGGGGAGGTTGCCGGCATAGCGATGGGCAGGAAAAACCACTCTCACCTAGAAGTGGGAACAATTTGAAAACGTCTCGTACTCTCGACACAACGGATGCATGATTGCCCCAAAGCGGCCTGTTGTAAGCAAGCTGTTCGATGAGACCGGGTGCGTTTTCGATTCCGCCGGTATAAGAGACGGGAATCTCCGGATACGCCGAGAGAAACGATGCGATGCCTGCGGGGTAGTCGTCAAAAGACACCACGTGAACGATCTCAGCGAGGGCTCGCAGATCTTCATCCCCGAATAGATCGATCGCGATAACCCGGTAGCCGGCACGGCGCGCCGAAGAGGCCATTGCTCGCGCGCTAGCACCGACGACGAGCACTCTCTTGTTCGATGAATTCGGGTGCTGAATCATGGAGGGATTATTCATAGAGCGATTCCAAGATCAACGGGGATAACAAGAAATGATAAAGGGCGACCTTATAAAGGCCGCCCAGATGGTCGCCTCGGCGAATGAGATATCAATTCACAAGCCGAACACCCGCATTGACAATGATGTCTTGAAAGATGGCCTTCAGCTTTGCTTCATATTGGGACGGGTCACCCGTGTTTCTCGGCGCTTGACCATTACTGTCTGCGGACTTACCCATTCGGGCAACGCGGTCCAGGAAGTCATAATCCGTTCCGAAGCCGATACCGACCGCATAAGTCTTCCATCCCTTATCGTTCATCGCATCGGATTGCATGATGGGCGCGTTGAATGCATTCATACCGCTACCTGTATAAAAGTTTGAGCTTGGATTCGCACCGATATAATTGCTGATCGTGGTCGATGACGATGTCACGATATTTGGCTGACCGTCCGTGAGGACGACGACGACCTTGTCCGAGTATTCGCGTGCCGATCCACCTTGCGAGATCGTTTTCAATACCTCTTGAGCCTTAATCATTCCCGATTCTGTCGCTGTCGATGCATTGATGTCGCTCACCGCTTGCATCGTCGTCGCCGCCTGCATCGCGGCGGTGTAGTCCGACGTTAGTCCTTGCAAAATCACCGGTCCCGGGCTCGATTTATCGAAGGTGACGATCGAGACCCAATCCCTTTGATCCGGTGACGGATTGAGCGAGTTTAAATTCTGGATTGTCGCAAGGGCCGCGATGACCGATCGCCGGCAAGCATGTGTTGGCATTTCGCGAGGAGGGAAACTGAATGTTCCGCCGTCGGTAGATTCGTTATGCATCGGGCATAGAGAGCTTAATTTGGACAGAGGCGTATAAGCCCCCGCGACTTGAGTGTCGCGTCCGTGATCCATTAGAAACTGGATGTAAGAAACTGGGCCCACGGTATTGCGATACGTTGTTGGTAGAGATGCAGTGGGATAGTTTTGCGAGTTTGGATTGTTGAATGAATTCCAACGATCGCTGGAGTCGGCTAACGTGGGAATCGTTCCTCTGCCACTCGCAGTGGATTGCATGATGATGTTATCGATGTATACCGACCAGAAGTTGAAGCTGGCCGTATTCGCACTGTTCGGAGTCGGCAAAGCATTCGGCATAATGACGGCAATCTGATTATCGATGATCCATCGATAAGCTTTTGTCTTTCGCGTCGCCTCTGAATCGGTCGACAGTATCCGATAAGTCGACGCAATCGAGGTAGAACTCAATGGACCGGTGCTGGCCGTCATATTCGCATAGGCCGATGCGGAGTAGCTCTGATAGGCAGTTCCCAGCGGATGGCCAATCTGTTGATTGGTTCCTGGAAATGTCCCAAGGTTGAAGTCGGTGTAAACATTTTGGATAAGCGAATTACCGACCGTGTTTCCGAGCTTCCCGTTGATCGCGGTGGGAGCCCAAGATGGGTCAGTGTCATCGTTCATCGATCCTGAAAGGTCGATCACGAAGCAGATGTCTCGAGGAGTTGCGATCGCGATTGCTTGACCGGTGATTTGAGTGCTGTTGAATCCCATTGCTCGCGCGAAAAACAAATTAGGCGTCTGAGTGATAGTCACCCGGACGGCATTCCCGCCTTGACCAGATGCCGAAGGAGTGAATGTTCGGGCGGTAAGGTCCCAAACGCCGAATTCCACGTTCCCCGCGGGAATCGTGATGGCCGTTCCCGACGAACTATTGAGCTGACCGATCTGTTGCGCCCTGGCCCGTGCGGCAGAAAGCCCACTGCGATTCATCTCCGCGGCTCCCGCGAGCGCGGCGGAATCAGCGGCCCGTTGAAGCTGTGTCTGCACATTCGCGACGTAGCCGACGTCAATTGCGAACGACACCATCGCCATCAAGACGACCAACATCAGCGCGACCAGTATCACCACGGCTCCTCGCCGTCTTTCCATGACTCGACGAAGTCTGCTTTTCATGACTTGCTCCTCGAAAGCCTGGTCGATTCGGCCAGCCAGTCGATCATGACCGGCACGATCGGCACCTTGATTCCCCCGAAGGAGTGTCGACTCCTTCCACTCGATTCACGTCCAGAAGTGAGGAGGGGCGGTGCGATCCGTTCGACCTATCACGCTCAATTCATCCAAGACCAAGCTCGGCGAATTCGTGACGAATCAGTCTCATGACGAGGGGAATTTAGACGGTGTCGGGTGCGGTCATTTTGAGGGCGGGGAGGCACTGCGGTGAAGCATCGACACAACCGTCTTACGAAACTTAAACCGCTGTTGATGAGTCGTCAAATCACGGGATAGGGAATATCCCCAAAAAAGAAAACGCGGAGCGATCAACATGACTCGCTCCGCGTATTTGGGTTCTCGTGATGATCGATGCTTTCGTATGGATCATCTCATCAAGACGACAACTCGATGAACGTGTTAACTCTTCTCCTTGAATTCCACGTCGATCGCATCATCATCCGCGTTAGCGGTTCGATTGGTGCCCGTCTCTGCACCCGGCTCCCCCGGCTGGCCGGCCCCGCGACTATACATCGCTTGACCCATTGCCATAAGGGCCTGCTGCAATTCTTCGACCGCCGACTTGATGGCCGAGGCATCCTCACTGCTCGCCAGAGAGCGAACCTTCGCGATCGCTTTCTCGATGACTTCCTTGTCGGCTCCGCCGACCTTATCACCAAGCTCGCGAATCTGCTTCTCGGCTTCGTAGCAAGCGGTGTCACCCATGTTGCGGGCATCGACCAACTCGCGACGCTTCTTATCCTCCCCGGCGTGTGACTCGGCATCCTTGCGCATCTTTTCGACGTCGGCTTCGGAAAGTCCGCTCGAACTTTCGATCTTGACGGACTGAACCTTGCCTGAACCGAGATCCTTTGCAGAAACGTTGAGAATGCCGTTCGCATCGAGACTGAACGTCACTTCCACCTGAGGAACGCCGCGAGGAGCCGGCGGAATTCCGTCCAGACGGAACTTGCCGAGCGTCCGGTTGTCGCGAGCGAACTCACGCTCGCCCTGGAGCACATGGATATCGACCGCGGTCTGGCTATCCTCGGCCGTCGAGAAGACCTGCTTCTTCTCGGTCGGGATCGTCGTGTTGCGCTCGATCAGTTTCGTCATGACGCCGCCAAGCGTTTCGATACCGAGTGACAATGGGGTGACATCGAGCAAGAGCACTTCCTGCACGTCGCCCGCCAAAACACCACCCTGGATCGCCGCGCCAATTGCCACGACTTCGTCAGGATTCACACCCTTGTGCGGCTCCTTGCCGAAGAGCTGCTTAACGAGTTCCTGCACCTTCGGAATTCGAGTCGATCCACCAACCAGCACGACTTCATCAATCTCTGCTGGCTTGAGCTTGGCATCTTCGAGTGCTCGGAGGCAGGGGCCTTTGCAACGCTCGACGAGTTTTTCGGTCAACTGCTCGAACTTCGAGCGAGTGATCGTCATCGTCAAGTGCTTCGGGCCTGACGCATCGGCCGTGATGAACGGCAGATTGATGTCGGTTTGCGTTTGGGTCGACAGCTCCTTCTTCGCCTTCTCCGCGGCTTCCTGCAATCGCTGCAAGGCCATGTTGTCCTTGCGAAGGTCGATGCCATGATCCTTTTGGAACTCACCCGCGATGTAGTCGACCAGGCATTCATCGAAATCGTCGCCACCAAGGTGAGTGTCACCGTTGGTGGAGAGAACGTCGAAGACTCCTTCTGCGATATCGAGAATGGAAACGTCGAACGTACCACCCCCCAAGTCGAAGACGGCGATCTTCTCGTTCTTCTTCTTTTCAAGCCCATAAGCCAGCGCGGCAGCCGTCGGCTCGTTGATGATTCGCATCACCTCGAGGCCGGCAATCTTGCCTGCATCCTTGGTTGCCTGACGCTGGCTATCGTTGAAGTACGCAGGGACCGTGATCACCGCTTTCTTGACGGTGTGACCCAGGTACGACTCCGCCGCTTCTTTCAACTTGCGGAGCACCATGGCCGAGATCTCGGGAGGAGTGAACTCCTTGTCGTCGATCTTGACCTTCACCAGTTCCTTCGAACCACCAACGATTTGATACGGAACAATCTTCTCTTCGGATTCGACCTCCTCGTGTCGACGTCCCATGAATCTTTTGATGCTCGAAATCGTTCGTCGCGGATTGGTAACTGCTTGACGTCGAGCAGGATCGCCGACGAGCCGCTCCCCCTTATCCGTGAATGCAACGACGCTTGGGGTCAGGCGATTCCCCTCTTGATTGGGGATAACCTTGACCTCTTTACCTTCCATGACCGCGACTACCGAGTTGGTAGTACCGAGGTCGATACCAATGATCTTTTCACCTTCAGCCATTGTTTGCTTCTCCTAGAGGGGTCTGGTTTCCCCAATTCATTGTGAAACAACACATAAGCAGGAGTTGTGCCAACGAAAGACATCTCTCTGGCGGATTAACCTAAGTCATTGATGTAAATAAGGCTGCGATGCCGGAAAAATATCTGCCTATTTTGCTATACGCTGGCAGGCTGTCAATTTGTCATCCGGTGAATCAGCTGGGATTTGTAGGTGTCAAACTGGCACCTTAGAAGAACTCCACCATTCCGAAAGCCCGATCGCTTCAATAGTTAGTTCCTTGACGCTACAGGAGGGGGTCAGTAGCTTGAGACCGTCGACATAATTTGCTCGTCCTCAACATCTCCTGCAGTCGGTAGTTCCGGATGACACAGAAGAAAACGGTCGCTGGTAAGTCACCGAACAAATCGCAATCATTGGCGGGTCTTCGTTCGCAGATCGATAAGCTCGATAGCGAACTTTTGAAGCTCATCAACGAGCGAGCGGTCCTTGCTCAGAAAATTGGTCAGATCAAAGAAGCGGAAGGATTGACGGTTTTCTCTCCCGCGCGGGAAGACGAAATCCTGACGCGGATGGTGGAGACGAACAAGGGACCGCTTTCTTCCCAAGCAATTCAAGCGATCTTCCGCGAATTGATGAGCGGCAGCCGCGAACTTCAGCGGACGATGCGAATCGCCTATCTTGGGCCTGAATATAGCTTCAGTCACCTCGCCTCGCTTCATCGGTTCGGTCACTCCGTTGAATATCTTCCGATTGGAAGCATTGCGGGGGTGTTTGAATCGGTGAATCGTCATCAGGCGAACCTCGGCGTCGTGCCGATTGAGAATTCGACGGATGGCCGCATTGCCGACACGCTCGATATGTTTCTCCGTATGCCACTCAAGATTTGCGGCGAAGTTTCGATGCGGATTCATCACCACCTCATCTCCGTTTGCCCTCAAAGCGAAATTCGTCGGATTTACAGCAAGCCCCAGGCGCTGTCACAATGCAGAAAATGGCTTGCGACCAATGTGCCGCAAGGTCAGTTGATGGAAGTGGCCAGTACGTCAACGGCGGTGCAGTTGGCGAAGCGAGAGCCGCAGGCAGCGGCCGTCGCGAGTCGAGAATCGGCTATCGCCAACGGACTCGACATCCTGGCTTCGGGGATCGAGGATCGGGAGCATAATATCACTCGCTTTGCGATCATCGGTCACGAAACCGCCGCCCGAACCGGACATGACAAGACGACGCTGATGATTGAGATCAAGGATACGCCCGGCGCCTTGTACGACGCGTTATCCGCGTTCAAGAAGAACAAGGTGAACATGAGCTGGATCGAGTCGTTCCCCGCCGAAAATGATGGGAAAGCCCAGCAGTACGTCTTCTTTGTCGACATTGTCGGGCACGTGGGTGACATTAAGGTCAAGAGGACCATGGCGTCTCTCGAACGGCGGGCGACCCGAGTCGTGGTCCTTGGTGCTTATCCGCGCGGCAACTGCTACGAATAAGGGATCATTCGGCAAAACAAAGTGAACTTCCCTGATCGACAGAGCTTGGCTCATGCAGTCTCAGAGGTGGTTCGAATCATAGAGGAGCTGTGAGATGCGTCATCGGAAGATATTCATCGCGGGCAACTGGAAGATGAACATGGACCGGACCACCGGAGTGGCCCTCGCCCGGTCCTTGGCATCGCAGATCGGTCGGGTCGAGGAAGTCGACGTCGCGATCTTCCCTCCCGCACCGCTGCTGTCATCCGTTCATGAGGCGATCTCACACACGCGCATTGCCCTTGGCGGGCAGAACATGCACTTTGAAAAGTCAGGGGCATTCACCGGGGAGGTGTCAGGCGCGATGCTCCTCGACTCCGGTTGCACGCATGTCATCCTTGGGCACAGTGAACGTCGGCAGATCTTTGGTGAGACTGATGAACTCATCAATCGAAAGGTTATTTCGGCCCTCGCTCAGAGCATCAAGCCCATTTTGTGTGTCGGTGAAACTCTTGAGGAGCGACAGGCAGGTAAGACGAACGATGTGGTCGGTTCGCAGCTTCGCTATGGGCTGGTCGGGGTTCGGCCGGAGCAAATGCGGGAAGTGACGATTGCATATGAGCCGGTTTGGGCCATCGGCACCGGACAGGTCGCCACTCCTCATCAAGCCGAGGAAGTTCACGCATTCCTGCGTGACACGCTGACTCATGTATGTGGGACGGATTTGGCTCAGTCGATCCGTATCCAGTACGGCGGAAGCGTCAAACCGGACAACGCCGCCGGATTACTGAGCCAACCGAATGTGGATGGCGCGCTGGTCGGGGGAGCGTGTCTCAAGGCGGAGGATTTCTCTGCCATCGTGCAGGCGGGCCAGGAAATTCACCGTTCCTCATAAAAAATGGGCAATTTGCGACCGTTCCCGAACGGGGGCATCAAGCAGGCGTCGTTTTCCTGCGTTTGAACGGCCAAGCTCGGGTACCAACATTTTGCGAACTCCATAGACTGGCAGGTCTGTGGCTGGTGAATTCGATGATTTCGCACGGCCACCGCTAGGTAGATGACGCTCGTTTCGTTGAGCGACTCCATGATGTGGCTGACGGGCGATGATGGTGGCCCCATCGCCGAGCTGATTTCTCCCAGAGGAGATTCTTTCGTTGAGCATTCTGATTAACACGTTGATCATCCTTTGGATGCTTCTCTCGATATTCATGATCCTCGTGATCCTCATTCAGCGAGGACGCGGTGGTGGCATCGCGGGCGCGCTGGGCGGTATCGGTGGAAGTAGTGCCTTCGGTACCCGAGCGGGTGATGTGTTCACTCGAATCACCGTCGTCGTGTTCGTGATCTGGGTATTGCTGGCCTGCGCACTCGTCCCGTTGATGTCACGTGAGTCGAAGTTTGCCAACAATAAGAAGCCCAAGGGGGCGGAACTTGTCACTCCCGGCAAACCGGAAGAAGGAGATGCGTCAAAGAAGGAAGGGGCAACTGCCGCTCCTGCCGTGACGCCGCCGACGACTCCTCCTACGGAAACACCCGTTCCGACGCCTCCGGCAACGCCTGAGCCTGCACCGGTCACTCCACCCGCCGAGAAACCGGCGGACGCTCCGAAGCCTGCCGAGCCAGAGGCCGCCAAGCCTGCGGAAAGTACCCCGGAGAAGCCTGCGGAGCAGCCGACACCGACCCCTCCGGCAGAGACGAAGCCAGAGTCACCGGCGCCTCCCGCGGAGCCAAAGCCTGAAACGCCGGCACCGACTCCTCCCGCGGAACCAAAGCCCGAAACTCCAGCACCCACGCCTCCGGCGAACCCGTAGTCGTTGGCCGACGCTCAGCAGGTAAAAGGGCTCGTTGAACGGAGCCACGCCGGATCGAGTGATTTGTGGCGGATCGGATCAAAGGAAGAGGTCACATCGTGCTTAAAAGCATGACGGGGTTCGGCGAGGGGGTCACGCAGAACTCGCGAATCGTGGCCACGGTCGAGATTCGTTCCGTCAACAACCGGTATCTCAAAGTCTCCACGAAAATTCCCGACTCTCATGCCAAGCTCGAGCCCGATCTCGAACGGATCGTTCGGGACAAGCTATCGCGCGGCACCGTCTCTTTGACGATACGCATCGTCTATCTGGCGGGCGTTCAGAGCTATCGACTCAATGACTCGGTGATAGAAAGCTATCTCGCTCAGCTTAAGACGTTCACGAACACGCCCAAAGACTTACTCTCCGCGGTCCTTTCCCTCCCCGGCTCCATCGTCGAGTCCATGCCCGACGACGAAGCGGATCAAGATGCTCCTCTCATTGAAGAGGCACTCCGCAAGGCGATTGACAGTCTTGAAGAGATGCGCCTTCGCGAGGGGAAGTCCATGCATCTGGAACTGGAATCGCATTGTCAACAGATTTGCCAGCTCACTGAGAAGATTGCCGAACGCGCGCCACGAGTGTCGATCGCCTATCGGGACCGATTGGCGGATCGAGTCAACGATCTCCTCAAGACGCATGGAGTGACGATTCAACCGGGCGATCTCATTCGAGAAGTTTCGATCTATGCGGACCGCATCGACATCGCCGAGGAGATGGCTCGGCTTCGAAGCCACATCGAACAGTTCCGTTCGCTGATGGCCGGGCCCGAGGCGTGCGGACGTAAGCTCGACTTCCTCGGCCAAGAGATGTTTCGTGAATGCAACACGATGGGGGCCAAGTCGGGCGACGTTCAAGTCTCCTCACTGGTCGTCGAACTCAAAAGTATTGTCGAGAGGATTCGCGAGATGATCGCGAACGTGGAGTAAGAGGAACGAAACGACATGAGCAGCCCGGGCGGTGACCCTCGACCGACTTCGCGCGGGCTTCTGCTTGTCCTCTCCGGACCAAGCGGCAGTGGCAAATCGACGCTGGTCCGTCGATTGCTCGAGCCGGGAGACTTGCCCGTCTCGTTTTCCGTTTCCGCCACCAGCCGGCCTCCACGGCCGGGAGAGGTGCCGGGCGAGGACTACATATTCCTCTCGCGGGACGAATTTCTCGCGATGCGAGAACGTGGGGAATTCCTCGAATCGGCGGCAGTGCATGAAAATTTGTACGGTACTCCTCGCCAGCCGGTGGAAGAAGCTATCGGACGCGGAGAGTGGGTCCTCCTAGAAATAGATGTTCAAGGGCATCAGCAGGTTAAGGATTTGATGCCCGAAGCCATCAGCTTCTTCATTCGGGCGTCGGATCTGTCGGTCTATGAGGACCGCCTCAGAGGACGAAATACCGAAAGCGAGGCCGAGATTGCGCTTCGGATGGATAACGTTCGGGCCGAGCTATCTCGTGCCGTGGAGTATGATTTTCAGATCGTCAACGAAGACATCGAGCAGGCCATTCGCATGTGGCGAACATTGCTTGCTGGTATTCAGTCCCTTCGGGGGCATTGAACCGGCACCGCTTCGATAGGCCTTGTCTCTTGCAACGTGAGGAATGAATGTTCGAAGAGCTCAAAGAAGAGAAGATCGTCAACAAGGTCGGGGGGCGTTACAAGCTCGCCACGCTCATGCAAAAGCGCCTCATCGCGCTCCAAAACGGCGCGAAGCCGCTCGTCCGCGTCCACAGCGACAACAAGGTCGCCATCGTCATCCAGGAAATCATTCAGGACAAGATTTTCCTCGACACCTCGGGCTTCGTTCAGTCGCTTGAAGATCAGCTTTCCGATAGCGGCGACCTGGACGACGACGACGAACTTTAATGCACGGGTCCCACATTCGCATCACGCGTTCGTTTGGGACGATGGGCAATTGAATTCGTGACGCGCTGATCTTTCGTGCCGAAGGGTGGGAATGGTCGGCGGATGACCGTGGTGAGAAATCAAGACGGGCGGAGGGTTTTTCCTCCGCCCGTTGTGTTTGAATTCAATCCCAAGCTCAAATCAGAAAGTCACGAGGGCTCCGAGGCGGGGACCGTACAGGAACAGACTTCCCAGATCCTGCTGCTGATTGACGAAGTAGTTGAGATCTTGATGGAAGTGCCCGCCTGATCGATTGACTCGATCAACGAAGAGCAGGTTGTACCCGCCGAAGACGACGATGTTATGCCACACATAGACTTCGCAGCCGAAGTTGCCTTCGAAGAGGGGACTGAAGTTGGTCGTCACATCAGAAAACTGGGCGGGACCATAAAGTCCCGTCTGCAGCGTGTTTTTAAACTGGTTGGCATTCGCCATCAGACCGATCTTTCCCTCTGCCGTCCAGCGAATCCACCGGAACGGTCCATTCAACCGGGCTCGACCGATAAACTGCGGACCGGCAATGTGATTGCTCGTCTTCGAACTCATCGTGGCTGAAAGTTGATCGAGTTCGTTGCTCACACGTAGCGAAACATTTTCATCGACCTGTAGGTAGCGACCGCCGATTCCGACGGCCAAATCGCTGATCGAACCTTGCATGCACATGAAGTGGTGAAGCAAGTTTACTTCCGCACCCCCAGTCCGGAAATTCCAGTCGACGAACGCATCGCTCGCGGTGCTTGGAAAACCGGCGGGGATGTTGTACAGGTACCCCTTTTCCGTTGCATTGCCTGCATCGCCGTTGAA
>JAIEPU010000215.1 GCA_019748235.1 bacterium
GACGGGAGCAGACACCCTGCTCTTCGTCGATAACGTCTTCCGCTTCTCGCAAGCGGGTTCGGAAGTGTCGGCCCTCCTTGGACGTATGCCAAGCGCCGTCGGTTATCAGCCCACGCTCGCGACGGAAATGGGTGCTCTTCAAGAGCGTATTACCTCGACGAACAAGGGTGCGATCACGTCAGTGCAGGCCGTTTACGTTCCTGCAGACGATCCGACTGACCCTGCTCCGGCTAACACGTTCACCCACCTCGATGCGTTCATTTATCTTGAACGTCGAATCGCGGAAAAGGGTATTTATCCGGCCATCGATCCCTTGGCTTCGAACAGCCGCGTGCTCGATCCATTGATCGTCGGTCAAGAGCACTACGACGTTGCTCAGTCCGTTCAGCGAATTCTTCAGCGATATCGCGAATTGCAGGACATCATCGCGATTCTCGGTGTTGACGAACTGAGTGAAGAAGACAAGGTCGTCGTGCTTCGTGCTCGCCGAATCGAACGCTTCCTTTCCCAGCCGTTCTTCGTGGCCGAACAATTCACCGGTTTCTCGGGCAAGTACACCCCGGTTGCCGACACGGTTCGAAGCTTCAAGGAAATCGTCGAAGGGAAGTGGGATCATCTCCCGGAAGCGGCGTTCCTGTATGTCGGCTCGGTGGAAGAAGCCGCCGAGAAGGCCAAGAAGATGGCGGAAGGCTAATAACAAATATCCAGACTTCGCGGCATGATAGATCGTTTATACTGACCTTGTCCGCTCGGTAATTGGCCGATCAAATGGCCACCCCTCTCTTGCGGAGGGTGAAGGAGCAAAATCGTCGTGCATACGGGAAAGAACATTCGTTGTGTGGTCGTGACGCCCGAGAGGACGGTTCTCGATCGTGAAGCGAATCTCGTTGTCGTTCCCTCGTTTGACGGCGAGATCGGAATCTTGGCCGGACATGCTCCCACGTTGGCTCGACTTGCCGCCGGTGAGCTTCGTGTTTCGGGTGGTCCAGGGAGCGCGAGTTACTTTGTCGAGGGAGGTTTCGCGCAGGTCCAAGACGATGTCGTGACCGTGTTGACCTCGCGTGTTCGAACTCTAAAAGATCTCGATCCGACCAGACTCGAAACCGAGCTCTCCGAACTGTCGTTGACCGTGGAATCGTCGTTCTCAGCGGAAGGTCAGAAGATCAAGAACGACAAGATGAACGCCATTCGGGCGGCGCTACGGCTCGCTCGACGAGAAAAGTAATCTCTTCGCACGTTACTTCGAACAGCAATCGCTACATCCAAGAGTCGTTTCCATCACTGGCGGAAGCGGCTCTTTTTTCGTTCGAGGTGTCAATAGTTTGAGGTGTTCGAGCCCTGCTCTCGCCCCTTTGCGGAATTGAATCTTCGCTCGCAACAAAGTCGCTTCAAGCCGCGAACGGCAGATGTGAATGTCGTCCACGATCCGCTCCTCGGTCGCATACCGTCGCTTGAAGTCCTCATCACCGATCGTGAAGTCGAATTCGTTGGCTCCCTCTTCCAACGCGAGCAACAGCAGTCGTCGGATCAGAACCACTCCGGGTGAAAGGTCGGCGATTTCGGGGCTGTACGACGGCTTGTACCAGATAAAGGACCCATTCATGGAAAAGCCAAAGTGGGCGGCGGCCAAGACATCATCAAGCCGAATTTCGGTGTAGCGAAGCCAACTGGTCTCCGAAAGCTCCGACGTCAGCGTGCGGTAGAACTCTCGCTGAACAGGGTCTTCGAAAAGACTCGGGCTCGATGTACCCTTCCATCGCGCGACATGTTGATCGAAGAATGACTCAAGCCTCGGAAGAATTTCATTCGCGGAACGATAGTGCTGACAGCTCACCCGACCCATCCGGGCCAGGCGATTGTCCGGCCTTCGAAGGCTCGCTCGGCCGGAAAGTTCTAGAATTCCGGCTCGGCCGATCCTGGGAGCCGGCATGGTGCGAAGTTTTGTCAAATGGAGCCCATTCAACGGGATGAGATTTGCCGGCGTCTTTCGCCCCTCGATCAAGTGACACAAAACGATGGAAGTGATCGATGGATGATGGTGAAAGAGTTCCTCGATTAACTTTCGTTGCAAAGCTGCGATCACTTCGCTTGGCAATGTCGCGTCGACAGGGATGTCGAGATAGTCGGCGGGTCCAGAGCCGAGCAATTCGGCCGATTTTCCACGAACAACGAAGATCGCTCCGCCGACGAGTGTCCCTTTTGAATCGATCGCGCGAATGGTCGTCACGGGGAATCGTTCCACGAATGAACGCTGAACGGCGCGCAGGAACGGGCTTCGCATAAACAGCGTGTCGTGGCGACTTCGCGCGAGCAAGTCATCCCATTCAAGACTTGAGATCAATGGCTCCTGTGATGTCGAAGCGGTGATCGTAATCTCGCCGAGCGTCAGTGAGCTTAGGTCAATTCTCGAACGATTTCCGCGATGAGTTTGACATCCTTCTTGGCAAGAATGTGATCGATCCTGCCCTGCGGGACTTCGAGCTTCTGCAAAATCGGCCCGACTTGTGTCCACAGCTTATCCTGCTTCTTTCCCTCTGCGAGATACAACTCCGTCGTCAACTCTTGGAGTCGATTCAAACTGATCGAGGAAAGGTTGTCATAGTAGCGACGAATGATCTTCTTCTGATACGGTGAATGGTCGGCCATGACGTCCTCGGTCTTCCGTGAATTCGATTCTCAAGTTTAGTACACACTCCGGGTATACGAACTTGCCGAAGCGGCGGTTGATCGGATAGCATCGACCGGCGTCCCGATTTTCATCCCGATTCCCATCATGACCAATGAAATTGCCCGAGCTTGGCGGAGATTTTCATGTTTCAGTTGTTAGCGGCACGCCGGGCCGTTTGGTCTCTTTTACTTATTACGGCTTCGAGCTTTGCACAAATCCCTCACAATCAGGAGGAGACTCCGGGCCCCGCGCTCTCGCCGGAGACGGCGATGGCGAAAATGACCCTCCCCCCTGGATTTTCCGTCGAGCTGTTTGCCAGTGAGCCGGACGTCATCAATCCGATCGCCATGACATTTGACAATCAGGGGAGAGTCTGGGTCGTCGAAAGTCTAGAGTATCCACGCCTTGATGCGGGCGAGGGGAAGGATCGAATTAAAATCCTGCAAGATTCGGATGGGGACGGGAGAGCCGACAAGGTCACGCTTTTCGCTGAAGGATTGAACATCCCGTCTGGGATCGCACTTGGATTCGGAGGCGTTTTTGTTGCGAATTCGCCCGACCTTCTCTTCTTGAAGGATAAAGATGGGGATGGCCGAGCCGATGAGCGAAAGGTACTCCTCACTGGATTTGGAAGGGACGACGTTCACGAATTACCCAGTGGATTGACCTGGGGTCCGGACGGTTGGCTGTATGGCCTGAATGGAGTTTTCAATCGTTCGAAGATCACGCATCAAGGAAAGACCCACGAGTTCACTTGTGCCCTATGGCGTTACCACCCGAAGACCGAGAAATTCGAGCTCTTTTGCGAAGGAACAAGCAATCCGTACGGGCTCGACTATGACGCGGAGGGGAGTTTTTTCGTCTCGGCCTGTGTCATCGATCACCTCTGGCATTTGACGGAGACCGGTTACTATCACCGCCAAGCGGGCGCCTATCCCCCCTACACCTGGAAGATCCGCTCAATCGTTTCGCACAAACATCAAAAGGCAGCCTACTGCGGCGTCTGCTGGCTCGATACTAACAGCTTTCCAGCGGAATACGCGGGGAAGTTGCTCATGGGCAACATTCATGGAAGTTGCCTAAACGTGGACGCGATTCAACGCAACGGAGCGAGTTACAAAGCAAGTCCAGGCTCCGATTTCGTCACTGCTCACGATGCCTGGTTCATGCCTGTTTCGCAGAAGCTTGGTCCTGACGGAGCGCTCTGGGTCCTCGACTGGTATGACCGCTATCACTGCTATCAGGACGCTCGTCGCGATCCCAACGGCATCGACCGAGGCGCGGGACGCATCTATCGGATTGTCTATGGTGATAAAAGCAAAGAAATGCCGACCGATTTTGATCGAATGAAAGATCACGACCTGGTGGCCCGGCTCTCTCACGAAAATGTGTTTCATCGGCGGCGTGCGAGGCAGCTCCTCGTCGAACGCCAAGCAGAGAAAATATCGCTCGAATCGATGGCGAATGATGGAGCAATTCCGCAGAAAACCAGACTGGAAGCGATCTGGACTCGGATAAGTCAGGGGGAGCTGAGCAATGAATTCCTATCGTCGTTGCTCAAGAACAAAGACCCAGTCATTCGGAGTTGGGGAGTCCGCGCAGTGGGAGATCACGCGCAGATTGACAATACGCTGCTCTCCGAGCTGACGAAGTTAGTCGATGATCCCGATCCTCGAGTCCGTCTGCAAGTCGCGATTGCTGCACCAAAGCAATTGTCTGCAACGGACGCTTGCTCGACGCTGCTGTCACTCCAATTGACTGCGGAGGACGACCCATCTGAATTGTTACCCAGAATCATCTGGCGGAACCTGGAGCGAACCATTCCATCGTCGCTTCCTTCGATCACCACGTGGATTGAACATCGGCAAAAGGAAGATGCCCTCCACCCAGAATTCATTGCACGCTTGATCGAGCGGCTCCTCGACCTACCCGCGGTTCACCATGATGAACTGGCAAAAGCCTTCACTGCCATTTTCAAACAGGCAGAGGTCGATTCGAATATTCGTGATGTGCTGTACCGGTCCCTTTTCAAAGCCGTCGAAACGGGACCCTCGCAGCGTGAACTCGTGGCAAAGATTGCGAAAGAACGATTAGCCGCCGCGCCAACCACCAACGAATCCCCTTCCCTACTGGTAGCGCGACTGGGATTGGCCGTCCTTATTGGTAACCCGGACGCGGAACTACAAACTATGAATCTGTTGCGTGGGAAGGAGCTCCCTGATACAGAGCGTTTACAGCTTTTCGAGGCATGGTCGCTGAGAAAGAACGCTGATCATGAGCAATTGGCAGCCATGGCAGGGCCGATTCTCGATCAGTTGTCTTCGGAATCTCTCGCGAAGCTCTGGCGTATCGTCACTCGATTCGAAACTCCCGCTGTTGCGGATATCGTGCTGTTGCGATACGACCAACTGCCGATCGAAACTCATTCGCAGGCGATAGACTTGTTGGTTTCACGACCCATGTGGCGCGACAAATTGCTCGATGCCATTGAGGCCAAGCAAATCCCGAAAGAAGAAATAGGCGTCCACCATCTCAGACAGATGGCCACCTCTAAACGAGAGTCCCTTCGAAACAGAGTCGAAAAGATCTGGGGGAAAGTCCGTCTCGACGACAAAGGGGGACGAAATCAAATTGTCCAGCGGATGCGCTCCGCACTGAATGCGTCTCCTGGAAATGCTGGGGCGGGGGAGAAAGTGTTCGGCAGGGTCTGCGCACAGTGCCATCGGCTTGGTAAGGTCGGCCACGAAGTCGGACCTGAATTGTCGCGAAATGGAACAGCCAGTCTCGATAATCTAACTTCAAACGTTTTTGACCCCAATCTCGTAGTCAGTGATGACTACCAGCCACGTCAAGTGATCACGACCGACGGTCGAATTGTTTTCGGGCTTATCGTTGAGGAATCAGACTCCCGAGTGATTTTAAAGATCGCCGGCGGCGAACGGGTGATTCTTCCACGGGAAGAGATCGACGTGATGCAAGAGTCGGCACAATCGATCATGCCGGAGGGACTTGAACAACAAATCACAGAGCAGGATTTTCGGGACTTGGTGGCCTATCTGCGGCAACAGAGCAACACCTCGAAGAACTGAATGGCCGTGCCTTTGGTGTTGTTGCTTCAAATCTTAAGACTGAGAGAGCAAGCTCAACGAAAACAAAAATCGAATCGGTCGTTCATTCGTCTCAACTTCGTCGGTAGGATGAGGCATTGGGTACAAATGTCCAACATCTAAAATAGTCCAAGACTACCGGATCGCCCCAAAAACGCGAGAGGTGCGAAGTGATAAGAGACACGATTGTTATCCCCTCTCACTTAACGAATCGAGCGCACGGATGAATTTCGAATCCAAGGAATCGGCCGCAGCCCATCCCTCCGCCACTGACCAATCCGCAAACGACGTCGAGGCAATCGATCGACTTCGTAACCTATATCACCGCCTGTCAGCCGAGCTGGGTCGGGTAATCATCGGGCAAGAGCAAGTCATCGAGCGACTCGCTATTTGCCTCTTCGCGAGAGGGCACGCCTTGCTGATGGGGGTGCCGGGCCTCGCGAAGACACTCATGGTCAGCAAACTTGCCGAGACAACCTCTCTTCGATTCAGCCGCATTCAATTCACCCCCGATTTGATGCCGATGGACATCACTGGGACGGACATCTTGCAGGATGGATCCGACGGACGAAGGCATTTCGAGTTTATTCACGGCCCTGTCTTTGCGAATGTCGTGCTCGCGGATGAAATCAACCGCGCGCCTCCCAAAACGCAAGCGGCCATGCTCGAAGCAATGCAAGAACATAAGGTGACCGTCGTCGGCAAGACTTATACCCTTGAGCCCCCGTTCTTCGTTTTGGCCACTCAGAACCCCGTGGAGCAAGAGGGAACCTATCCGCTACCTGAAGCGCAGCTTGATCGATTTATGTTCCTCATCGAGCTGGACTATCCATCACATGATGAAGAGGTGCTGATCGCGCGATCAACAACAGGAGATGTCATTCCTCGCCTGAGTTCCATCCTCTCCGCCGAAGAGATCATCGAACATCAGCATTTAGTTCGGCGCGTTCCTGTGCCTGACCACATCTACGACTATGCCGTGAGACTGGTACGAAAAACGAGACCGCGCGACGCGACCTCTCCCACCTGGATCAAACCACTCGTCTCGTGGGGAGCGGGACCTCGCGCGGTTCAATACTTGATTCTCGCTGCCAAGGCACGAGCCGCTCTCAATGGAAGTTACATGGTGCGGTTGATCGACGTGCAGGAAGTGGCAATCCCGGTGCTGACTCATCGTGTGATCACGACGTTCGCCGCTCAGGCGGAGGGACTCGGCGCGAAGGAGATCGTCGAGCGACTGTTGCAAGAGACGAATGAAGAAGAGAGATGATCCGTTCCCCACTGACGCGAGATTGAGACCGTTTTCTGGCAAGTGAGAAACTTCGATGCTCACGGATCGACAGACGCGAAGTTTTTTGGATCCGCAAGTTCTTTCGCGACTGGCGGCCGTTCCTCTTTTAGCTCGTCGACCGATGCAGGGAAATGTTTCGGGCAGACACTCCAGCCCACACCGAGGTTCCAGCGTCGAATTCGCCGAGTACCGGAAATACGTTCCAGGGGATGATCTTCGACGTCTCGATTGGCGTGCGTACGGCCGATCCGACCGGTTTTACGTGAAAGAGTTCGAAGCTGATACCAACCTTCGATTGATCCTCGTGATCGACACCAGTGGGTCGATGGGATTCGGTTCGGGCTCACTCAATAAGATTGAGTACGCCCGCAAGATCGCGGGGACCCTTGGCTATTTGGCAAGTCAGCAGGGAGATGCGGTCGGCGTGACGTGCGCGGCGGAGGGTATCGTCAAACATATCCCCGCCAAGCAAAGTCCTGCTCACTTACGACTGATATTCGATACGATTGAGGAGGCGGTTCCGAACGGACCTACACAGCTCGTCCAAGTCTTGCACGAACTATCTGAAACCGTTCGCCAACGGGCATTCGTCGTTGTTATTTCCGATTTCTTCATGCCGCCGGCCGAGTTGTCGGGGTGCTTTCAGCATCTCCGATTTCGTCGCCATGACGTTGCTCTCTTTCATCTGCTCGATCCGCTTGAGATTTCCTTCACGTTTCACCGACCCATGCGATTTGTCGACATGGAGGGAGGCCCTTCGATCTTTGCCGAGCCAAGTGACATTGCCGAGCGATACGGTAAAGCACTTGAGCAATACCTCTCGGAACTGAAGCAGGTGGTGCTCGAGTCGGCCGTGGACTATCAGAGAGTACAGATTAATGAGGATTATGAGCAAGTCCTGCTTCAGTTCCTCATTCGCCGGACGCAGACGAGAGGTCTCCGATGATCTTTCTTCAGCCCTGGCTCCTCCTCGCGCTACCGCTGATATTGCTGCCAATTATCATCCATTTGATCAATCAATGGAGATTTCAAACTATCCCTTGGGCGGCGATGATGTTTCTCCTTTCCGCTCACAAGATGGCTCGCGGTTATTCACGCCTTCGGCAATGGCTGATCATGCTGCTTCGAGTGCTGGCGATCGCGGCGCTCCTTTTCGCCGTAAGCCGCCCTCTCGCGGGAGGCTGGCTCGGACTGGCGGCGGGAGAACGTGGCGATACGACGCTAATCCTCCTTGATCGCTCGCCAAGTATGCAGTGGCGAAATCCGGGCAGCGCCGAATCGAAACTGAAAACGGCATGTCGACAACTTCGAGATTTGATGGCTTCGCTTCAAACCGATCGATATGTGGTCATCGACAGCGTCACGTACACGCCTCTATCACTTCAATCTGCCGATTTGCTGACTGACCTCTCTTCGGCGCAAGCCGCGAGTTCATCAGCCGACATCCCTCGACTTCTCGAAGTTGCGCACCACTACGTCAGAGACAATAAGGCGGGAAAGACTGAGATTTGGATCTGCTCGGACGTCGCGAGCAACGATTGGGAATCGGAGAGTGGACGATGGCGAAGCTTGCGGGAATCTTTTTCTGCATTTCCGCAATCGATACGATTCCACTTACTCGCTTATCAGCGACATGAACCATCCAACCTCTCGATTCGAGTCACGGATGTCCGGCGATTAGAGACATCCGAGAAAGCGGAACTTCTCATTTCGTTCCGATTGACTCGGACCGGGAAGGAGACCGATAAGTTGACGGTGCCGGTCCAGTGGGAGATCGAAGGCTCGCGATCCTCTCAGACGGTGGAACTTGTCGGTCCACGAGTGGACATCAGGGATCATTCCATTCCCATTGATCGGGCGAGAAAAAGAGGCTGGGGTCGCGTTTCCATTCCCACGGACATCAACCCGGCAGATGATGATTTCTACTTCGTGTTCGATCAGCCTCCGCCGCGAAAGACGCTTTTGGTGACCGACGATCCATCGATCGTACGACCGCTCGAGCTTGCGGCTCAAATATCATCGGACCCCAGCGTTCGCGCGACGGCTGAAATCGTTCAGCCGGACCAATTGACTGGTGTGGATTGGGATCAACTCGCCTTAGTTCTCTGGCAATCAGCACTTCCCCAGGGAGTGACCGAGCAGTTGGTCACATCCTTCATTGATCGAGGAGGGCAAGTCGCGTTTTTTCCACCGAAGACACCCACGGGAGATACATTTCTCGGACTCCGCTGGACGAACTGGAAGTCCGGGAACAGCACGATCCCGATCGACACTTGGCAAAGTAATGAGGGTCCGATCGCCCGCACCATGAGTGGAGCGGCTCTTCCAGTGGGTGACTTGGAAATAAGACGATACTGCGGGCTCGAGGGAGAATGCTCGAAGTTCGCGGTTTTGCAAGGGGGTGAGCCCCTCCTCGCTCGCGCGCCGGCTGGAAAGGGGCACGCTTATTTATGGACGACGACCCCCTCTCCGGCGGACTCTTCTCTCGGAACGAACGGTGTCGTTCTTTACGCCTTTGTTCAACGGGTCATTGCCGCCGGTGCGGATGCCCTCTCAAAATCACGGCAACTCATAGCCGGTGAAACACCCGCTGTGGAGTCCAAAGAATGGGTGATACTCGCGGAAACAGATCAAGGACTTTCGACCGAATCCGCTCATCACCGGGGTGCGTACCGATCCGATGACCGACTGATCGCCGTCAATCGATCACTTGCAGAAGACGAAGGAATCCCTCTAAGCGATGACCGAGTGGCGGGCCTCTTTACCGGATTGGATTTCTCTCGCGTGGACGACCGAGCAGGTAGCACGAATTCCATGGTGCAGGAAATCTGGCGGACGTTTTTGATTGCTATGTTGCTGGCACTGATCGCGGAAGCAATTCTCTGTTTGCCGAAAGGAACGAGGAAAGGAGCCGCGACGAAATGAAATCTACGGCTTCTCTCACATTCATATGGACGCCCTGGTCACTCGCCATTTCCCTCGTCGTTCTGGTAGGTGTGGCGGCCGTTTGCTTGCTGGCATGGAAGCGAAGTCGATTTTCGCGCGAGCAGGCAATAGTGGAGTCACTTCGATTCCTGATTGCAGCGGTGGTCGTCGCCTTGCTAAATCAGCCGGAATGGGTGGAAGAATATCGACCCGACGAAAGGCCAACGATCGCCGTCCTCTATGACAACTCCGCCAGCATGACGACGCGCGATGTCCAAGAGGAGGGATCCACCGGTCCAGGTCTTGTCACACGGCAGGACGCAATCAAACACATCATCGATCCTTCCTCATGGGATTCACTTCGAGCGACGATGTCGATCGCCATCGAACCGATCGGTGGTGGCAAACATGAAGAAGGTTCGAATTTAGGCGAACCGTTACACGATGCGCCGAAGCGATTCGACAATCTGCGAGCGATCGTATTAGCATCTGACGGGGATTGGAATGAGGGTCCCTCCCCGGCGGATGCGGCCTCCAGTCTGCGCACTAAAGGCATTCCCATCTTCACCGTCGCCGTGGGGAGTGCGAGCCGCCTTCCGGACATCGAGCTTCTCTCTCTCGATGGTCCCACCTTCGGGGTTCGAGGGAAATCCGTTCGAATCCCCTTTAGCATCGAGAGTACACTTCCTCGCGAATATGTGACGACCGTGACGATGAAGTCGACGAGCGGAGATGAGGTTTCGAAAGAGGTACGCATCCGTCCGATGGGCCGGACTAATGATTGGATTCTTTGGAAGCCGACGGAGAACGGAGACTACACGCTTTCACTGGAAGTGCCAAAGAACAGTGATGAACTTCTCGCTGACAATAACAAGCTTTCGATGCCGATTGCAATTCGCGAGGAGAAACTTCGTGTCTTGATCGTCGAATCACTCCCCCGTTGGGAGTATCGATATCTTCGCAATGCCCTCTCGCGCGATCCTGGGGTCGAGCTATCCTGTCTTCTTTTCCATCCAGGTTTGAACAAGACGGGCGGAGGGACGAAGGATTACATCAAGTCGTTTCCAAAGGGACTCGACGAGCTTGGGAAATATGACGTCGTCTTCCTGGGTGATGTCGGCGTCGGGCCGGATCAATTGACGGTCGAGGACTGCCGCCTCCTTCGAGGGATTGTTGAATTTCAGGCGAGCGGACTCGTTTTCATGCCGGGATGGCAAGGGAATGAGCGAACACTGCTCGACACCGAACTGGCAGACTTGTTCCCCGTCGTTTTGGATGACGCTCAAACGAGTGGATGGGGCTCGCGAACTCCGAGCCAATTCGAGTTGACCGAACTTGGCCGCCGGAGCCTTCTCACCAAGCTTGCGGATACTCAAGAGGAGAACATCGACGTTTGGCAAGCTCTGCCGGGCTTTCAGTGGTACGCGCCGGTCGTCCGGGCAAAGGCGGGGACCGACGTCCTCTGCGTTCACAAAGAAGTGACTAACAGCTTCGGCAGACTCCCACTCTTAGTAACACGTACCTTTGGCGCGGGAAAGATTCTCTTCATGGGAACCGACGGCGCCTGGCGTTGGCGAAAAGGAGTTGAGGACAAGTACCACTATCGTTTCTGGGGCCAAGTGGTACGCTGGATGGCGTATCAACGAAATATGGCAAAGGGGGAGACGATGCGACTTTATTATTCCCCTGAACAGCCCCAAACTCGGCAGTCCGTTTCCTTGAATGCGAATGTGATGGAGCGAACAGGCGAGCCACTCGCAAAGGGGGACGTTACGGCCCAGATTAAAGCCCCTTCCGGGAAAATCGAGACGATTCGCTTCCTATCGTCGGGGGATGAATGGGGCGCGTTCACCTCCCATTACGTTCCTCAGGAGCCCGGCCAACACAAAATCAACCTGAGTTGTCGGCAAACCGGCGCGACGCTTGAAACGTCTTTCACTGTGCAGGGATCGGTTTTGGAAAAGGTGGGGAAAGCCGCTCGACCCGAAGTTCTCGAGGAAATTGCTCGAGTAAGCCGAGGCAATGTGGTCGCTCCCGATCGATTGGCTCAAATGATCGAGGCGTTGGCGGCAATTCCTGATCCTCCCCCGGTCATCCGCCGGCTTCAGATTTGGTCTCATCCGATTTCGGCAGCGATTATCATACTCTTGTTGGGGACTTTTTGGGTCGCGCGGAAAGCGTACGGTCTGATCTGAATAAGCTCAACACGGCTCGGAATCGCGACCGAGTGGGTCATGAATACAGACGAGAGGGGATTCGAGTCATGACAGGACATTCGAAGAAACTCGTCCTTCCTTCCTCACTCCAGAGCCAGCTTGGAGAATTCAAAAGATATCTCTGGACCGTCAAGATGATCGAGGGGGCAAGTATTGCCGTCCTCGTCCTGTTGACTGCATTCCTTGTGCTCTTCGTCGCTGATAGGTTTGCTGATACCCCGGCGTGGTCTCGGGGCGTACTCTTTGCGATTGGGCTCATCGGCCTGACTTCCGTTCCGCTTTACTTCTTTCGTTGGGTATGGAGTCGTCGACGCTTGGATCAGATCGCTCGCTTGCTTAGTCGCAAGCACCCAAGCATCGGCGATCAAATGCTGGGCATCATCGAGCTTGTCCGTGATGAAAAAGAACAATCGCGTTCGCAAGCCCTCTGTCAGGCGGCCATTCTACAGGTCGCTCAAGAGGCGGCCTGCCGTGATTTTCATGATGCCGTTCCGCAACCTCGTCATCGACTGTTCGCGTTGTCAGTTACCGTGCCGGTACTGCTGCTCATTGTCGCGGCAATCGTCTCGCCTCCAGCGATTTTGAACACATCCCTTCGTCTTCTTGCTCCATGGGCCTCTATCAATCGATACACTTTCACCTCGTTGGAATCGCTACCAGATCGTCTCATTGTGCCGCATGGAGAATCATTTGATGTCGTCGTGAAACTTTCGCCCGATTCTCGATGGCAGCCTGAACAAGCGAACGCAAGACTAAGCGCTCAACCCAAAGTCGATTCGAAGCGGAATGGATCACAATTTGTCTTTTCGTTTCCACCCCAGATCGTTCCGACCGATTTGCTCCTGAAAGTAGGTGACGTTCGGCAGTCGATTCCGGTGGAGCCGACGCATCGGCCGGAACTTACCTCTATTCAAGCGTCGGTGACATTACCCGCTT
>JAIEPU010000085.1 GCA_019748235.1 bacterium
GATAGCGTGCCGGCACGATCGTCGCCGCTTGCAGCGCGGCCTTCGGACTCAATCCCGACTCAACGAGAAGCTGCAATTCATCATGAAGGCTGAAGCCGGCCATACAGTAAGGATTGCTGGTATCCGTTCCCGCCAGGATCGGAACGCCCGCTTCGTGCATGAGGCGAATGACTTCCTTTGTCTTTTCATAGAGCCGCTTTTGTTCGCTCGCGTTTTGCGCGATGGGGGACACCCATTCCAGCGTTTGATTCCACGCGATTTTGATCAGCTTCGGCGTGTACTTCGTGCGAGGATCGTTCGTGAAGGCAGTATTCGTCAATTGAGCGAACATGCGGTGAACGGTGAGTGTTGGACATTGGTACGTTTGGTTCTTCGCAAAGAGAGCAAAAAGATCCTTCGCCTTCGCCTCGCTGAAGGTATCGAGGGCCTTGAGCTGAGAACGGATGAGGAGCGGATAGAAGGCCTTCGCATGAACCCCTTGTATCGATGCAACGAGTTCGTCCCGTAACTCCTTTTCATTCGTGGCTGATGCAGTCAATACGCCGAAGATGTGCTCCATACTTCGGACGCCGGCATTCGAAGCATCCCGAGCGGAGACAGCTTCGGGGATATGTCCCGCGACATCGAAACCGACCTTCTTGGCTTCGTCACAGATGGCAAGAAAGGAGTCGGGTCGAAGACCCGAATAGATTTTGACGAAGTCGGCTTTCTTCGTCTTGAGCGTCTGAACCGCTTTTCGACCTTCCTCGGGGGTAGGAGCGGAAAGTGAATCTCCCCACATCGGCGGACCACCATCCACCATGCTGACAGCCGTCAAAATCTTCGGACCGATTCTCTTCCCCTCCGCCACTGATTTCCGAAGCGGTAGTAACATGAAGGGCAAATGAGCATGCATGTCTCGGACGCCAACGACACCATTCGCGACGAACAAGGGAGCGTAATCCGCACTCGCGAAGTGAACGTGCATGTCCCAAAGGCCTGGGATGAGAAACTTCCCCTTTCCGTCAACCTTGCTCGCACTCTCAGAAGCTTTCACTCGATTGGAGGAGCCGATCTCCGCGATCCGGCTTCCCTCTATAACAACACTTTGCTCCGAGAGCACAGTTCCATTGATGACATCGATCACATTAACGTTTTCGATCAGAATGGAAGGATCAAACGCGAACGTTGCGATCGCGAAAACCATAAACCCCTGCATGAGTGACTCCGTGGGCCTGGATGTGAACACCGAGGAAATGAACAGATCGAGAGTATGACGAATGCTGGGTCCGTTCGCATCATCAAACACGCGTGAATACCAGTGAGAGAGGATGTTTTCATTTGTGTCTCATCCATTTTTTGGCATGTGATATCGTCGAGAGCCGGTGGAAAGCGAAAACGAAGACTACATTTCGTGGATCGAAGCGCAGACCATTGTTCCAACGCGGAACGGGCCGGTCGGTTGCGAAGAAGTGGGACTTATTGCTCCGAAATTGCTTGACGAATCAGTCATTAATGTTCCAATATCGGTTGAGCACGTCTGGTGGTTCAAATAGCGCGATCACTCACGTCGAAATTCTTGCGCTAAGGCCACACCCATGTTTCGAGGAGGTTTTTCCATGAGGCGGTCGCCCTGTTTCCATCTGCTTTGCATCTGCCTATCACTATTCAGTGTCAGTTCTGCCAACGCCTTGTCGATCACCTTCGATAATGCATTCACGATCACCGATAACATGCCGTTCTGGGACTTGGACGGCACGGTCGGGACTATCAAGTTCGATTCGACTTTAACGGCTCCGCTCACCACAAGCGGTTACGATCTGAAAGGCGAAGTGACGATTCTGGCATCCGGAACGACGCTCGCCATGGCAAATGCGACGTCGATTCTCACCCTCACGAATTTCGTCGCTGATACAGGCTCAAATCTTCCGGGCCAGAATGTCGTTCTCGACTTCAATCACACATTTACAGTCACCGGGCCGGTTAATGCCGTCTCCGCCATCGATCCTTACGTCGCGAATGGAAATGGACAGGCGATCTTTGCGAACGGCGCGTCAAGTAATGCGGTTGGTTTTGGAGTCGACACTGTAAATGATTGGTACGGCTATGTGAGCGGCCAAACCGTTTTCACTCCTACCTCCGGCGGGCCGCTGCCGCTACTGAGCCCAAGCCTCCCGGCGGGCGGCGGGACGTTGCCCTATAACGTCTACACGCACGGTCCCCAGCCCATGGGCAATTTCGCTCCCGTGGTTGGTGCACATCTCGACTTCACTCTCGGCGCGCCACGAGATCAACTCATTCTCACGAGCAGTGCTCAGGTCGGATACTACGCGGTCCCCGAAGCGTCGAGTCTCTTGATGCTCGGCGCGGCGGGCTTATTCATTCTTCCGGCAGTTCTCCGTCGAAAGAAGTTTTCAGCATAGAGAAGCGATTTGAAGGTTATGACCGGAATTTGCTTCAGCATCAATGCGAAGGCCTCTTTCCGCCAATGGTTGGAAGAGGCCTTCTTTTTCAACTTTCCGCAGTCTTCGAATGAATTCGATAACGGCTAGTGCTTGAGCACTTTAGTTGCAGCAGGGGCAGGGACAATCAGGGCCGCACGTGCAGTCGCCGCTATCGCAACAGGGGCAACCTTCGACACATGCGCAACCCTTTTCACAGCAGCCGCTGCTCGTCGTTCCCACCGCTGAGATTCCAGAACCGGTGAGGAAAAGCGCGCTCAAAAGTAATGCCTTGATCATGACCATTGTCTCCAATCAAATTCACTGATTTCGAAAAACAATTCAAACAATGAGAGCGTGAAATGATGGGATGATGATCAATTCAGCAAGCAACAATACGTGATGAAAAGAGGATGATCAGATCGAACGATGGGAACAGTAGATGCGGCGGCGAATCGAACCGTTTGAGCATCAAGTGAGTAAGTGGATTCAATACCTGGGCAAAACCAGTGGAGTGCCACAGGCTTCTCTAGGACGACCTCTGGGGTGGCCGAAATGTATGGATCGTTCAGTGAAATGCACTGACAGTGGGAAGGAATCGGTATGGAAGGTTCATCAAGCGGTGCCGATGACTGGCAACACTCGCAAGTTTTCGGAACTTCTGAACAGCATTCCTTCTTCTGGAGAGCGATGGAATTGCATTCGCAAGTGGAGCAGTAGCAATCGTTCGGCAGGAAAACGAACACGCTGAGAGCTGCCACCAGCACTGCGGAGGTCACTCTCAGCGAGATTGCATTCACTAATCAACGTCTCCTGAGTGAAGAATAGCCCTCTCTTTACTGCGAATCAATCCCACTTCGGGGGCATAGCTTAAACCTAATCCGTTCGGATCAGGCTTTCACATGCAAATATGTACCGTTTCTAAGGCTTTTCCGAGGCCCAAGGGCACCGAAATGAGCCTCTGCCATTAGATACGTCGAGCACCCGACGTTTGATGGTCGATCTACCGAGATAGCGATGAGAATCCGACCAACGGAGGCTCCGCCCCCGGACCAGACCGAGCCATGTCTACCATCGATGAGGAGGATGTTGACGCATCTGGGGAAAGCGGGTTCTCACTGAATCGCTTTGTCGGTCACCATTTCTCTTGCGTCTCCATTCCTGATTATCTCGTTTTGATACTCGCAATCACGTTGTCGTTTGGTTGTGCAAGTCCATCAGCAGTTAAGCACACTGTTCGAAAGCCACCTTCCGATGGAGCCGAGCAACAGGAAACGTCGACGTCGCGGCTCGCCAAAGCCGCCGCGAACCTCATCCCAAACCGATCTCCTGAAACTGGAAAGACTTATGCGGAGTTAGCTGAAAAGTATCACCGCCAGAATCGGCCAGAAGTCGCCGTAAGACTCTATCGAGAAGCAATTAAGGCCAATCCGAAGGATGCGAGGCTTCATTACCTCTATGCTCACGCACTTGGAATGATCGGGGACAGGGAAAACTCCATCCATCAGGCAAAAATTGCCGTTCGACTAGAGCCCCATTACACTGAAGCCCAATCGTTGCTTGGAATTATGCTCCGCCGAGAGGGTCGAAATGCAGAGGCCATTGAGGCTCTTCAGACCGCTTGGCAGTTATCTCCGCCATCCATTCCGGCTGGTCTCGAACTGGCGGCCTGGGAGTTGAATCACCATCGCCCGGAGGAAGCCCTCCGAATTCTGGAAGTTTGCCGAGTCCATCAACCAAGTGACTCACGGGTGCAACTTCTTTTAGCAGAGGCGTATGAACGGGCTGGAAAACTTGCCGATGCGGAAAAAGTTTGGAGATCGCTCGCCGATCGGGGAGTGGGAGGTGCGGAGGCACTAGAGCATCTCTCGGAGATCAATGAGGAACTTGGTAATCCAAGCCTAGCAAAGTCTTATCGTGAAGAGGCGAGACGAATCCGGCCGCTCGATTTCGCGAGCCAGCCGAAGAGAAGGATGGTTCGAGCTCGCCCGTATTCTGACTCAACACGGGAGTTTCCACCTCTCACTACCTCTGATGCATCAAAAGAAGACCCCAGGGCCGTGGAAATCTCACCATGATTTCCGTTTCTTCCCCTCGATTCGACGATTGCCGATCATTCTGTCTCATCCGCTCAGCATTTGGGATGGGAAGTAATGAAATTGCGACTCGAAGCAGCAAGTTAAAGCCAACCTGACCCACCCTCCCGGCAAAAAATCGACATATTACACACCTCTACCGGTCAAGTTGCGTTTTGATCCCCTGAGTTCGAGTCGTAGACTTCCGATGGGAGCTTGACGGCCGCGCCCGGTGGAATGGTTCCTGGGGAATCCCTACAACGTGGTTCGAGGGATACCTTCGGTTTGATCGCGCGTTTAGCTCGACCCTGAGGAGACGGTCAATGCAAGTGTCGATTTCGGCCCGGCATGGGAGTCTTGCGAAAGAGTCTCAAGAGTACATCGAACGAAAGTTACCGAAGTTATCTCACATCTTCGAACGGTTAATCTCAATCAATGTGACGGTTGACTTCCAGACGAACGAGCCAGAAGTGGAACTTCTTGTCGAAGCGGAACACAAACACGATTTCGTGGCTCGTGAACGAGCGGAAAGCGTGACGGCTGCTTTCGATCAGACCCTCGAAAAGATGGAAGGTCAGCTCCGCAGATACAAGGAAAAGATCACGGATCATCATCGCCGCACACCCGCGTAAGCAAAAAAGAAGTCGTTTCATCCGACGAGGAGGAGAAGTTTGACCTTCTCCTCCATAAGCTTTTACTGTCAGTGAAAGATTTCGTCGGTCATACGCGGCGATGGAAATGGTTCTGATCTCGAAGGAGAACTCGATGAAGCTGGCCGATTTCGTTGTTAACGACGCAATCATCAGCGAATTGAAAGCAACGACCAAGGAAGGTGCTATTCGCGAGGTCATTGAAAGTCTCACGCGAAGCGGAAGCCTCAAGCCCGAGGAAGCCGACAGCATCGTCGCGGCCATCATGAAGCGTGAAGAGCTTGGATCGACCGGCATTGGAAACGGTGTTGCCGTTCCTCACACCAAACATCCAAGCGTCGATCGAATGGTCGGCACGGTCGCCATTTGCCGTGGCGGACTCGATTTTCAGTCCATCGATCGAGAAAAGGTCGATGTGATCTTCTTGCTCGTATCTCCGCCTGATCGCCCCGGCGATCACTTGCGAGCCCTCGAAAACATCTCGCGACATTTGCGCGTCGACACATTCTGCCGATTCCTGCGGCAGGCAAAGTCGACCGAGGCAATCATCGAAGTTCTCGATGAAGCCGATGAGAATAAATTCGAGTAGGACGTTTTCACCGGCAATTACCGGAGAAAATGTGCCGAAGCGATCAAATTCAAACGGGGCAAGCGATCGTTCATCGTCGCCCCGAAAACATCGCGACCAAGCGAAAAGCATCTCTTGAAGGAGATGTGTGCCGCAGGCGCGAGCGACAGGGTCGGCCTCCGTCAACCATTTGACGAGGTCATTGACGGAATAACCCACGAGGGGCGCCATGATGGTCGCCAGCCATGACTGACGATGCGACGGGTAGTGCACCCACACAAATCGGAGATGATCACTACACCTGCGAGGTGTCGATTGTCAATGAAATGGGATTGCATGCGCGACCTGCCTCGCTCATGGTAGGGATCGCGTCAAAGTATCCTTGTGAAATCGTCATTTATTCAGGCTCGAACACGGTTGACGGAAAGAGCATCTTGCAACTTCTTTCCCTGTCAGCCGAAATGGGAACAAGACTCAAGCTGGAAACTCGTGGTCCGGGAGCTCGTGAAGCCATCGAAGCGTTGGCCGAGCTCGTCAGGCAGGGTTTCAGCGAAACTTCTTAACGGGGAGGGTGCGATTCGGCCATTCACGACTACCCGCATCTATCGCGGCGAATGTGAAAAAGAGTTGCCCCCCGCAGAAATGCCCCCCCGTTTTGAAGAACAAGACAAATGAAGCCGACGCTAGGCCACAATCAGGCCTGGCGCGTGGGCGACCTTGAATGGAAATTTTTCGCGGCATTGCTGTGTTCTCCGGCTTGGCCATCGGTCGTGCGTTCATCCTTGAACCCGACGATGTGCCCGTGTCCCGCCATCGAGTGGCCGTCGAGGGAATTGACCGCGAAATCACGCTTCTAGACACCTGCCTGGCCCGATTAGCCGAAGAAATCGGCGAAGACGAACGGGCCGCCCGTGATCGGTTCGGCAGAGAAATCTCCATGATCTTCGAGGCTCAGCGCTCGATGCTTCTCGATAAGAAGCTTAGAGACGGGATCGTCGATCTGGTTAAACGAGATCAACTCTCTGCGGAACTAGGAACACGTCGGGTTCTCAGAGAATACATCAGCTTCTTCCGCGGACTTCGAGATTCCTCCTTTGCCGATCGAGCGGCAGACCTAATTGATCTCGAGCGCCGACTTCTCGGGATGCTCACGCAGCAAACACCCACTGACACGACCGACACGGCCGAGAATACGATTCTCATCGCCCGGGATTTAACGCCCAGCCAAACGGCCGCGCTCGATCGAAACCGCATTCTCGGATTCGCGACCGCCTCGGGAGGTCGAACCAGCCACACCGCCATTCTCGCCGGCGCGATGGAAATACCGGCCGTTGTCGGACTCGGGGATTTCCTCGAGCACGTCCAAAACGGGCAAATGGTCATCCTTGATGCCAGCGACGGAACGCTCATCATCGATCCCGATCAAGCGACGATCGACCGCTATAAGAAGGTCGAAATCGCCCCCGCTCGTTCCGAAATCGATCTCAAGGAACTGCGTGATCTCCCCTCGGTGACGTCTGACGGAGAACCGATCGAGCTGATGGCCAACATCGAGTTCCCGAACGAGGCGGCCCATTGCCTCGAGATGGGAGCGAATGGAATCGGCCTTTATCGAACCGAATTTCTCTATCTCGACAGCAAAGACCAACCGACCGAGGAAGAGCAGTTTCTCGCGTATAAAAAGGTGCTCGATGCAATGGGGCCGGAGCGTCCCGTCATCGTCCGAACGCTTGACCTGGGTGCAGACAAAGTCCTTGAACGCCCCTCGACGATTGTGGAAAACAATCCCGTCCTCGGTCTTCGAAGCATCCGTTTGTCGCTCCGAGAAGTCGGACTGTTCAAGCGGCAACTTCGGGCATTGATTCGCTCGAGCATCTACGGTAACCTCCGCATCATGTTCCCTCTCGTCACCACGGTGATGGAGTTGCGTCGATGCCGGCTGATCCTGGCCGACGTCATGGAGGACTTGCAGGAAGAGGGAATTCCGTTCCGGCGGGATATCCCCATCGGGATGATGGTCGAGGTCCCATCGGCGGCGCTTCTGGCGGATCAGTTTGCCCGGCTTGTCGATTTCTTCTCGATCGGGACGAACGACCTCATCCAGTACACGCTCGCGGCGGATCGAACGAACGAGAACCTGGCCACGCTTTACAGTGCGTCAGATCCTGCAGTTCTAAAGTTGGTACGGACGGTCATTCGGGCTGCCGAAAGACATCAGATAGAAGTCTGTGTCTGCGGCGAAATGAGTGGCGATCCGATTTATGCTCCCCTTTTAATCGGGCTCGGGCTCAGGCAGATGAGTTTGACGCCCCACAAGATTCCGGAAATCAAGAAACTGATTCGAGGTTTAACGTTGAAGGAAGCTCAGAGAATCGCCGGCCGAGTCCAAAGGCTCGATAATGCGCGCGATATCACAAGCTTCCTCAGGGACCGTGTACGCCGAATCGCCCCGGAGCTCGTTCATGGCCTCGATTGAAATCGCCGGCCTGTCCGGGGATGAGTTGGTGATGGAAAGAGTGGAAGAGATCGAACCCACAAACGACGAATCCACGACGAATCCTATCAAGGTCAAAGGACCTGCGGTTCAACCTCGTTTTCGCTATCGAATCATCTTCGAAAAAAAGGGGCCCCTGCGCTTCATCAGTCACAACGACTTGATGCGAACATGGGATCGGCTTCTTCGCCGCACCGCCCTCCCCCTTCGGCACACCGAGGGGTTTCACGCGAAACTCAAAGTTTCTAGCCCTTTGTCGCTGGCCGTGGGCCTGGAGGCGACGGAGGAAATCTTCGACTTCGAATTGACTCACCACGTTTCCGAAAGCGATGTCGAATCGCTGGTGCGGAGAGAGTCGATTCCCGGACTCAACATTGTCAGTGTCACCGAGCTGTCACCCACGGCAGCCTCGCGAGTGACCGCGGTGGAATACACGTGTCTTTTTCAGGAAGGACTCAACGAATCAGAAGTGTCGCGCCGGATAGAAGAAATTCTGTCCAGCACGTCATTGATGATCGAACGGCGTGTGGTGGGAAAACCGCTCCGCCGGATCGATATCAGACCCAAAATTGACAGCATTGCGGCTGCGGGAAACAAGCTACACATGCGCCTCCTTGTGGACGACGGTTCGACCGTCAGGCCCGAGGAAGTGCTCGGAGCCCTGGAACTTGGCCAGCAGGTGCGTGATGGCGTGGTCGTCATCACACGAACCAAACTGGAGCTAGGTCACCGAAAATAAGCCTGCAACTCGCTTGCCGCACACGGCGATGGAGCTATGCCCCGGCCGTGAGACAAAAGGCAAGGATTCATGAAGAAAGAAATGCTCATCAACGCGCTCCTACCCGAGGAGACGCGAATCGCCATCGTTGAAAATGGCGTCCTCGAGGAACTCTACGTCGAGCGAGTCGCGAACGAGAACATCGTCGGAAACATCTACAAAGGCCGCATCGTAAACATCGAACCGAGCATTCAAGCGGTATTCGTTGACTTCGGCATCGGTCGCAACGGTTTCCTTCACATCTCGGACGTCGATCCCAGCTACTACGAAAAAGGGGGACTGATCGAGGAGATCAAGGATCCCACGTTCGGCTCTCAAAAACCGACCAGTGAGCGAGACCGCGAACGCCCTGTGGATAGGGAACGTCCGGAAGGCTCGAGCCGCGGCGGACGTCGACGTTCCGGAGGTGCGGAGCCAGAAGATCGCGAGTCGCGCCGTCCTCCACGCGATCCCAAACGACAGAGCCGTGAACAAAGGCCGGACGATCGAGATCGTAGACGTCCCGCTCCTCCCGTACCTCCTACTGACGACTTCGCCCCCATTGATGAGGAAGAGGTCGAATCGATCGATCCGTTCGCTCCTCGCGACGAGGCAAGCGAAACCGAAACCGGCGGACCAAAGAAAAAGAGTCGCCGTCGCCGGGGACGGGGTCGAGGGAGAGGCAAAGGTCAAAAAGAGAGTCAGGCTCCCGAGTCAGCCGCACCCGATGATGATGCGATCCCAGAGGAAATCATCGAGGCACGATCTTCGGAGCTTCCCGACCTCGAGAACTACAGAATCGAGGATGACGAGGAACTCCACGAGGAGTTCGTCCACCCGACGGCAGCGGACGAACCATTGATCGAGGAAGAAAGCTCCCTCGAAGAAGAATCAGAGAGTGACGATTTCGGCTTTGGCCTCATCGAAGATGCGGACGATGACGAACGACCGCTCCCACCAGACGCTGTCTATCGCCGGACAGATCGTGATGACGATGACGACTTCGGCCAGGGAATCTTCGGCGAAGAGGAAGATGACGACGACATCGATGAGGATGACGACGACGAAATAATCGACGAGACGGAAGAGGAAGTCGAAGCGGAAATCGAAGCATCCGACGACGAGGAATCGGACGAGCTCGATGAAGAGACTGCCGGTCCGCACCCACGTCAAAGCCGATATGACGATGAGGACCTTTTCGCGGGATTTGGCGCGGCGGAGGATGATGAAGAATTCGCCCCGTCCGAGCCCATTGCGGAATACGAGCCTGACACTGCGACGGAAAGCGAAACAGCGAGCCCTCGATCGTCTATCAAGTCAGATGAAGAAGAGGAAATCGCGCCGCCTAAAAGGACTCGCGGTCGCCGGGGTGGTCGGCGAAATGAGGAAGAAGAAGCCCCCTATCCTCGATCGCGCCGTGCAGAACCGTCGTTTGACGATGACGATCTTTCACGCGGGCCGAGAGATGAGGACGAAGAAGAACCTCGACCTCGTTCCCATTCACGTGGCCGTGATCGCGGATCGGATCGAGGCGATCGTGGGCGTGGTGGAAACCGTCGTGGAGGTCCGCAAGGACGTCGCGGCCCGCAACAACAGCGTTGGAATGACCCACGCCGTCCGAAGGATCGACCTCCCATTCAGGAAGTCTTCCGTCGCGGCCAGGAAGTCGTCGTCCAAGTCATCAAGGAAGGGGTCGGCAACAAAGGTCCGACTCTAAGCACCTACATCAGCATTCCGGGACGCTGCCTCGTGGCCATGCCTGGACTCGATCGGGTAGGCGTCTCCCGTAAGATCGTTGATCCCGTTCAGCGCCGCCGGCTTCGCGACATCATGACCCAGATCGATCGGCCCTCCGGCGTCGGCTTCATCGTTCGCACGGCCGGTGTTGATCGAAGTCATGATGAACTCGAGCGAGATCTGGCGTACCTCAGCCGTCTTTGGGAAGTGGTCGTCAAGCGGACCCGCCATCAGCCCGCCCCCACCGTCGTGTATCAGGAAAGCGACGTCATCATCCGAACGATCCGCGACATCTTCAATCAGGAGATCGACGCGGTCTGGATCGACGAAAAGGGAGCTTTTGACCGAGCCCGCGAATTCATGCGGATGGTCATGCCCGACTTCGTCGAGCGGGTCAAACTGTACGAAGACCTCCTACCGATGTTCAATAAGTTCCACATCGAGGAAGAGATCTTCAAGATTCAGCAGCGCACCGTGCCCCTCGAAAAGGGAGGCTCGATCGTCATCGAGCAAGCCGAGGCTCTCGTCGCGATCGACGTGAACTCGGGCAACTTCCGTGCGGAGGGAAATGCGGAAGAGACGGCGTTCCAGATGAACATGGCCGCGGCTAAGGAAATCGCTCGCCAGCTTCGGCTACGCGATCTCGGTGGCGTGATCGTCAACGACTTCATCGATATGCGTGAAGAGAAGCATCGCCGTCAGGTGGAGAACACTCTTCGAGACGCCATCCATCGTGACCGCGCGAAGACGAAAGTTCTTCGCATGTCCGCCTTCGGCCTGATCGAGATGACGCGCCAGCGAATTCGACCCTCGCTTAAGCGTAGTCTTTATCACGAGTGCTTGACCTGCGGCGGAACCGGCCATGTGAAGACGGTCGAAAGCATGTCGATCGATTGCATGCGGCTCCTAACCTATCTTGGTCAGAGTGGTCGCTGCCGATCGATCCAGATGTTGATCGACTCGCCGATCTCTGAATACCTGAATAATCACAAGCGAAAGGCGCTCACCGAGATCGAAGATCGCTGGCGTGTGTCGCTGAATATCTCAGGCAAACAGATGACGTCGCCCGAAGAGGTCGAGCTCCACTGTTTCGACGGCCACGGGCATGAACTCAACATCGACGTGACTCATCTGATGCACCGCTCCGGCCGCCCGCTGAAGCATTAATTAGCCGAGTCCGCGAGAAGCCTTCGTCGCATCGCGGATCTCTTGATAACGAAACCCTCGGGCGGTACGTTAGCGTGCCGCCCGTTTTCGTTGATTCTCGCCGAATTTGAAACGAAGCTATATAGCGCTTGTAGGCTGGGTCGTTCCCGACCCAGCTTTACGACATTTGTTTAACGAGCGGTCAATAATAGCGGACATCAAAAGAATGAGAGTACGTGCTAACGCGAGGGTGGAAGACGATATGACAGTGACCCGCGGGAAAGAGTATATTGTCGTCGGAATCGAAGGCGACTTTTATAGAGTCCTGAACGACTACAATGAACCTTCATTAGTTGAGAAGGAGTACGTTGATGTTTTAGATCCTGAAGTTCCGAAAGACTGGATATCGATTGAAGATGAAGATGGCGAGATTTATGCAGATCCGCCAGGTTTAGGTGGCCCCGGATTCTACGAGGACTACTTCGACGATAAAGAATATGCAATCGATAGATTTCAAGCGTATATCGACAGCATTGGACTGAACATACAGGCAAGGCCGTATCATCCACCACAGATTGATCCCAAAGACGTGTAGGTATCGCGGCCCTCTGCGTGACCTGCATCTTCTGGCAGCATTGAGTGATTATGTGTTGCAGTATCGAGGCTAATAATGAGCGAGAAACCCCTACAGGACGAGCTTATTTCTAAACTATTGCCTTTCATCGAAGCGAAACAAATCATCGTGCATCAAGACGATGAGTCATGGTATTCTTTGATCCGCAATTGTTTTCCAATCGAGTGCGGTCGTATCGCTTGGGAAAAAGTACCAGATGCGAAATCAAACTTTGAGGCAGAACCGTACATCCCAACCGATGGAATAAATTGCAGTGACGTAGTGGGTCAGACGGCAGACGTGATCGGCAGCTTTCTTCTCAAATTCGCGGAAGGAGCAGGGATCAAGCCACAGGATCATTTGATTGTTCTCGGCGATGGATGTATTGAACTGCCGTTGGAAATGTCGTTTGCCATCCTCTTGGACGTGTTTCGAGAGTTATTCTCCTATCCACAGCACGTCTACATCAGGCTTCCTGACGCATCTTGGTGTTTTATGTTCTCTTTTGAATCAGATATGTACTTTGGCCAATCGCCTCCGTGGTTTAATCGACCATCAATCAATTACCGAGATACGAAACTCTGATTTCACAGCACATACGCATTGCTCATAACGCAAAAAGCTGGGTCAAAACGACCTGAGTCTTACCCACATTTCTGGTGTTTTATTGCGCGGCTCTGAGCATGAGAAGGAGTGATTCGATACCTCT
>JAIEPU010000307.1 GCA_019748235.1 bacterium
GCCTCCCTTCGTCGGTCTCTCCGCTCCCACCACCCATATGCCCTGGTCAGAATCGGGTATTCCAGGATTCTTGGGTCCAGGCTTCAGTCCGTTCAAGCCTGACGGGCCAGGAATGGCCAACTTGACACTGAATGGAATCTCGGTCGATCAACTGAGTGATCGTCAGCGATTGCTCAAGAATCTCGACGGGCTCCGCCGCGACATCGATAAGAGTGGCATGCTCGATGGCATGGATGCTTTCACCGATCGAGCGCTCGGCGTATTGACGTCAAGCAAGCTGATGGACGCACTTGACCTATCGAAGGAGCCACAGTCCGTTCGTGAACGATACGGCGACGGCAAGCCCTATCAGTTCCAGTATGATGGGGCTCCCACGGTGAATGATCAGCTCCTCGTCGCTCGCCGACTGGTGGAAGCTGGGGTCCGATGTGTGACTCTAAGCTATGGCCGATGGGACAGCCACGGCGCGAATTTCGATCTGGTCCGCGATCACGGCACCAAGCTCGACCAATGCTTCAGCGCCCTCGTTGAGGATCTCGATCAACGTGGCATGCTCGACGACGTTACGGTGATCGCTTGGGGCGAATTTGGTCGAACGCCGCGTGTCAACTCCTCGGCCGGCCGAGATCATTGGCCACCCGTGAGTTGCGCGCTCCTGGCGGGCGGCGGCATGCGGACAGGACAGGTGATCGGCTCGACCAATCGACTGGGTGAGTTCGCAAAGGAACGCCCCGTCCACATGCAGGAAATCTTCGCCACGCTTTACCACAATGTCGGTTTGAATCCCGCGACCACGACGATTGACGATCCCACCGGCCGGCCCCAGTTCCTGACGGATTACCGAGATCCGATCCGAGAACTCGTCTAATATCGAGGTTCTCCGCCAGATCAGCCAAATGGATCGTTTCGAACGCGCCGAATTCGCCCGGCGCGTTTTCCCATTTCCTCGCGGGAATTTCACGCGTTCAAGGTCATTGCTCGCGATGAGTGTTTCGTCTCGCCGGGGTTAAATTCACCATTCATCCCAGTGACGACGGATCGAGTGCATGATAACACCTCTTTCATCCGTTGATCTGCAAAGGGGAAGCCCCCGAAGATCGTCACAAGTAGTGACCAAGTCGTGAACGAGGGCCCGCCGATTCCCGTATAGTGACTAAAGTGAATCGATCGTGGAGGAGATGTGGATGCCTGGTCGTTGGACGTGCGCCCTCATCATCGTCTTCTGGATTTTTGCCACGGTTCGACTGGTTCAGCGAGACGTGATTCCCGCGCTCGGCGTCGGCGCGTTGACCTATGATCGGGTCCTTTCCTCTCGCGCGGTCGAAGAACCGGTGGAGTGGGACATCTTTCGTGACAAGAAGAATGTCGGACACCTCTTCTTCGTCGTCCATCCGGAATCTGACGGCACCTTTCAGCTTCAAAGCCGGGCCAATTTCAGCGTCGAGATCCCGGGACTCGACGACACGGACTTCTACCTTTCCAGCGTCATCGATGTCGATCCCCTCAAACATCTTCGACGATTCGTAGTGATTCTATCTTTATCTCAATCCAGCACCGAAGTTCGCCTGGAAGGGAACGTTGAAGGGAAAGAACTGAAAGTTCAGATGAAACTCGTCATCGCTGGGACGGATCAACTCCAACGAGAAGCCACTTTCGGCGTCGACCCCAATGCCATGATGCTTGATCTTTTCGGCCAGATCGATCGCCTCCCAGACTTGAGGGACGGAAAGACCTGGCGCACTCGATTCATCAATCCAATGACGGTCTTCCTCACGGGTAACTTGAATACGACGGACGGGCTCGACTACATCCAACATACAGTCGTCGGGACCGAGATCATCGAATGGAACCACGACATCGTCAAATGTTACAAGATCGAACATCGCTACCAACGAGCTGTCACCTACTCATGGGCGCGCCCGGACGGTAAAGTACTCATTCAAGAGGTGGTGTTTAGCGGTGTCCCGTTTCGCCTCGTTGCCGAACCATCCTTAGCAGAGCAGATTCGCCCATCAACGCCGGAGAAAAAGAATGACGGCCGTTGACCCTACAAGCCTTGCGAACAGTTCGCCTCACCCGGTCGCCCTTCGCGAGAAAGTCGTTCAACTCGAGGGAGTCTCAAAGGTATTCGGCTCCAAACTCGCGGTCGATGACATGAATCTCGACATCTACGCGGGGGAAGTTTTCGCCTTTCTCGGACCGAACGGAGCAGGTAAGACGACGACGATCAAGCTGATGACCGGTCTACTCAAACCAATGAAGGGAAAGATCACGGTCGCCGGCTACGACATGTCGAGCAATTCTGTTGAAGCACGCCGCAACATCAGTTTCGTTCCCGATCAGCCTCATCTCTACGAGAAGCTCACCGCGCGTGACTTTCTCGATTTCACTCGCAACATCTACGGCATTGATGGACCGGAGAGCAGGAGATACCAGGAGGAATTGATCGACACCTTCGGCATTCGCGGATTCTGCGACGACTTGATTGAAACATATTCCCACGGCATGCGACAGCGCGTCGTCTTCGCCTCCGCTCTCTTACATCGTCCGAAAGTCCTGGTGTTAGATGAGCCGATGGTAGGGCTCGATCCGAAGAACATGCGGATCGTCAAAGATCTGATGCGCGAAACGGCCGCCCGTGGGTCCGCGGTTTTCATGTCGACGCACACACTATCGATTGCAGAAGAAGTCGCCGACCGCGTCGGCATCATTCGTCAGGGTCGATTGATTCGTTGTGGTACATTGGCAGAGCTTCAGACGGAAAGGACTGGCGGAAAAACCCTCGAAGACTTTTTCCTAGAAGTGACGGACGAGGGGACGACATGACGACGATTTCAGAAATTCGCCCCCTGCCCCAAATGCGAGAAGAAACCAAGCCCACCCACGCAGAACAATGTTGGAATGGGCTTCGCCTGTTGAGAATTCGGACCTTACTTCACACCATCCAAAGTAAGTTCGCCGGCTCACAACTCCGTTTCATGATCGCCATCGTTTGTAGCATTTTCTTCTGGGGCGGTCTCTTTATCGTCTTCTATGACGGATTCAGCTTCCTCGAGCAACATCGGCTGATCACTGGTCCATTAATCGAGCTTCTCTTCGGTATGTTCTTCGCGTCCCTATTGGTGATGCTCGTCTTTTCGACATCAATCATTCTCTACGGAGGTCTCTTTCGCTCGGATGAGGCGGAATTCTTGCTTCTGCGTCCCATTCCCGCCGACGGCATCTTCGCATTCAAATTCCAAGAGGCAATGGCGTTCAGCAGTTGGGGTTTCTTGCTTCTGGGAAGTCCCATGATGGTCGCTTACGGAATATCGACGGGAGCTCCCTGGTGGTTCTACGTCCTCGGCCTCCCGTACTTTCTTTCGTTCGCCCTTTTACCGGGGGCGATCGGTGCACTGGGCACCCTCTTACTGGCGCGTTATGCACCGCAAAGCCGAAAGCGAATCATGATCTTGTCCGCCGTCATCATCGTGACGATTGCGGCGAGCATCTTGGTGCGCACGTACCTTCTGAGTCGTGAATCCGTCACGGCCGAACGATGGGTCGACACGGTCGTCGGTCAACTTCGAATCAGCAATCTTCCCTTTCTTCCGAGTCAATGGATCAGCCGAGGTTTACTGGCGGCCTCGTATGAACATGGACTGTCAGACTCGCTCTTCTATCTGATGGTGCTGCTAAGTAATGCACTCGCCGCGTATCTCTTCACGGCATGGGTGTATCGCAATCTCTATCGAGCCGCGTTCGACCACGTGCGAAGCACCGCTTCCGCGCGGCGACGAAAGAGCACCACTTGGCTTCCCTGGATCGTCGATCGATTGTTCATTGGATTTTCCGGCCCGGTCAAAGTCCTGCTCGTCAAAGATGTCAGAGTTTTCTCGCGCGATCCGCTCCAGTGGCTCCAGGTCGTCATTTTTACCGGACTACTCGCGATTTATTTCTCCAACCTCCAACGGGTCACACTATTCTCCACTAGTCCTTATTGGCGAAACCTTCTCGGCTTCTTTAATGTCGCGGTGACAGGACTTCTTCTCTCCGCTTATACAAGCCGATTCATCTTTCCTCTCATGAGTCTCGAGGGGCAAAAGTTCTGGATCCTCGGACTCGCCCCGATTTCACGATCCGCAATACTCTGGGGAAAGTTCGCCTTCTCCGTGGGGGGCGCTCTCGTGGTCACGATTATCCTCACCGTTGTCAGTGCATACATGCTTCAGCTCGAACCACTGCTCGTCTCGCTACAAATCTTGGCAATGATCATCATTTGCTTCGGTGTCTCCGGCATCGCTGTCGGTTTTGGAGCAAGATTCCCTGAACTTGGTGAAACCGATCCATCGAAAATCGCCTCGGGTTTCGGCGGTACGCTGAATCTCATCACCAGCCTGCTTTTCATCATGTTCGTCATCGCCACCATGGCGCTTCCTTGCCACCTTTACTCGATGACTCTTGAGATCGAGACAGGACTGAACACCGCGCGTGATCTCAACATCAAGGAGACGAGCGGTATCTCATTCGAACAGTTTCGGTTCTGGCTGAGCGTCAGCATGGCGTGCAGTGTCGCCGTGGGACTTATCGCGACGTTCTGGCCGATGAAAATCGGAGTCCGGGCATTCGAGGAGCGTGAATTTTAGCGATGCCTGAGCCCATTCTTTGCCTGCATGAATTGAAAACGCATTTCGTGACAACATCGGGAATTGCCGCCGCGGTGGATGGAATCAACCTCGATATCAAATCAGGCCGAACACTCTGTCTCGTCGGTGAAAGCGGTTCCGGAAAAAGCGTGACCGCTTTGTCGATCCTTCGACTGTTGGAATCAAATGCATTCACCAGCGGCTCTATTCTTTATGAGGGAAAGAATCTACTCGACCTGAAGGAACGAGAACTCGGCTCGCTACGTGGCGGAAAGATCGCGATGATCTTTCAAGAGCCCGCTACCAGTCTTAATCCCGTGCAAACGATAGGCAAACAGATTACTGAAGCGATCCGGCTTCATCGCCGACTTACGAAGAATGCGATGAAGGCAGAGGTCCTTCGGCTTCTCGCGGAGACGAGAATCGTCGATCCGGCGCGCTGCTCACGTCAATATCCGCATGAACTCTCCGGTGGAATGAAGCAGCGCATTATGATCGCCATGGCACTGGCGGGAGAACCAGCGGTTCTTCTCGCTGACGAGCCGACCACGGCGCTCGACGTGACGGTGCAAGCGGACATTCTTCGCCTTCTACGGCGAATTCAACGGGAAAGAGATATCGCCGTTCTGCTCATCACTCATGATCTAGGAGTGGTCGCGGAGATCGCCGACGATGTGGCCGTGATGTACGCCGGGCAGATCGTGGAGCACGGCATCGCCTCTGACGTGTTGGAGCGGCCTTTACATCCCTACACGCAAGGTCTGTTAAAAAGCCTGCCACGGATCGATCGCGAAGCGATGCCCGCACCGATTGACGGCGTCGTTCCACTGCCGACTGCTTGGCCTTCGGGGTGCCGCTTTCGTCCTCGTTGTCCACATGTATTCGATAGATGCAGCGAGAGCCCTCAAGCTCTCTTGAGAACTCCCCAATCATTACGGGCCGCTTGCTGGCTCATGGAGAAATGATTGGTTTCGATTGAGATTGAAGAACTTACCGTCGGCAATCAAAGGGGACGCCAATCCGCACCGCAAAATCCCCATTGCCGGACATCGGATCCGCGATAGACGACGTAATCCGGAAGGTAATTAGTTCGAAAACGTGCCGCAGAAGCCAACGCCTCGGGAGTGGTCCCCGTTACCACCAGGAGATAATGGGTCGGAGCCTCAGGATTGGCGGTAAGAAGAAATAGTCCTTCCTGACGATCCTTGTACGTCTTCCCTCCGATCCGAAAGGAATCGATCCCTTCTTCTACCTCTTCGGACGTCGTCCATTCGACTCCAATTCTACTCTGAAATCGGGCAAGTAACATGTTCGTTCGGGGCGTGCCGATCACGACTAAATGACGGCTTTGCATTAACTCATCCGTCACTTCCGCATCGGCCAATACATCGTATTGGACAAGAGAGGTTCGATCGCCAGGATGAAACGAAGCGGAGTCGGAACCATCGGTCCATTTAAGTTTGATCGATTCGGCCAGACGCTCTGCGGTTCGCGTCTCGTAGTCGTCTCCCATGGTGCCGACGACAAATGCAACTCTGTCCCACCGCATATCATTGATGGGACCTGGAAGCTGTGGACTCTTCACTGGTATCGGGAGCGCGTCATCTTTCTTCGTCTTCTTGGTCGAGACCGCGTGCCAAGATTCTCCAATCTGCTGAAAGCGAATCCAACCTTGACGATCAAGCATCGGCTCGATGACGTGCGAAGCGAACTTTTGCCGATCCAAGCGGACGCTTTCCATTTCAATCGCGTGCACCGCGAGATCAGCCACTCCCTTTGTTTGAATCACCAACGACTTTTCTGTGGTCATTGCCTTCACCACCGACGGCTTACCCGGCTGCGCCAATCGCTCGACCCGCACCGTTCCTGAAAATGATCGTGGTGAAAAGGAAGTATGAGAGCGTCCATTCAATGATGGACCGACGGGCCGCGAAAAGAACCATTCTGCTAAGGACTTCGGATCGCGAGGCCATGCTTCCCCCCCCGGCAGAAGCGGACGATCATGATGAACCTCGGCATTCGCGGCATGCCGATCAAGAAGTGACGATAGGCGTCGATGGTGTTCTGGGTGCGTGGTTCCGGACAGACCATCCATCCACCAAGGATGATCGACGAGAATCGGCGTCGATCCAATATTGGAAAGAAGTAAGCTCGCTCGGTGCGCTTGCCGTGCGGATTGTTCCCAGGCTGGAAAGTCTTTCGCTCCGAGCGGCAAATCATCGTGATCATCAATCGCAGGTCCGGCCACGGCTATCGCGTTCCAGCGATCAGGGAACCAACAGGCGACCTGTAATGCGCCGGTTCCTCCCGCGCCCGCACCGGCGAGATAAATCCTATTGGGATCGATGGGAAACTCTGCTTCAGCACGCGCGAGCACATCGAACAGATCCCGCCCCCCCACACCAAGCCAACCCGCATTCCCACGTCCCATCGGCAGCAAAAGAATGAAAGGCTGACTGGAGTTTCGCAATGCCTCTTGCCATCGAGAAACTTCTTTGAGCGCCCCTTCAATAAAGGAATCTCGATGGGCGGGATTGAGCGTGTCATGTAACAGCACAATACACGCCACCGCTCCGTCGATCGGTTCGGGAGCAGCGACGATGTAAGGCTGATCGGTATCATCGACCGAAGACGTGTAATGCAGAACGTGACAGGCGGTCGGTCGGCTCACTCAGATGCTTTCTCTTCCAGCCAAGATGTTACCGCCTTTTTATAGGCATCGGCGAGCGTGAGTGTCACCGGTCCGACACTCCCAGCACCGACCGGCCGACCATCGACCGTGATGATCCCCAGAACTTCGGTGGTGGTTCCCGTAAGAAATAGCTCATCGACGGTGGGAATATCATCTTTAAAAAATGTTCGTTCCTCGAATGGAATGCCGTATTTCCGAGCGAGATCGAAGACAAATCCTCGAGTAACCCCAGGTAGGATTTGAGTTCCTCCGGGTGTCGTGAGAAGCTTTCCCTGTTTCACCGCAAAGACACTCGTGTGTGACCCCTCGGTCACTCGGCCGTCCGCCTCGTACAGGATAGCTTCGTACGCGCCGGCCTGATGAGCCGCCTCTGCCGCAAGACAATTTCCCAAAAGGTTGACGGTTTTGATGTCGCGGCGCGCCCAGCGTAGATCGGCGTGGGTAATGACGGCCACTCCCTGATGACGGCGGGCTTGATAAGGATCGGCCGAGGTGTATTCCTGGATCCATATCAACTCATTCGGACGAACTTCTGCTGGGGGAAAGGCATGGGAACGATTAGAGTCGGCACCACGCGTCACTTGCAGATAGGCCATCGCCGACTTCGCCTTGCTGGCAGAGATGGTATCGAGCAGGCGAGCATACAATCGATCGACGTCACAAACGATTCCCAACTCGTTCAGACTTCGTCTAAGTCGGGCGAGATGCCTATCGATGAGAAAGAGTCTCCCTTCATAGATTCGAATCGCTTCGTAGACGGCATCTCCAAATAGAAATGCCCGATCGAGGACGGAGACTCGAACCTCGTCGAGCGGCATGATTTCGCCGTTCCAATTCGCCAGCGGAAACAAACTCACAAATCACCCATCAACGTTTACGATCGCATGAGCCCAGTGTCATGAACGACCTCGGCACCATAACAATTGGGTGATGAAAAGACAAAGGCTTGTGGAGCAATTCACCAGGAATGCGAGCATGATTCATCAAATCGGCGAGTTCATTTCATCTCGGCTCGCCGATTCGCTGGCTAATGATTTCATTAAGTCTGGTAGCCAACGCGCATTACACGAGCACGTCCAGCTTGCTAGATTTTACCGGCTCAGAATCCTTTGACGCCGACGTGTCGTTCTCGACAGGTGGCCGCGCCACGGTTATGCCTGGTACTTCAGGAAGACTTGCCTCAATACTTGCCACGCTGATCCAGCCTTGAAACTCGCGAGGAGGTGTGCCGCGGACGCCTCCGTTCGAATTCGATGCCGAATCCATTTCGTCGAGAACTTTTTGAAAACGACTGTTTCGAGCAGTCATTTTCTCGGACTGCTCGTTCAAGAATTGCTCAGCATCGCCCCGTTTCACGTCGGCATCATTGGTCGGTGATACAGAGAATTCTCTCTGACGCTTATCATCCGAAGACAACGTCGATTGGTCACGTCCTGATGGCGACGCGGCAGCTTGATTTGATCCGACCCGATTGTCGGCCGATGCGTTCGAATTGAGATAACTCTCATTTCCTCCGCGCGAACGCCCGGACGAACGAGAGGGACTCGAAGTGGAGATCGCACTAAGAACGCTTGGTCGAGAACCAAAGTCGGAAGTGGATATGTCGGAACCGAACATCGTTCCACTCCCCGATTCTCTGGGAATCAGAGGGGATACTCCATGCTGAACCCTAGATCGCTTTTTCAACGTTCGCAAACAGGATTAAGAACACGCTTCAAAGTAATAGAGACCGTGTGCAATCAAAGAGGAAGATCATTTGAGGGTTCGACAGGCAGGGTCGGGTAAGTGGAACGATCCATCCAAGCTTGATGATAATACTCCACGATGCTCCGCTGGTAAGGACTCGGGCTTTGCCAAGCCATCATCGATCCAAGAAAGCCGCCGGCGATGCAAAGTGCAAGGGCATACCAAGTGATGGGTGTTCCAGGAGATTGACCGTGCAGCACTTGCTGCTGCCAGCACCACATCTGAAAACTTCCCGCGAGAAAAAAGAGTAGGGCGCCGCCAAAAAGAAAAAGTCGATCGACCGGCGCGACGGGGGGATCGTCAACGAGTGCGATGATTGCAAGCAGCCCACCCAGGATAGCAAGAGAGAGAGGAACAAGGATGAGACAGACATTTGCGGAAAAACCCACTATCCTGAGCACGATGATTTGACACTCCGAGATGAGGAGCGTCACCAGCACCGGAACAAGAAGCGGCGAAGAGATATAAAGAAGATGAACGATGGAAATCTCTTCGACCGTAATGGGAATGCCACGACGCGAATCGACGGCGAGCCGCAGAAACTCCAGTAAAGTGAACCCACCCAGAATTAAACAGGCGACGAACGCGACGCGCATCAACGCGCCCGCGAAATAAATCCCATTCAGGGATTCCCTTTGGGTGCTGTTCAAGACGGTGTCGGCGGCATCACTCATATACACATTCTACGGAATACCGGTGAAGACTGACGGTGGCGTCGTTCGATCCGTATACTTCCCCTGATCGAAAGCCCGCCGACGGCTTATCACCGCGGAAGCCTTTTCAGGAAGAGAAAAGACTGATGGAAGACGAGTTTCTTTGCATCACGGCAACGTCGCGAGATGGAGAAAACCAAGCCGATTTTTCCGCTCGGCTCAGCCAGTTTTGGACGCATATGCTACGCGGATTTCCCGACGACTTCGAACGCGTCTATGCCGAGACGATTGAATTCGAGGAAGACGGCGACAAACTCTCGCGACAATACCTGTGCGAAGAGAGCGTCGTTGATCTCGTTTTGTCGGAAATGAAGCGTGCCGGGATCGATCATGAAGAAGTCGATCGAGATGATCACTGGTCGAAGTACGAAGCGACTCCGACCGAATGGTGGCAGATCGAGCACTAATCCTTATCTGCCGACGCGGTAATCAGACCGGCCCGCACTTCGTGGACACCCCATGCCGTGACCACGTGACCGTGCTGATCTTCTCCCATTACTTTAAAGACGACTGGATCCTCACCGAATTCCGATAGAGGAATGGGATCGGAGATGTCGTGGGCATTCATTCGGTCTCCGTGATGAAGCAGTTCCGGGGCGGCAACAATACGTGCCATTTTCTCGTTGTCGCGCGCATTTTGCTGACGCAATCGTAGCCGTTCCCAAGTCACCACCTTCCATCGGACAGGTTCCACCGCCGCCACTTCGAGCGAGACCGCCCGATCGGCCGTCTTCTCCGGTCGAATGGTGAGATGGGCTTGATTCGCCGCGAGAGGCAGCCGGACCAATGTGACTTGAAGATCCTCGCGATCTTCCGTAATGACGTCGATCTGGCAAGCGTCTCCTTGCTTCACGGGAACAAGCGAGCTTCCCCAACTGGTGGGCGCCAGTGACATGGTCATGTCATCCGCTTCCAGTGTCGGAGTCCGAACACCCGTCAGCAGACGTTCTCCGAGCCGCCCATAAAGGGAAACACTTTGTAGTCCCCCTTTCACCGGCGCGCCGACGACGCCATTCGTCGCCATCGCCACACTCCACTGCCGGAAAAGATCGCGAAAATGAGTCTGCGTCGCGACCTCGATATTCTCGACCCCCTCTAGGTTCGATTTTGAAAGTTCCGTGAGAAGGTTCGTTCCATAACGGTCGACGCAGTAGCGAAGAAATAAATAGGTCGCGCCCCGGCAGCCGTGAGAACGCCAAAGACCATCCTGAAAGTAGTCTGGAACAACTAGGCGGTAACGATTGGGCTCGGAAAGATAAGTGCTCACCCGGTAGTCGAGGTTGCTCCAACCTTCGCCGCTGATGTTTTCGGCTAAATGAGCGACCGCCTCGCCGAGCCATGCTTCTTCGTCGCGTCCCTGTCCGCCACTCAGATATTCGCCGAACGTGTGCTCCGAAAACGTTATCGCGTGAGTGTATTCATGCGCGAGAACCGTTCGCATATGAGGGCCCGGCTCGAGAGAGGCGTTCATGTAAAGCATGTCGCAACGGTTCGAGAAGGGAGGATCGACGTCACGATAGAAGTCTGCTCCGCGCACGAATCCGCTGAGAGCAACCTTTCCATCAGAGAGGCGGTTCAACCAATCGGTGAGCAAGATGGTGAACTTGCCGTTGCGGTCGACGTCTCGATGGTTGCCGAACACGGCTTGCATGGAGGGATAAACACGTTCATCGAAAGTCTTCACCACGTCATCGATGAGCGCTTGTTCGACTTTGGAACTGCTGTCGGCATAGACGAGACAATGTTTTCCAACGGATGCAAGGGTGGCTCGAACGTCGACATACTTGCGCGTGTCGTAAAGATTGTCCTCGCCGACGAACAAGTGAAAATTGCGAATCGGCGCAAATCGCCCGACGACGTAGCTATCATTTCCGCTTTGAGGTTTGCGCGCTCGCTCCATCTGATCGCGGTCTCGCTTGACGCGCCATGTCCACCATTCCGGCGGCGCGGTCATATCACGAACGAGTGGAGTAATGCGTGTCTTGGGATGAATCGGTGTCCGCTTGATCTCAACATTGCTCGTCGATCCCGCCATCGCTGTCGAACCGGTGATGAGCAGATAGTTCCTGTCCGCGTCGGGTGCGGAGAGGGTGAAAGATGTTGGCCCGTCGGTAGCCACTCGAATCGGCGCAGATTCGAACGGTACCAATTCGCTGGCCGGCTCTCCACTGAGGAGAGCAGTCAGTAGGACCGACAAGCACGAAATGTCAAATGACACTGGCCCGCGCTCCGATTCATGAACCCAAGATGGGGAAACCGGGGCAACGCGCGAATCAGCGGGGGGAAATTGTTTCTGGGTCTTCCGCTGATTCGGGGATGCGCGTCAAATCCCGGACAACACTGAGAATCGGTAAACTGCGCGGAAATCTGTGCTCAGATAAATGATTCAAGTGAAGGAAGGGAATGAAGACACGAAAGGAGAGAGCCAAGGAAAGCTTGGGAGATTTGGGTAAAGGTAATGAGACCCCCTAATTCTCCCAAAACACCAGCGAGATCAATTTTCATACTCCGTTCTGATGCGCCAGACGTCATCGAAGGGGATTGACGTCTCCCACTCCGCTCCGATTAGGTAATTCCCGTCGTCCTCACGGGCCCATTTGGTGGTGGCTTTAAGAATCCGGCCGGGAAGGACCTCGACGTAAAGCGATTCATTTACCTCCACCGGCCGACCGGTCGAGATTTGCAATCCGGTCGGAGAGATGTTCATGAGCGGTACTTCGATGGGCCGGTCCTGGCTCTCAAGTCGAGCCAAGACGGTTCGAACGGTGCTTGTCCTTTCGGATGCCCGTTTCTGGCTCCCTGATACGACGCGAGGGCGCAGGAGAATACGCGATGGCCGAGGGTGGCCGGACGAATGGGGCTGATGCTCTCCCATGACGCTTTCTCCACAGATCTCGCGAGGGCTCTATTTTCGCGATTTGACTAATTATGGCATGCGATCCGGGCCAGAGTCTTGGAACGAGATCGGAGATCACAAAAACAAAAGAAGACCGGCGCCGGGAAATGACCCTTGCGCCGGTCGTACGGCCTACTTTACAGGTTTAATTCGACGTAATTCTATACGCTTGTAAATCTTCCGTCGGAATGAACTGCGTACTTCCCCTAGGTCGATGCTAGGAGACGTCCGCGATGCTCACCCAAGTATGAACGTGGGGGGCACCGCGGAAGTGCCATACCAACCCAGGTCCTTCCAATCGCCAGATATCCCACACGCCGTCATTGCCGATATCCGCATTCTTGCCACCCGCATCGAGCTGATAGAACGCGAGGTGAATCTTATCGAGTCCACCGTTCGCCGTAATGGTCTGCATCACCTCTTCGACGTCCTCAGTCCGATAGGGAGAGAGGAGATCGGACATGACTTTGTTGACCAATTGCTTCTGGTCGGCCGACATTTCCCCCACGGCGATGCCATCGTAACCGGTGGGACGATGTTCGATCTTCGCCT
>JAIEPU010000302.1 GCA_019748235.1 bacterium
CGTTTACAGTTGGAGTGACTGGAGTTCAGACGTGTGCTCTTCCGATTCCTATCGGAATGAGGATCGATGAATGACTGCCAGATTCCTCATCCGAGACAGGAAAGGGACCCGTTCGTGCCCGAGACCATTAAGAGCCGACTTGCAGAGGGGAAGCTGGTCAATATCTTCGCGATCGGCCCGATTCCCTCTCCGAAGCTCATTGAGATTGCCGCGATAAGTGGCGGCTATCACGGTGTATGGATCGATGAGGAACACGCCGCCCTCACGCTTCGCGAGGTCGAGGTTTTGGCGATGGCTTGCCGTAGCGTCGGACTCGACTCGTATGTCCGTCTCGCCCCGGTGAACTATGCCGCCGTCATGCGGGCGATGGAAACGGGTGTCGGCGGAATCATGGCGGCCCAGGTTCGTAGCGTGAAGGAATCGAAAGAGATCGTTCAGTGGGCGAAGTTCCCTCCTCTGGGAGCCCGTGGCATCAATACTGGTAATTTCGAGGGGGAATATGGAACTCGCCCTCTTGCGAAACACATCGAAATCACAAACCGTGATCGGTGGCTGAGCGTACAGATTGAAACGCTTGAAGCATTGGAAGCGGTCGAGGAGATCGCCGCCATCGAGGGAATCGATCACCTCTTCGTCGGACCGGCGGATCTGAGCGTGGCGCTCGGCGTTCCGGGCGAATTCCTTCATGAGAAGTGCATCGCGGCACTTGCCCGCGTTGGTAAAGCGGTCAAGGCGGCGGGGAAGTCTTGGGGAATCTTGGCGCGTGGCGCTGAGCATGCGGCGAAATGCCGTGAGCTTGGATGTCAGCTTTTCGCCTTTGGCACTGATTTGGGTGTCGCCCATCAAGGCTTCAAAGCGTTCCGCGAAATGTACGGCGAATTCTTTCCCTAGAGGCCCAACGAATGACGCAGCCTCTCTCCAGTACGATCGAGTCCCAAACGCCCCCCTCGGCGGAAAGGATGACGTTCGGACCGAGACGGCGCATCCTTCACATCATTCCCACCCTCGATCAAAGCGGCGCGGAAAAACAACTCGCGCTGACCGCTCTTCATTTACCGAGAGAGAAGTACGACGTTCGCGTCATCGCCGTCACACGAGGGGGGCATTATGAACGAGTCCTTCATGATGCTGGAGTCGACGTCCATGTCATCGGCAAGCGATTCAAATGGGACCCGATGACTCTTTATCGCCTTTACGCGATGATCAAGGAGTTTCAGCCCGACATCGTTCAGACATGGCTCTTTGCGGGAAATGCGTACGGTCGCGTCGCCGCGCATTGGGCAAAGGTTCCGCACATCATCGCATCGGAACGGTGTGTTGATGAATGGAAGAGCGGTTATCACTTCCTCATCGATCGATTCCTCATGCGATGGACCGATCGAATTGTCGTCAATGCTGAGGGTATTCGCCGATTCTACGTTCGCCAAGGACTGACCGATCAATCGATCACCACGATTCCGAACGCCATCGAGCCTAAGCCGATCGACAACTCCCCCACCACGAGGATTCGCGAGTCGCTGGGTGTTCCGCTCGATGTGCCGCTGGTGGGTTTCATCGGACGGCTCTGGCCGCAAAAACGCGTTCAAGACTTGATCTGGGCAACTGACATCCTGCGAATGAGTGGCTGGAATTTTCGTGTCGTGATTGTGGGTGACGGCCCGCGGCGAGTCGCACTGAAACGATTTGCCGACGCGCTCGAGATCATGCCGATCGTTCATTTTGTCGGCCATCGAAATGACGTACCAGAGATCATGCGGGCGCTCGATATGCTCGTTCTCCCCAGCAAGTTCGAAGGCCTTCCGAATGTCGCCCTCGAGGCAATGTTGGCGGGCAAACCAGTGATCGGCACCCGCATTGCCGGTACCGACGAAGTCGTGGTCGACGGCGAAACGGGAATTCTCGTTCCGCCCCAACAGCCGCTGGAACTCGCGCGAGCGATTCGAAGCATTCTGGCGGATCCTGCGATTGGGAAACGGATGGGAGCGGCAGGTAGAGATCGGGTGCTGAGCGAGTTTTCGATCGAGGAGATGATCGCGAAGTATGAACGGCTTTATGACGGGCTTCTTCAGCCGTCGGCCTCTTCTGTCCTTTCATGATCCATCAAACGTGGGACATCGAATTTGTGTGGCATTTGTGGAATTGTCTGGTCTGATCCATCGCGACCTGTTGATCGCAATCTGATCGAGGCGATGACAAAAGCGATCGCGCATCGCGGGCCGGATGGATCGGGAATTCATCTGGAACCCGGTGTCGCTCTCGGACATCGAAGACTCAGCATTATCGATCTCTCCACCGGCGCTCAGCCGTTATCTAACGAAGACGAAACCGTTTGGGTGACCTTCAACGGCGAGATCTACAACTTCCAATCCCTTCGTCCGGAGCTGGAATCCAAAGGGCACCGCTTTCGAACGGAAAGCGACACGGAAGTCCTCGTCCATCTCTGGGAAGAGATGGGACCTGCCATGCTTGGCCGACTTCGGGGAATGTTCGCCTTTGCCCTATGGGACGGAAGAACGCGAACCCTTTTTCTCGCGCGCGATCGGTTGGGTAAGAAGCCGCTCGTTTATTCTGAAGATGCCGAGGGGATCAGATTCGCGAGTGAATTGAAGTCTCTCACGACTGACCCGTCATTCGATCGCACGGTCGATGAGAACTCGATCGATGACTATCTCACCTATCAATATGTCCCCCATCCCCGGACGATCTATCGGGCGGCGAAGAAGTTGCCTCCCGCGCACTACGCCATCTATCGTGATGGCAAACTTCACGTCGAGCGCTACTGGCGGCCGGCATTCACACCGGAGTCGACACGACGGTGGGACGAAGATGTCGAAGCGGTCCGGGAAACACTGACCGAAGCAACGCGACTGCGCATGATCAGCGACGTTCCGATCGGAGCCTTCCTATCGGGTGGAATCGATTCGACGATCATCGTCGGCATCATGCAGCAACTCTCATCCACGCCGGTCCGAACCTTCTCGATCGGCTTTCCGATCGCGGAATATGACGAAACCCACTACGCCCGGATGGCGGCGAAACATCTGGGGACCGACCACCAAGAGCTCATCGTCACTCCCGACGCGGTTCACGTCGTCCATGACCTTGCCCATTTTTATGATGAACCCTTCGCCGACAGCTCGGCCATCCCAACGTACTACGTGTCTCAAGCAACTCGACAGCATGTGACCGTCGCGCTGACCGGTGACGCGGGAGACGAATTGTTCCTCGGATACGATCGCTACGAAGCGGCTCGGCTCGGTGCCTGGTTCGATCGACTTCCAAAATCTCTCCGAAAAATCGCGGCGGCGAAATGGTGGCAGAATATTCCAACTTCTGGTCGTCAGAAGTCGACGCTTCGCCGTGCGAGACGTTTGCTTGAAGCTCTTGCGGCTTCTCCCAGGGCCCGCTATCGGCAGTTTGTCACGATCTTTTCCAAGGATCGGCGCCAGCGTCTCTACTCCGAGGAATTCAATCGTCGGATCACGGGGAACGATCCAGAGAGATGGCTCGAATCGATTTATGACGACATTCCGGGCCGCGACTTTTTGACGCAGACAAGCTATGTGGATGTGAACTCTTATCTTCCCTTAGACATCTTGAACAAAGTGGACATCGCCAGCATGGCCCACGGTCTTGAATGCCGTTCGCCAATGTTGGACCATGAGTTTGTCGATCTGGTGGGGCGAATGCCCGTCGATCGGAAGATGCAGGGAATGCACCGAAAGGTGATTCTCAAGGAAGCTTTTGCTGGCTTCCTTCCGCCGGAAATCCGCCGACGGAAGAAAATGGGCTTCGGTGTTCCACTCGATCATTGGTTTCGAGGTGAATTGATACCGCTGCTCGAGGAGACGCTCTTTTCTGCTCCTGATCGTGGGTGGTTCGATCAGCGGGCGGTCAGGGATTTGGCCGAGGAACATTTGTCAGGACGTTGGGATCACAGTGGACGACTCTGGAGCTTGGTGATGCTCGAACTGTGGGCTAGAAACTATCTGGACCCCCGCTAACGATTTGTCACCATGAGCGAAAATACTCTCCTTAAAGAGGAAAGAGTCGTTCGACTTATTCACGACCAAGCCGCGCGCGAATCTCGCGGCAGAAACCACAGGGGGAATGATGCTGCCAGTTAACTTGAAGGATCTCGGAATCAACGTTGAAGAGATCATTCACAACGCATCCCCCCCGTTGCTTTACGAATATGCCGTCTCTCGTGAATCGGCCGCGATTACCTCGGCGGGCGCGCTCGCCACTCGTTCTGGGTCGAAGACAGGTCGCAGCCCCAAAGACAAACGGATCGTCGAACACCCTGACAGCAAGAATGACGTCTGGTGGGGACCGGTGAATATCGCGCTCGATGAGCACTCATTCCTCATCAATCGTCAGCGCGCGATCGACTACATTAACAGTCGCGATTACGTCTATGTCTTCGATGGGTACGCCGGCTGGGACCCGGAATATCAGATGAAAATCCGCGTCATCTGCACTCAGGCTTACCATGCCCTCTTCATGCACAACATGCTGATCCGCCCCACGGAAGAAGAGCTCAAGTCTTTCGGTCAGCCGGACATGACGATCTTCAATGCCGGGGCGTTCCCTGCCAATCCGCTGACAGGCGGGATGACGTCATCCACGAGTGTCGATCTCAGCTTCGAACATAAAGAGTTCGCCATTCTTGGGACGCAATATGCCGGTGAGATGAAGAAAGGTGTTTTCACGGCGATGAATTATTGGATGCCGAAACGCGGCGTCCTGTCGATGCACTGTAGCGCGAATGAAGGGGCGAAGGGAGACGTGTCGCTTTTCTTCGGGTTGTCGGGAACCGGGAAAACGACTCTTTCTGCTGATCCTCACCGAAGTTTGATTGGTGACGATGAGCACTGCTGGTCCGATAACGGCATCTTCAACATCGAAGGAGGTTGCTACGCCAAGTGCATTGACCTCTCGCCTCAAAAAGAGCCTGAGATTTTCAACGCGATCAAGTTCGGCTCCGTTCTTGAGAACGTCGTCTACGATCCAGACACGCGCGAAGTTGATTACTCAAGCCATAAGATCACGGAAAACACGCGGGCATCGTACCCGATCGAATACATTCCCAATTCCAAGATCCCCTGTCGCGGCGGTCATCCCACGAACATCATCTTTCTGACTTGCGACGCGTTCGGCGTTTTGCCACCGGTTTCAAAGTTGACGCCGGATCAGGCGAGCTATCACTTCATCAGCGGCTACACCGCGAAGGTCGCGGGGACGGAAGTCGGAGTCACTGAACCGCAAGTGACGTTCTCCGCTTGTTTCGGTTCGCCGTTCATGGTGTGGCATCCCACCAAATATGCCCAGATGTTAGCGGAGCGAATGCAGCAACATTCCAGCGACTGTTGGCTCGTCAACACCGGATGGACCGGTGGACCGCACGGAGTCGGTAAGCGAATGAGCCTCCCTCACACGCGCGCGATTCTCGACGCCATTCACGACGGGTCGCTCACTAAAGCGGCGTACGAAAACGATCCCATCTTCGGTCTGGCGATTCCGAAAACATGCAACAATGTGCCGAGCGAAGTGTTACAACCTCGACTGACGTGGACTGATTCAAAGAAGTATGACGAGAGTGCCCGAAAGCTGGCGGCGCAGTTCGTCGAGAACTTCAAGAAGTATGAGGGGATCGCATCGAAGCACCTGGTCGCGGCGGGACCCAAGGTTTAACACATCGGCTGTGAACCATGAAACAAGCGGAATGTATCGCGCGTGTCAAACGGAACGGGCACATCGAGTCCGAGCACTTCGGACAGGTGGTGCTATGTCATGCGGACGGCCGCATTGAACATGCCTTCGGCGATCCCGATGTCGCCACGTTCATGCGTTCCTCCGCGAAACCGTTTCAAGCGATCACCGTTCTACAAACGGGAGCAGCCGATAAATTCGGCTGGACCGAGGAAGAGATCGCGCTCGTATGTGCCTCGCATCATGCCGAGCCCGATCATCTGGCGGGCGTCAGGTCCATTCTCGCCAAAGCGGGACTCACAGAAGATGACTTGCAATGCGGTCCGCATCCGCCGATCCACGTCCCTTCCCGAGACGCATTGATCAAAGCAGGTCAATCGCCGACACGAATTCACAACAACTGTTCGGGGAAACATGCCGGCATGCTGTCGGCCTGTGTCGCTGCCGGTTGGGATAAGAAGACGTATTTGCAAACCGATCATCCGCTGCAACAGATGAATGCAAAGAACGTCGCGCGATTCGCGGGGGTGGAAGGTGAGAAGATTCCGACCGGCACCGACGGATGCGGCGTGCCGACGTTCTACCTCCCGATTCGCGAGATGGCGGTGATGTATGCCCAGCTCGCAAGTGAGGCAAAGAAGCTGGAAGACTTGCATCAGTCCACCGCTCGTGTCTCGCATGCCCTTCGCGCGCACCCTCGCATGGTTTCGGGAACCGACCAATTCACCGCCGTTTTTGGAAAGCATGTCGGCTTTCGAGCCTTTTCTAAGGGTGGGGCCGAGGGAGTGATCGGCATCGGAATCCCTGAACTCAGCATGGGACTCGCGATCAAAAGTTCCGACGGCAGCAGCCGAGCGCTAGCCATTGTCGTTTGCCGGGTGTTGGCGGAGATTCTGCCTGACTTGAACTGGGACGCTATCCGCGCAGCGGTCAATCCTCCTATCAAGAATACGCTGGGTGGACCGGTCGGAACGATTGAAGCCGCGATTTAAACATTGATGTCGTGGTCGACGAGAATCGCGCAGAGAACTCGAGGGGAACAGATGGCAATTTTGGTCGGCGTGAACGGCGCTTGCGGGCGTATGGGTCAACGAGTCGTTCACTGCGTCGTGTCGGATGGCGAAACCAAAGTCGGCGCAGCGATCGAATCGCCTAACAACCCGCAGACCGGTAAAGATATCGGCGAGATTTGCGGTCTCGGCAATCTCAGCGTAGCGGTGTCGAATCAACTTCCGGCGAAGCTCGATGTCGTCATCGATTTCTCGTTGCCGGAAGCAAGCATCGAGATCCTGAATCGCTGCGTCGAGCGAAAACTCCCGCTTGTCGTCGCAACGACGGGTCACACGCCGGAGCAACTCGCTCTCATCGAGAAGGCATCGGGCCAGATCCCGATTCTAAAAGCGGCCAATCTAAGCCTCGTCGTGAACTTGCTCTTCAAGCTGGCCAGGGAAGCGGGTAAAGCGCTCAAGGGTAAAGATTTCGATGTCGAGATCATCGAGCATCATCACCGTTTCAAGGCGGATAGTCCTTCAGGTACCGCGCTTCGTTTCGCTGAGATCATCGAGAAGGAGATGAACCTCACCAAGCGTCAGTTCGGACGAGAGGGAATCATCGGCGAGCGACCGCGTAACGAGCTTGGCCTGCACGCGATTCGTGGTGGAGACAATGTCGGCGAGCACACGATCATCTTTTCCGCGATCGGTGAAACGCTTGAACTCGTTCACCGCAGCTCGAGCCGTGACTCGTATGCGAAGGGAGCGGTCGCCGCCGCCAAGTTCCTCGTCGGCAAGGCCCCCGGCCAGTACGCGATGGCGGATGTGCTGGGGTTGTAGAGGGTAATGCAAACTCAATCTCAGGCAAATTGTAGGGTATGCAGTCCTCTGCATACCCTTCATGCTTGAATACCTCGTGTATCGTCTGGCCATCGATCGGGTGGCATGCTTAATAGCCTGACGGATGGCCCAGGCAACTTGTTTGCCTGGGTGCTGACGGCACAAGTGGGATCGCTGTTACAGAGCAATATCTCACTTATGCAGCATATTTGGATGCATCAGATATTTCGCCCTCTTGTTGCTCCGCAACCCCGACAACGAGTTATCGGGGCCATCCCGTGAAGTGAACTATCCGGATGCTCTGTACAGTTCGAAATGTCTGGTGCTTTACGCCACTTCCAATCGCTGGCCGATGTCGAAGATTTGCTCGGCGTCAAGCGTTTGATCATTGGAGTGAAAAAGGCTCGCGACGGAAGCCTTGTGGATCTTCATTTTGAGTCCGCCGACGCCGATCGCGCCGAAATACTTAATGCCATTCTCCTCGCGACCATTGTCGGTGATTTGAACTCCTTCAATGCCGAGCGGCGGCACGGCATTCAGATCCATCACCACCTTGAGCATTTCTCCCCCCGTCAATTGAGCACGTGAGATCGTACGCACACCGGCAGCGGCGGCGGAGACGACGAGATTGAAATGTTCGGGATGATTCGAATTCCCCTCCGTATGCGACTCGGCAGTAGAGAAGACTTTGGCGTCAGGAACTTTCTCTGTGATCGCGTTGCAAACATCTTGTGCTCGATCCTTGCTGCGTGAGGAAACCCACACGGCCGCTTTCTGGCGAGCGAGAAGAAGGGCGACGCGTTGACCGACCGGGCCCGTTCCGCCAAGGACGAGTGCCTTTGTTCGCGCAAGGTCGAGATGATGGCTGGCTGTGAGAACCGCAGCGGCGGCGGTGGTGTTCGCGCCGTTCGGATCGAGCATGACACTGGTGCGGAAAGCACCGAGATAGGCCCGCTGCACGGCCACGAAGATTTCCTCGGCTCGGGTCACATTTTTTCCGCCGACGAAGATCGCTGTATTCTTTAGATCCGCCGGGCCGCGCGTGAAGATCGCACCATGAACGAGTGCTTCGACCGCATCGGGCTCGATGTTGCCATAGGAGAATAGCTCCTCTACCCCAGCGTCGATCGCCACCACACGATCGAATACGCTCGGGTGAGCATCATTGTCGAGCTGAACCAGAATTCGTCGTTTCGTCGCCATGGCAATTGCCCATCTATCGAGAGAACAAACACACTGAACGAATGACACACGAGAAAGACTTGCCGTTATTCTATCTGATCAAGATGTCACTGGACCGACATAGAGAGAGCTGATCCCCATTCTTTCAGAACAGGAACCAGCTCTTATTCGGTCAAAGATTCTGAAGCGGACCAACATTCTCTGTAGCGGCGGACGCGATTGTTTCACAGGAATCGATCGTGCTTTTGACGCTACAGCGGCTTTGGAATGTCTCTAACGGCAATTAAACGCCCGAGAACGGGTGCTTGGCCGTGTCCTTCTTCGCGGTGATCTCGTCGATCGACGGCTCATTCTTCAGAGCGCGAGCGATCGAGAGCTTGGTGGCCTTGTAGTTGTATTCGAAGATCTTCTTGTCGTCGGCCGCTTCCCAGTGGATGAAGACGCCGCAAACAATCACGTAATCCTCGGCCTTGTCCTTCGGAATAACACCTTCCGCGACCGAGTCAGCGACCGCCTTGGCGACGGCGTACTGCGCGGGGCCAAACATCTGAACTGCCTGCTTCGCACCCTTGATCGTCACCTTTGTGATCATGACGGTAGCGGGCTTGCAGACCAGGTTCGGCTCGAGAACGGCGAGAAGATTCGAGTGACCAGCCTTCTGATCAGCAAGAGCATTGGCGAAGGCGGTACCGACCGGACCGGACTTAGGACCAATCAAGAGATCGATGTGGGCAACCTCGTTGCCTTCGCCGACCAAAGCTTCCCCTACGAAAATCGACATGCGGGATTCCCTTTCGTGTTAGGTGGATCTCTCGATCCGCCATGCATGCACTCGTTGGCGGCAGTGCCGACGGGCGATGACTCGCCGGTGTCCCAGACGGTCTTCCGCGGGATTTGACGACCTATCGGCCAACAACTCAAAGTGCTGGGAATATACGGCCAGCGCGGGGCGGAATCTAGCGCCAAAACGGTTTGTCGGGAAGGAATAGCTGCCTGTTGAAGAAATTGCAGGGGACCCTGCCGTCCACGAGATCTTGTAGGCGACGAAGTAGCCGACCGCAAGATCTCGGCAAACGGTGGGAGGGAATTTCGTGTTTCAACAGGCTCAACCTGCTGATCGCAGTTTCCTAAAGCGGTCGTAACCAATAACTGTTCGACAAATCAAGCAAAACATCGGTTTCGCCCGAGGCCGGGTCGGGTCTACCGTTGCGGCCGTTTTGGAACTGCTTCGGAGAACAGATGTCAAGAAACCCGTACAGCCGATCGACCGGGACCCTGACCGGACGATCGGCTGAGAGATCATGTGGAACTGGAGAGCAGTTGATCTGGAAGCGACCTGACTCTCAAATAACGGGTGCTAGCGAATTAAAGGAGATCCTTCCGCTGGCGGATAAGCGTGCGAAGACGTTCGGTTAAGAGGACGGGGTCGAACGGCTTCTTGAACACTTCGTTGAATCCGTTGGACGTAAGTCCATCGGGATTCGGTTCATCCTCAGCGGCAAGGCCGATGATGATCACATCGTCATAGTTGTTGTTCTTGCGAAGATTTGCGACGATTTGCAGACCCTCACTGCGGCCCATCGCCAGATCCAGGACCATCGCATCAGGGTGAAACGATTCGGCCTGAATTCCAGCTTCGAAGCCACTGTGGGCAATCTGAACCTTATAGTCGTCGACTTCCGGAAGCATTCCATGCAAGCGCTCGATCAGCATCCGGTCTGTCCCGATGATGAGGATCTTGCTGTAGGCTTCTTCCTCCAATTCTCCAAGGGGCATTTGATGCTCCTTGAGGAATCGGATCAGGTGCTCACGTGGGATACGACGGTCCTGAGACCCGGGGATTCGGTATCCAACGAGGCGACCGGAGTCGAACCACTTGCTGACGGTCCGCGGGGCGACCTTGCAAATCTTGGCAACTTGGCCGGTGGTAAACACCTTCCTCATTGTTGGCACTCCAGTTCCAAAATGTCTGCTCTCTAACGGCTTTGGTCTTCCATAGCCGCGCGGGTGGAACTGTGTTGAATCGGTAAGGGAGTACCGATTCATCGGCTTGGATCAAAGGCTCCGGTCCAGGGACTCTGGGTCTTGACCGTTTCCTTTAACCGCTCAGTTCGTGCTCTACCTTCAGAACAGGCAGGGCACCGCAGCTAGGTACTAGATCGGAAATGCAGGCCTTGAGAATGAGCAGAAAACTGAGTCATGCGGGCTCGATGGGTAAATTGGATTGTTAGGCAGGAGTGGGAAGGCCTCAAAAGGAGGGATAGGTAAGCTTTTCAGGCAGTTAACCGGATTTTTGGCCCCATTTTGGAGTGTCCCATCCCAAAAAACTTTTTTTCTAATCGTGACGATTTCACCTTCCCGGAACCGTCAGGGTGATTTCACACGAACTTGCTTTGCCTCATTCCTTCGAAAACCGCACGGCTGTTCACGAGTATTCATCGTGAAAGCGTGTTTCTCATTCCTGACTTCGGAAGCGCAGGGACTTTGGAGGCCGGGTCGTCTCGCCCCAGCTCACGCGTTGGAAGAGGACGAACATGCTGGGTCGGGAACGACCCATACTAATACACACCTCGATCATTCCACGCGTGTCACGCCGAGGGCTGCGGGAGATACACGATTGAAAACACCGCGATGAAAAGATGTGAGCGAGACCGCACAGGGCAGGAAGGCACGGACTGCAGGCGAAACAGGACGATTCCGCGAAGCGGAATCACTTATGAGGGGAAGAAGGGTCGAGCGAACGAAAGGATGTGGTACTCCCGACCCGGACGGCAGTCTTAGTTCTCGCTGAAGTTCAATTTGGGCATGACCGCATGGGCGAGCGGATTCTTCGCGAACTGGTCACGGCATTCGTCACACAGATCAAATCGGAACTTCTTTGGAGCAGCCGCGTCCAGATATTCCTCGCCGCGTGCCTCCATTTCCTTGAGTGCTTCGCTGATCTGGTGCAGGTTGTCCTCTTCGATATCCTCTTCCGTGATTTCCAGCGCCGACTCCGCCGGTCGAAGTTCAATGAAAACCACATGACGACTTTCGTTGTCCGTGATGTCCCTGCAGCACATGTCGCACGTGTAGTGGATCATTTCTCGAGTTCCTTTTCGGCGATCACAGTGACAGGACGGAATCGCCTATGGTGAGCGAATGACCTTAGAATCCCAAGGATCACTCGACCTGAATCATTCTCAACCGATTTGCAACATTTCGACCAAGATGTGTCAAGCTGGCTCACCATGAACCGGCTTCGATTGTAACTCCATCCTGGAGCATTCACCAAGAGCTCCGGATAATAAAACTCCGATTTCCTCGTGAGCTTGGGACTAGCGACCAAGCTTGGACGGATGCACATTCGGTGAAACGATCGTGACGTTCGCTCACCGATTTCTGATTGATTGACTTTGTGACGAAACAGGTCTAGTGCAAATGTCCCAATCCAAAACGATCACGAAGATGCTGTGCTTCCTCCCAAAGCTCCGGCGTCGTGCGAAGGAAGTTCACGACTTTCGCCGTGGCGAGTCCTAACGCGTCCGCCAGTTCGGAGACTTTTCCCTCGTAGGAAACCATCATGTCGAGCAGGGCTGCCGAGAGAGGCAAAAAGCGAACATCCCTTTTGCCTATCTTGAATCCTTCCGTGGCAGCGGACTGAACGATGAGAGGAATCTCTCCACGCGTAAGGTCGACACGAATTTTGTTGGCGATCGCTTCGCGCAATCTTTTGACCGCCCGTTCGCGATTCTCCTGCCGTGAACGACTTTCAACGGCGACGACGATGAGGCCGGTCTCGGGATGACGAAGTCTGACGGCTGATTCCGTTTTGTTCCGTTTCTGACCGCCAGGACCACTCGCTCGGTAGAAATCCTCGCTCGACGAACGGAGCAGCATCTCGTCGGAAGCCGCGATCCATTCATCACGAGTCAATCGGCCGATTCCTTAAGTCGATCAAAGCGGAGATTCAATCCACCCAATGAAAGTGGATCGATCGACGTTATGGATCAAGACCAATTCAGATTTTGGAGGATAGAGCGTCTTCAACTAGGGACGTAGGCGGGAGCTTCCCCAGGCAAGTTTTTCCGTCAGCGTTCGATAGTAACTCCGACCCGGTATGCGCGCGAGCAGAAAGTCGACATCGGAGCGGACGAGGGTCACATACTCGATCTGTTTCATTGGAATCTGATAGATACCATCCACGATCAGCGTCGTCCCATCCGTAGCATCGGGGCAACGAAGTGTGAACTCTCGATCCGACGACTCCACGAGCGGTCGAAACGTAAGGGCATGCGGACAGATCGGCGTGATCACGACGGCGGGTAACGTCTGACGGAGAATCGGACCTCCCGCGGCCAGGTTATGCGCCGTGCTCCCGATCGGCGTGCTTAGGATGAGGCCGTCTCCGTTAAACGTCGCGACATTGTCTCCATCAATGGCAAGCTCGATCGCCGTGATTCGAAAAGGAGGACCGGCTGAAATCACAATCTCATTGAGCGCAGGATAGAGATCAAGACCTTTCG
>JAIEPU010000321.1 GCA_019748235.1 bacterium
ATTTCGTTACCTGCTCGAGGACATCGTCAATATTTCGGAGGAATCAAACTTTTGGAGTTTCTCCCTCTTGCGCGGAGTGGCGAACGGGATGCCAAGGCATTCCGGCGGACGGATCCCTCCTAATCTTTCGATTCTCATCGAGAAACCTCCTTCAAAATGGGAGAAAGAGTCAAGATTAATCGGTCCCATTGTGAAGTCGGCCATTCAAATAGCAAATGACCCGCGTGCCGCGATGATCGACCGCTTTGCCGCCATCGCATGTCTCGCCAATCTTTCAGGTTCAGAAGTAGTGTCGTGCCTCATCGATTGTCTCGATCGGGATCAACCGCTTGAGATCCAATACGCCGCGAATGATGTCATTCTAACGCGAGTAGACGAGAAACTTCTCCTAGAACTCATTTCGCGATGGGATCGGCTGACGACTCAAACGAAACAGACGACCATACCTCTTTTTCTCCAACGGGGCTCAACCATTCTCGCACTATTAGATGCAATAGACGCGAAGAAGATTCCAGCAGGGACGATTGGGGTCGACCAACGCGCCATACTGTTGGCGAGTGGGAACGCCACGATCAAGAGTCGATCGGAAATGCTGTTCGGTGGCGCGGTGTCCAGTGATCGGCAAGCAATCATGGAGCAGTACAGAACGGCGCTGACGACCCCCGGTGATGTCGAACGGGGCCGGCAGATTTACAGGCGTGCCTGTTCGAATTGTCATCGTGTCTTCGGAGAAGGAAAACTCGTTGGGCCTGATATCGGCGACGTCAGAAATAAGACTCCGGAGCAATTGCTGGGTGATATCATCGATCCGAATCGAATCGTCGAACCACGCTATGCAAGTTGCACCGTGTTATTGCAAGATGGACGGTCGATGACAGGACGCGTTCTTCGTGAAACTCCCCAATCGATCGTTCTTCTTCAAGCAGGCGCGGTGGAAACGGTCGTTCCTCGGGCCGAGATCGACACGATGACGTCGAGCGGAAAGTCACTGATGACCGTCGGGATCGAGAAAGATGTCTCCGTGCAAGAGATGGCGGACCTGATCACCTTTCTGAAAGCGGGACGTTGATCGCCCGCGAAGGGAGTTGTCTCGGGCATTTGGAATGGAGTCAACGATCAAAAGACCATCCCAATCTTTTGCGCTCGTCGTGACCTGCGAGCATGGCGGCAATGAAATCCCGCCTGAGTTCCGAAGCTTATTCAAAAGCCACGCGGAGTTGCTTCGGACACACCGCGGTTACGATCCCGGTGCTCTTGAACTTGCGAAAGCGTTTGCGCGCGAACTCCAATCGCCCCTGCACTTCACTACCATCAGTCGGTTATTGATCGAACAGAACCGCTCGCTCGGGCATCCGCGATTGTTTTCAAAGGTGACAAAAGGTCTTGATGGTCCCACCAAGGATCAATTAATCGAGACATACTATGCTCCGTATCGCGAGCGGGTCGTTGAACTCATCCAGCAGGCCATTCGTCGTCAGGGAACGGTCCTACACCTGTCCGTTCACAGTTTCACTCCCGTTTTAGACGGGGATGTTCGACGGGCCGATGTCGGCCTTCTCTATGATCCAGGAAGAAGCGTCGAAAAGAGGATGGCTGATCGATGGATTGGGTCTCTAAGACAGCAGCGACCTGAGCTCGTTATTCGTCGAAATTATCCCTACCGCGGAACGGCAGACGGGCTCACGACCTGGCTTCGAAAGCAGTTCGGCGATTCTCACTATGCGGGCATCGAACTGGAAGTCAATCAGCGGTTTCCTCTCGATCGAGGAACTCCTTGGCGAAAACTTAAAAATGGGTTGGTGGAATCTCTTCGGTTGATTCAAGCCGACAAATGACGGGCTACAAACTCCTCAAGTAAACCAGTAACGACTCCTGGTCGTCCTCCGCCAAAGCGCTTTTCAATCGATGCTTGTACGTCCCAATCACCTCTTCAAGGGTCGCCGCTCGACCGTCATGAAAATAGGGAGGGGTCTGACTGACTCCCAGGAGTGAGGGTGGGTTGAATTCCTTGTGCCCACCGCGCCCGTCATCGATCTCGACGTTAAAGGTGGCGGAGGTCGTCAGGCGATCTCCCGCATGGCACTCCGCGCAGCCGACGCGCTCGAAGATACGACGCCCTTCCATTTGTTTCGCGAGATCGTTGTCAGAGAAATGTCGTTTGCGGGGTTCGAGCGTCCTTAGATAGGCAGACAAGTCGTCGATGTTGGATCGAATGACCCTGCGACTCTGCATCGTATTCTCGAGCGTGCTTTCGACCTGATCCTCTATTGATTCGAATCGACCCACCCACGACCAAGGCTTGGTGTGGGCAACCCCGAGAAGGGAGGGTGTATTCTTTGGAGCGCCGAAACTTCCGTCGCTGAGCGTATCGGAATTAGACCCGTTCGATTGCCCATCGGTATGGCAACTTTGGCAGCTATACCAACTATCGAGTGACAACGAGGCGTCATGAAACAGGATCTCGCCTCGCATCTCAGCCGTTTCGGATGGAAGTGGACCAAGCGATAGAGATCCGGTGACACCTCCGGTCGAAGTGTTGATGATAGAAATCGAGTCGTCGAACATATTCGCGACGTACGCTCGATCACTCGATCGTGTGATGATGATGTCCACCGGTCGGCGGCCGACTCGGATGCGGCGAAAGCGGAAGGGCCAACTATTGTCGATCCCGACTTCATTCGTGCCTGAAAAACAAACCATGGTTAAATCGTTGCGTGGCATCACGAGTTTGCCTGGATCTCCCGCGCCGTTGCCGAAATCCCCCAGAAATCCGAGTTCGGACTTCGCCGCGATATCGATAGAGGGATCAAAGAATGTGTCTCTCGCAATTCGTCGAGAGTTATTAGTGATGAACGCCCCCCAACGAACCGACTCTCGTTCGATGATCGATCGCTCGCTGATGATCTGATTGGTGAAGTAAATCGCTTGTCCGTCGGCGGAGAAACAAAGGCCGCGAATGTTCGTGCCGGGGAACGTGCGAGTGATCAACAATTGCCCGTTCGCTGGATTTAACGCGGCGATTCGTCCACGAAAAGCGTCGGCGACGAGAAGCGTCTGCTCCTCTTGATCCAGTGCCAGGCAGTGCGGGGCAAAGTCGAGCGATTGACGGAACAACATCTTTCCCGTCGACGAATCGATCGCCTCCACTGCATGGCCGGTCCGTAACGAGACCCAAACGGTCGGCGAACGGCTCGATGCGATCAGTTGTTTGGGCTCGTCACCCACGTCAATCGAGTTTTCGATGACAACAGAGTCGCCATCCCATTTGACCAGATGGATCTGACTCCGATCGCTGTCCGCAACGCACCACCGTCCATCGGCAAGCTTCACCATCGACTCGGGAAGGCCACCCAATGAAAGAGAATGTTTCTTTGACGGGTCGTTCAGCGGAAGAACGATAAGGCTCGCTGTCCGCCGGCATAGGACGAGGAGAGAAGATTCATCATCGGTCAATCCGAGGGCTACCGGATGCCGCCACTCGCCGTCGGTCGATTCCTCGCGGGATGTTGAAATTGGTTTCGACTTCTCTTGATCGTCATAACTCACGCCAGCGGGGGGAGACTGCTCGCCGGTCTGATTCTGCGGAGCGGTGGGGGGCTGAATTTCGCTCTCTTGAGCCGACAAACCATTTGGAGCAATCAATATGAAGAGCGTGAGTAACAGAGTCTTCGTACGGCTCACGCGTCTCTCCTCATCTCATTCGGCTTTCGCGGCCGTCGGGCGTTTCCGGTTCTGCTTCTGTTTCGTTGTATCAACCGGCCAATGCTCGGATTCCGTTCGGGCCGTCGCCAAATACTCCGTCATTTGATGGACGATATCGGCATGGTCGGATGCCACATTGTGCTCTTCGCTGATGTCCGTTTTCAAGTCATAGAGTTCGATCGGCCCCATGCCGTGACGTACTCCCTTCCAGCTTCCCATGCGAACGGCCTGATCAAAACCTCGTTCGTGAAACTCCCAATAGAGAGGAGGATGTTCGGGCGAGTTTCTTCCCTCAATGACAGAAAGCATTGAGACGCCGTCGGTCCCCTTCGGAACTTCCGCATCAATCAGCGCCGCCAGTGTCGGCACCATGTCAACGAAGCCCCAAGGTGTGTCGTTTGTTTTTCCGACTGGCACATGCCCCTTCCAGCGAACGATGAGCGGCACGCGGATTCCCCCCTCGTAGAGGTCTCGCTTGGAACCACGAAGAGGGCCGTTACTGTCGAAGAATTCAACCATTGAATTTCCCTCGGCATGTGGGCCGTTGTCACTGGTGAAGAGGATGAGGGTATTTTCCGCCAGTCCAAGCTCAGCGACTTTCTCAACGATCTTTCCGACATCCGCATCGAGCCGGCTGATCATGGCCGCTCGCCCCTTCTCCGGCTCCGGCCAAGATTTCGATGCGTACTCGCCCAGGCTCGGAATCTCCATGCCGTTCCCTTTCACCCGGCCCGCTTCGTTATTGGCGTGGGGCAGCGTCCAAGGAAGGTAGAGAAAGAACGGACGATCTTTGTTCTGAGCCAGGAACGCGAGCGATTCCCTCAGGAAAAGGTCCTGCGAGTATGTGCCCTTTCGAATCGCGACCCCGGCCACAGCTTTGTTGCCGGGAAGCTTCTCTTGCGATTCATTTCGCCAGAGGAACTCGGGATAGTAGTTGTGGGCGTGACCCTGGTTCAAGTAGCCGAACCATTCGTCGAAGCCTTGCTTGTTGGGGATGCCGGTCGAGCCCGGCTCACCGAGTCCCCACTTGCCGAACATACCGGTGTGGTACCCCCGGGCCTTAAAGATCTCCGCCAGCGTCACATCTTCCGGCAGAAGCGGAACGAGCGCGTTCCCTCTCACTCGCGCGTGGCCGGTATGTAGTCCCGTCATCAACACGCACCGTGACGGCGCGCAGACCGTGCTCCCCGCATAGAAGTCCGTGAAACGAGTCCCCTCGGTCGCCAATCGATCAAGGCACGGCGTTTTGATTTCCTTCTGCCCGTAACAGCCCAAGTCACCGTAACCCAGGTCATCAGCCACGATGAGAATGACGTTCGGGGCGGCAATATCAGCAGCGTTTACCGTCTCGAAAAATGAAGCGAGTAACAGTACTGGGATCACACGGAAAGATCGTGAATGCTCCATCGAAGTATCGTTTCCCTTTTGGGACATCAGCGGATTCGAACGAATGATTGACTCAAATCACTCCGATTTTCCTGCTACGAAGCGATTGATTGTGTCGGATTCAAAGCTAACGGTCAAACAAGATTGACGAGATGCTCGATCGATGGGATGGGGTACCTTTTCGAAATAGCTTTAGATCTGGGCTAGGCATGTACAATTGACGGTTTGGCAAATAAGTTCGATTATATCATTTACCTCGTCACGGAAATTTGTGCTCGTAATTAGTATTTTCTGAACAGGTGAACCATGGAGTAACATGATGTCGGCTACACATTTACTTTCTGATGAATAGTACGAAACTGAAATGACGCCGATGATATCGCTAAATCTCAGTTCCTGACGCTTAAAAATTCGATGAATCGTGATGATTTGATTTGAGGTATCAAATTCGATGAAGTCGCTGTGCCAACGAACGGTAAATACACCTATTATTATTACTAATATCGAAGAAATTACGATGCCAAAATGAATCTGATCCCAGTTATGCATCAATAAGATGTATGTCACGAGTCCCGCGACTAGCGCACAAGACCCCAGCGACGGCGCGTCTGAAAGCCGGATGCCGTTCTTTAGGAAATTAATCTTGCGATAACGCGGTGCTGGAGCGGGCAGGCTATTGAATAGAGCTCGAGTATTTTCTGGACTATTTATTGAGATGATCGTTTGATCTTTACATCGCGATTCACCGATGATCGAACCGATTCGTGTCAAAGCATCTGTCATCTGCTCATAGGCAACGGAGTCATGTTTTCGAGTCTCAATAAGGATGATCGACTTTTGATTGTCCTCGAGTGATAATGTCATTTTTGGCGAAGTTACAGGTAAATCCTCGTGATCGACACTATCACATGTGATGGTCGCGATTAAAGACATTCTGTCGAGACGAAGTCTTTTTGTCGATTTTGCACAAACAATAAGGACTTTGCACGGTCTTTTATCTTTATAAATGACTACTCGAGTTGTTGATGGTCGACGAATGGTGATTAATATTATGACGAATGCCATTGCAGCCGAAACAGAGAGGCCAAAAATGATCCCGCCCGTATCATTGTTGCTCCATGAGAAGAATACTACTATTCCGCACCAGCAGGCGAACATGCCCATGGATACCAATGCAAACGCAGTGTAGTGAGATCGATCTTCTTGAATTATGACCGAGTCTTTTCGGTCGATGACTCTAATGAACGAGAATAGGGGGAAAAGGAAGTCAAAATCGTATGGAGACTGAGAAATGCATCACCTCGATGAAGATGTCTCGGTTTACTTCTACCAGTCCGGTTCCTATTTGGGAATTCGTTCCATCAGTTCGAAGATTGGATGGTTAGTGTCTACCCACCCATCTCCGCTCTTCGGTCCTGCACCAATGTTTCTAGCCTCGCCAGTACATCGTCCATCTTGAGTTCGCTCGTGTCGATGACGACGGCGTCGTCGGGTTGGGTGAGGCGACCGATCGGTCGGCTGGCGTCTTGTGCGTCGCGCTCTCGTTGGGCGGAGAGGACTTCTTCGAGCGTGATGGTGATTCCCTTGGCGTCGAACTCTTCCCAGCGACGGCGAGCGCGGATCTCATCACTCGCGGTGATAAAGAACTTGCACTCCGCGTGCGGGAAGACCACCGTCCCTTGATCGCGTCCCTCGGTGACGATGTCTCTGGTGTCTGCTAGTTGCCGGGTGAGCTCGGTGATCTTCGAACGAACCAGGGGATGGTCGGCGAAGCCTTGGATCGATCGGGTGATTTCCGGCGTGCGGATGTCGTGAGAAACGTCGGCACCGTTTAAGAAGGCATGTCCTTGCCGAAGGTCGATCGTCGTTCGGTCGAGCAAACTCGCGAGCTTTGCTTCATCCGCCGGAGCGATTCCTTCCCGCGTGGCGGCGAGCGTCACCATCCGGTACATCGCGCCGGTATCGAGGTACTCGAAACCAAGCTTTTTTGCGAGGAGTCGGGCGGCGGTACTCTTTCCCGCTCCCGCGGGGCCATCAAGCGTGACGATCATCGGGCCCGCCTCTTCATCTGTCCAACGAAGACGTAGGGTATGCAGCCCTCTGCATACCAAGAGTTGTCGTGATTTTCAGGTAGGCATCTGCCCATTGGCTACCTGCCGCAATGCTCGTTCCCTCTTGTTGCTGCGCAACCGAGGCAAGCAAGTTGCCTGGGCCACCCGCAGGAACGAACGGGAGCAGAGCCCTCTTGTGCCTTTGGAATCCAGGCAAGCAAGTTGCCTGGGGTACTCACCTTTCCCAAGTGCTCTCACAGGAACGCAGACGGCGCGCTTGCAGTAGCCGTCATGCAACCGTTTCGCCTCGTGTATCCGAACCATGCGCTCAGGCCGAGGAAGAATCTGGCATACGTTCCAGCAGACTTCTTTTATGGGAATGCCTAACCCATAGGCATCCAGACTCTTGGTGAGCCGCGATTTTCAATGGGTTTACTCGACCCTTTCGGCGTTTTCATGAGATGTTTCGAATCGCACGTCACATTGTCGCAGTCGCATCCACGAGGGGTCAGGACTCATAAAGTTTTTGTGGATAACTGATCCAGGATCATCCTTCTTCGACTTACCTTGTCGGAAAGGAAAATTGGTGAAGGAACACGATTCTCGAAAGACGGAAGTTCAATCGAGGAAAGTGGATCGGAATTGCGACAATTTGTCACATTTGAAGGTGCAAAATGGCGCGGTAGCTTCAGTACCAACCGTGACGAGGGTATCTAACACGGTTCGAGTCCAGCCCCGGTACTGATTATTCTCCGCGCACGTTGCTGACTCCCTCCTCAAAAAAGGTGAGTGAGCGACAGCCTTTTTGGTGACTGTGAGTCGCTAGCTCCGGTCGTCAAAGAGCGGTAAGTGTGGCTCGGCGGAAGACGTGGTGCCGAGCTGACAGGTCAACAGGTTGGTCTTCTCACGAAGGCCTGCCAATCCCTTCTGACCACGAGAGGTGACCAAGAGCGGTGGACAGATTTCATTTTCCGGCGTGGGTCAATACGCTGGTGAGCCTACTCGGTCCCATCGTCACATTGGGACTGATCTACGTCATCGCGGTGCTCTGGTATGGAGCAGTACCCGCGACGACAGACGTTGGTTACGCTCCCAAGCAGCCGGTACCTTATAGCCACAAGCTCCATGCGGGCGATCTAAAGATCGATTGCCGATACTGCCACACGACAGTCGACAAAGCCGCTTTCGCCGCCATTCCTCCGACTCAGACCTGCATGAATTGCCACAGCCCCAAGGATGCGGCAGGTCAGGTTCTCACGACGGCTGTTCATTCAGACAGCAAGAAGCTCGCGCCGGTTCGTGAGAGCTATGCGTCCGGCAAGCCTGTCGAATGGCAAAAGGTTCACGATCTTCCTGATTACGTTTACTTCGATCACAGTGCTCACGTGACTCGCGGCGTTTCGTGCGTCGAGTGTCACGGTCGAGTCGATCGCATGGAAGTTGTCTTCCAGGCGAAAGAGCTGAGCATGAGCTGGTGCCTGAACTGCCATCGCAATCCCGAAGCACGCGTTCGTCCACCCGAACTGGTAACCAAGTTGGATTGGACGCCGCCGAAGGGGAAGACGGCCGAGGATGTCGGTCGCGAGATCATTGAGCAGCGTGGCATTAAGCCGCCGACCAATTGTTCCACCTGTCACCGCTAATACGAGATTGCCGTGAACAAAACGTACTGGCGAAGCCTGAACGAGCTCGAAAACAAGGCGGAGTTCCTCGAAGTCCTGCACCGGGAGTTCCCGCAGGCTGCGGCGGAATATCCCGAGGGTATTTCACGCCGTCGTTGGCTCCAGTTGATGGGTGCCTCGCTGGCTCTAGGTGGGCTCGGTGGATGCCGTTGGGAAAAGGAAATCCTCGCTCCCGAGGTAAAGCGTCCTGCCAACCGCATTCCTGGTGTTCCTAAGTATTTCGCCACTTCCCGCGAGCAAGGGGGTTACGGCCAGGCTCTCCTCTTGCAGAGTTATGATGGGCGCCCGATCAAAGTCGAAGGCAATCCGCAGCATCCCGCTTCGCTCGGAGCCACGACTCAATTCGCGCAAGCGTCGATTCTCGGTCTCTACGATCCTGATCGTCTCGACAAGCCGACCCGCCGACACGACGGCAAGACGGAAGAGGTGACTTGGGAGACGTTCGAGAAGGACGTTCTTCCTCTCTTCGAACGAGCCGAAAAGGGAAGTGGAATCGCGGTCTTGGCAGAGCCGAGCTCCTCTATCAGCCGCGCGGATCTGAAGCGTCGCTTCCTCGAAAAGTATCCCTCCGCCAAGTGGTTCGAATACCAGGCGATTTCGCAGGATAATGCGATTCAAGGATCGCAGATTGCCTTCGGATCCTTCGCACGAACTCACTTGAACGTCGCGGATGCTAGCGTCATCGTCGCGCTCGATTACGACCTGTTCAAAAGCTATCCGAACAGCATCAAGCTGACTCGCGAGTGGGCCGATCGCCGTGTGCCGACCAATCCAAAAGGAATGGTTCGTCTCTACGCTGCCGAGAGTCAGATGACCACCACGGGGGCGAATGCGGACCATCGCCTCGCCGTTCGCTCAAACGACATTCCGGCGGTGCTTGCTCAAATCGAAGCACTCGTGGATGAGGGATTGGCGAATCCAGCGGTCATTGAAGAGAAGATCAAGGCGGAGAAGTCTGCCGAGACCAAGATCATTCTCGCAGCGGCTCACGACCTCGTCAGCAACCAAGGGAAGGGGATCATCGCGATCGGCCCTTCTCACTCTCCCGCTCTTCAGGCACGTGTCCATCGCTTGAACGGGATTCTGAAGAATGCGGGCGCGACGGTGACGTATACCGAGGAGCCGTTCGGCGGATCGCCAGCCGGTATCGATCAGCTCCGTTCGCTCGTCGAAGCCATGAACGGCAAGCTCGTGGGAACGCTTCTCATTCTCGGCGGCAACCCGGCGTACAACGCCCCGAAGGACATTGACTTCGGAGCCGCTCTGAAGCATGTCGATCACGCCATTCATCTCAGCCTGTACGACGACGAGACCTCCGCTCTTAGCGAATGGTCGGTTCCGCTGGCGCACGAGTATGAGGTTTGGGGTGATACCCGTAGCTACGACGGAACGGTCACGATTCGTCAACCGCTTATCTCGCCGCTCCTCGGTGGTCGCTCCGAAATCGAAATCCTCGCTTGGCTCGCCGGCGATAAGGTGGGTGAGATCTCGGCGGAGACCACCGTCTCGCTCGGGGAACGAATTGTTCGCCGAAGCTTGCAGCCCTTTGTCGGCAACGATGAGGCTCGCTGGCAGAAGGCGGTTCACGAGGGATTCCTCGAGAATACTCCATTCGCGGCCGCATCGGTGACCGTGAAGGGTGACATCAAGCCAGGGGATGAGAAGCTCTCCGAGAAGCCGAAGAACGGCGAGCTGGAAGTTGTCTTCACGGAAAGTCCGCACACCTACGACGGTCGTTACGCGAACAACGGCTGGTTGCTCGAAACGCCGGACTTCATCACGAAATTGGTATGGGAGAATGCAGCTCTCGTCAGTCCGGAGACTGCCTCTGCCCTCGGCATCGCGGATTCGACATTCGTGGAGCTGACGCTCGGGAAGAACACGATCAGCGTTCCAGCCTTCGTCGTTCCCGGTCTTGCGTTCGGCTCGATTGGTCTTGAAATCGGATTCGGTCGAACGATGGCGGGAGTCGTCGGTGGATTTGCACCGGCGAAGCTCGAATCGATCGGCGTCGATGTCGGACCCCTTCGAAGCTCGGAAGCCTTCGGGTTTGCTAAGGGAGTGACGATCAAGTCAACCGGCAAGAAGGCGACGCTGGCAACCACTCAAGAGCACTTCGCGATCGAATCGCTTGGCAGCGAAGAGACGGGCCGTCGTGCCGCGGAACTGATTCGCGAGGCGAATCTCGACGAATTCAAGGCGCATCCTGACTTCGCCGCTCACATGATTCATTCGCCCCCGAACGTGTCGCTGTGGAAGAACTCTTACAACGGCAAGCATCAATGGGGAATGGCGATTGATCTTGCCAAGTGCATTGGTTGCAGCTCTTGCGTGACGGCATGCCAGGCGGAAAACAACATTCCGATCGTCGGCAAGGAACAGGTCGCTCGCGGTAGAGAAATGCACTGGCTTCGAGTCGATCGCTACTTTGCGGGAGATCGAAATAACCCCGAAGTCGCATTCCAGCCGATGACCTGCCAGCAGTGCGAGAATGCTCCCTGCGAACAAGTCTGCCCCGTTGCGGCCACCGTGCACAGCAACGAAGGCTTGAACGACATGGTTTATAACCGTTGCATCGGCACTCGATATTGTGCCAACAACTGCCCATACAAGGTCCGGCGCTTCAACTACTTCCACTTCACCGGCTATCTCGACAAGGCCGACAAGGGGAATGAAATCCTTCGCCGAATGCTCATCAACCCCGAGGTTACCGTTCGTACTCGCGGTGTGATGGAGAAGTGCACCTACTGCGTTCAACGAATTCAGAACGTCAAAATCGAGGCGAACAACCAGCAGCGCCCGATCAAGGACGGCGAGATCAAGACCGCCTGTCAGCAGGCCTGTGCTAGCGGGGCGATCGTCTTCGGCGATCTGGCCGACAAGGACTCAGAAGTCTCGAAGCAGCACGCCGATGACCGCGCCTATGCAGTTTTAGGCGAATTGAACGTTCATCCTCGCACCCGTTATCTGGCTCGTGTCCTCAATCCGCACCCGGCTCTCGCGGTGGCCCGTTTGAAGGCCCATCATGGCGGTGAGCATGGACACGGCCATGATCATGAGGAAAAGCACGAGGAAGGTCAGCCCGCGAAGGCGGAACCTGCTCATAGCTAGTTGAAATCAAAGAGGCTGGCGGGCACGAATGCTCGGCGGCTGTCGGAAACAGTGTCCGCGAAGTTTCGTTGAGACGAGTAGTGGTTAGGTGACCATGGCAACTGCAACGATTACGAGTCCGGTCGACGTCACTGTCGAGACTCCTGGAAGACGAGCACCTCTCGTCACGGGAAATCACGACTTCAATGACATCACTCGGATTGTCAGTGACATCCCGTTGGCGCGGAAGACCCCCATCGCTTGGTGGGTCGCGTTCGTTATCTGTGTCAGCCTGACCATGTTATTCTTCGGCGCGATCGGCTACATGATCGCGACCGGCGTCGGCGTCATGGGTAATATGAGCCCCGTCTTCTGGGCGTGGCCGATCGTCAACTTCGTCTTTTGGGTCGGTATCGGTCACGCGGGAACGCTGATTTCCGCGATTCTCTTCCTATTCCGACAGAATTGGCGAACGGGTATCAACCGTGCCGCAGAAGCGATGACGATCTTCGCCGTTATGACGGCCGGTATCTTCCCGGCAATCCACGTCGGCCGAATCTGGGTGATCTACTGGGTCTTCCCCTATCCGAACCAAATGGCCATCTGGCCGAACTTCAAGAGTCCGCTCTGTTGGGACGTGTTCGCAGTTTCGACGTACTTTACCGTTTCGCTCCTCTTCTGGTACTTGGGACTCGTTCCGGACTTGGCAACGCTTCGGGATCGTGCCCGTGGAAAGATCCAGCAGATCGCCTACGGTATCGCCTCTCTCGGCTGGGATGGTTCGTCCCGAAGCTGGCTCCGCTTCGAGAAGGCCTACATGATTCTGGCCGCTATCTCGACGCCGCTGGTTCTCTCGGTGCATACGGTCGTTAGCTTTGACTTCGCTACCTCGCAAGTCCCTGGTTGGCACACGACCATCTTCCCGCCGTACTTCGTCGCGGGTGCCATCTTCGGTGGATTTGCCATGGTGGTTTGTCTTCTCGTGCCGGCTCGAGCATTCTTCGGATTGAAGGATGTGGTGACGATGCGGCACATCGAGAACATGAACAAGATCATTCTCGCCACCGGATCGATCGTCGGTTATGCCTACGGGATGGAGTTCTTCGTCGCGTGGTACAGCGGCAATCCTTATGAAGGATTCACATTCATCAACCGTGCCTTCGGTCCCTATGCCTGGGCTTACTGGACGATGATCTTCTGCAATGTCGTCGCTCCACAGGCCTACTGGTTCAAGGCGATCCGAACGAGTGCGCTGGCGAGCTTCATCATCTGCGTGTTCGTGAATATCGGTATGTGGTTCGAGCGATTCGTGATCGTCATCACCTCGCTCAGCCGAGACTACCTTCCGTC
>JAIEPU010000126.1 GCA_019748235.1 bacterium
GGGATCACGTTTCCTCTTTTGAAGGACAACGAAGGGAAACTGGCGGAGATGCTCGGCGCGACCCGAACTCCCGAAGTCTTCGTGCTCGACCGGGATGGAAACATCCGGTACCAGGGTCGAATCGATGATCAGTATAGCTTCGGGCTGACGGCCGGTTACGCGAAGCCCAAAGCAACACATCATGAACTTCGAGATGCACTTGCCGCGCTAGTATCAGGTAATTCCGTCAAGATCGCCAAGACGGAGCCTGCCGGCTGCTTGATCGGCCGAGCGCCGAAGGCGAAAACGGCGACATCGGTGACGTACAGCAATCAAATCGCCCGAATCATCGAACGCCGTTGCATCGAATGTCACCGCGAAGGGGAAGCGGCTCCCTTTGCCATGACCAATTACAGTGAAGTCGTCGGATGGGCGCCGATGATGAAAGAGGTCGTCGATCAAGGTCGTATGCCTCCTTGGTTTGCTGATCCCAAGTATGGCCACTTCGCGAATGATGATCGCCTGCCGGAGGAGGAGAAGAAACACTTCGAAGAATGGATCGACGGTGGCTGCCCGGAGGGTGATGCCAAAGATCTGCCGAAGCCTCGCGAGTTCGCGAAGGGGTGGCGAATTCCGGAGCCCGATGTTGTTTTCGAGATCGACAAGACTCCTTTCCATGTGCCGGCTGAGGGAGTCGTGGACTACAAGTATTTCACGGTCGACCCAGGCTTCACGGAAGATAAATGGATTCAAGCCGCTGAAGCACTCCCTGGCAACCGGCAAGTCGTCCACCACATCATCGTTTTCGCCACCGTTCCAAGAGGACAGGGAGGCGGGGGAGGTCTTCTGGGAGGGCGGATTCCGGTCGCGGGTTATGCACCGGGAGAACAGCCGCGTATTTATCCCGAGGGAGTCGCCGTCCGTCTTCCCGCGGGCTCCAAGCTTCTCTTTCAAATGCACTACACACCCTGCGGGACGCCGCAAGACGACATCAGCCGCGTCGGCTTCAAATTCGCCGACCCGGCGACCGTCAAGAAGGCGTCAGCCGGTGGGGCGGCGATCAACCTCACGTTCCGTATCCCCGCCGGTGAAGGAAACGTTCCGGTGGTTTCCAATCATCGATTCAAAGATGATGCGTTGCTGACGATGCTCTTTCCGCACATGCATCTGCGCGGGAAGGCGTTCAAATTCGAGGCCGTTTACCCCAATGGGGACCGCGAGGTCTTGCTTGACGTCCCCCGCTACGATTTCAATTGGCAGCTTCGGTATGACCTGAAAGAGCCCAAATTCATTCCGAAGGGAACGGAACTCGTCTGTACGGCGCACTTCGACAACTCGAAGGAGAATCCTGCGAATCCCGATCCGTCGAAGGATGTTCGATGGGGGCCCCAGACTTGGGAAGAAATGATGATCGGATTCTTCGCGACGATACCGACTGATGACGATCCAGATCCACTTCGATTGAAGCGACACGCCAAAGACTTTGATTCCGAACGAAGCTCGGAGGGGGCGCAATAGCACGCGACGTTCAGCTCGAGTCATCCGCAGGCTCACGTTCGAGCAACGCGCGAATGCTTTCGAGCGAATCCGCTTCGCCGATGGGCTTGTCTTTTCTCCATCGCTGCATTCGCGGGAAACGGACGGCAATTCCCGATTTGTGCCTTTTGGAAAGTTGAATGTTCTCGAACGCGATTTCGAACACCAACTCCGGTCGAACGTGACGAACGGGGCCGAAACGCTCGATGGTATTCTGCCGAACGAACCGATCGACCTCGCGGATCTCTTCATCCGTCAAACCGGAATAGGCTTTTGCAAACGGGACGAGCTTTCCCTCATGCCAGATACCGAACGTATAGTCGGTGTATAAGCTCGCCCGGCGGCCATGCCCGAGTTGGGCATAGATCAGCACCGCATCCACCGTGTAGGGATTGATCTTCCACTTCCACCAGATCCCCGTCACACGTCCGACGCCGTATGTTGATTGTCTCGACTTGAGCATCATTCCTTCGACGTTTCGTTGCCGACTTTCCTCGCGGCGAAGGGCGAGTTCATTCCATGATCCGCCCTGTTCGACGGAGCTGAGAGTGATTGAGTCCGGCGATTCACTCACGATCTTTTCCAGATGAAGGCGGCGCTCCGCGAGTGGTCGCTCTCTGATATCAACTCCTTCGTATTCGAGTAAATCAAACGCGATAAATCGGACAGGAACCGATTCGAGGATCTTCTTTCCAAGCGTCTTTCGTCCGATTCGTTGTTGCAGCAAACTGAAAGGGAGAACCTGGTCACCTTTCCAAGCGACGATCTCGCCATCAATCGCGACTCCGTCCGGTAGTTCCGATGCCGCTGGAGCCAGTTCAGGGAATCGATCAGTCACCAATTCCTCGCCGCGGGACCAGATCGAAATGACTCCTTTGCGACGAACCATCTGGGCACGAATTCCATCCCATTTCCATTCCGCCAGCCAATCATCGATTTCGCCTAGCTCTTCTGGTGAGCCTTGGAGAGGATGAGCAAGACAAAAGGGGTAGGGGCGGGTAAGGTCGGCATCCTCGATTTCATGAGTGATGAGGCCATTAAAAAATTCCGCCGATGGTTCCCATGTCCCCATGAGACGATGCGCGATCACGGCTGGGGGAAGGTTCGCCATCTCCGCAATCGCTCGAATGACGAGGGCTTGTGATATGCCGACCCGAAAAGCGCCGGTGATCAACTTGTTCCAGACGAGCCTCTCTATTCGATCCATTTGCCGCCAGGAATCGATCAGCAATTCCTTCTGCGAGGTTGGATCTAACTTCGGGAGGAGGAGCAGTTTCTCCGTTACCCATTGATGGAGCGGCATATGACTCGCGATGGTCGGATCGGGAAGTAACAAGGCGATCGTCTCCGCGAGATCGCCGACGGACTCGTGGCATTCTTCGAATAACCACATCGGAACCGCCGCCACCTCCGCGCCCCATTGGCTTAGATCCGTTGATCGAATCAATCGTTTCGGCTTTCGCCCACTCAAAAAATAAATCGCCCAAGCGGCATCTACCGAGTCTGCATGCGAGAGATATTCCCTCAAGCATTCCACTTTCCGGCCAGTCTTTGTCGTTTCATCAAGGCAAGCGTAAAGGGCCGCGAATTGTTTCATGAGTCGCTCCCCTCTGGATTTGCCGTGCTCGGTTCACTCGTCTCGTCCAATTCGCCCCGAAATTCGGTATGAAGTGGGGCGGCCTGCCAACCGTTTTCGTTGAGCCACCGAACCATGGGATCGACGAAGCCGTGAGTCACAAGGACTCGCTCCGCGCCCGATGTTTGGATCACATCGAGCAGCGCCGGCCAGTCGGCATGATCAGAAAGAGTGAAGCCTCGATCGACGGCTCTGCGTCGTCGTGCGCCCCGAATCTGCATCCATCCAGAGACGTATGCCGAGGAGAATTCTCCAAACCGCCGTAACCAAGGCGTGCCGCGAGCCGAAGTCGGCGCGACGATGATTGAACCCGCAAAAGATGTCTTGCGAGAGGCATCACCGACATAGATGGTTTCTGGAAGGAGAACACCGTTATCGCGATAGATCTGATTCAGACGTTCAATCGCTCCGTGACAATAGATCGGTCCAATGGAAGCATCGATGCCGCTCAAGAGTCGCTGTGCTTTGCCCAGTGAATACGAAAACAGAACAGAGGCGATCTTGGCTGACTTATTCGTCTCCCACCACGAATTGATTTCAGCAAATGTTTTTGAAGGATGTTGCCACCGATAAATCGGAAGCCCGAACGTGGATTCGGTAATCAACGTGTGACATCGGACGAGTTCAAAGGGGCGGCAGGTCGCGTCATGCGCTGTCTTGTAATCCCCTGTCACGACCCATACTTCACCGCCACGTTCAATTCGAACCTGCGAGGATCCTAATATGTGACCGGCCGGATGCAGCGATACCGTCACGTCGCCAATTCGAATGGGCTCCCCGTAACGGACGGTTTGAATCAGCGCTTCCGGCCCGAGACGAGTGCTCAGAACTTTGGCCCCTTCATCAACCGTCAGGTAACGAGCGGATCCAGCCGTCGCATGATCTGAGTGGGCGTGAGTGATGATCGCGGAGGGGACGGCTCGCCAGGGATCGACATGGAAGTCCCCGGAAGGGCAGTAGAGACCCGACGGGGTCGTGACGAGTAGATCAGGCATTCCTTCCCTCCCTGATCGTGAGGCGAAAATCCCATGTCATCGAGAATCCCTTGGCCTGTCGGACTTTCTGCTTGAGGAGGAAATCGTGCCCGATGAATGGTAGACCGGAGAGGAGCGAGCATGCATATCGTCTCCTTCGTGGTGGCTGTAAGGTAAGGCGAGGGAATGTCTTGCGGTGATTCTTGGCTGGACCGATTCCTAATGGGTAATTCGAATGGATATCAAGAGAATGCTTAGTCGATAAAAAGCGGGATCACCCTCCCTTGCAACAGTTGCATGTTTCAAAACCTGAATCGATGGCAGAGGGAAAACGGCTACGGTGCCACCAGTCGGGCTTGACACCAATTGGATTTACGGCGACCAGTATCTAGTGAGAAACTCTCAATCGGTGGAAATGATTGTCGGCTGATTGAGTCAAAAGTCGGTCTTGAGTAATCGAATCGTTAGCCTTGGAGTCCTTCGACGATGAAGGTTGTGATTCTTGCGGGGGGAAAGGGAACTCGAGCCTATCCCTACACTCAGACTACTCCCAAGGCGATGATGCCGATCGGCGGTCAGCCGATCATCATGCATGTCATGCAGATCTTCGTGGAACAGGGATATCGGGATTTCGTTCTGTCCCTCGGATGGCGAAAAGAAGTCATCTTCGATTACTTCGACGGATTGAAATTGAGCTGGAACGTCGAACTGATTGACACCGGAGCGGAAACAGACACCGGCGGTCGAATCGAAAAATGTAAGCATCTTTTGGGGGAGACATTCATCGCAACGTATGCTGATGGGCTATGCGATGTGCCGCTCGACAAACTAGTCGAGTTTCATCGCCGGCAGGGCGGATTGGCGACCGTCACCAGCACTCCCCTCCGATCGCAATATGGCACGGTAGTGACAGATGACGATGGGCGGATTACCGACTTTGCTGAAAAACCGATTCTCCGCGAGCATTGGATCAATTCCGGGTTCATCGTCTTTGACAAGGCGGTTTTCAAGCATTGGCCGGGAACGAACCTCGAACAACATATTTTGCCGCAACTCGCCAGAGAGAATCGAATCTTCGCCTATAAGCATGACGGCTTCTTTAAATCGATGGATACGCACAAGGATCAACTTGAGCTCGAACAGATGTGTCAGGTGGGCAATATGCCTTGGAAAACGTCAACTCGGCTTGCCGCGTAATCCGCGACTTTCGCACTTTCCATCTGTCTTCGTGATGTGTGCCCGCGTTATTGAAGAGTTCAGGGTTTTGCATCTTTCTCGATAAGCTTTTGAATCGCCTCTCGAAGCACATCGTCAAATCGAGGGTTCGCTCCGACGAAAACATGGGAGACGTTTCCCGTTTGATCGATGATTACTGTCTGCGGTATGGCGGTGGCTCCGTACTTTTCCGCAGTATCTCCGTCAGAGTCTAAGACAACCTTCAGATCTAGTCCCAAGCGATCCAGCGCCGCTTTCACTTTTGCCGCACTCTCTTCAAGGTTCACGCCGATCAGAATAACCTTTTTGTCCGCAAATTCCCTCGCCACTTTTACGACTTGCGGCATCGTTTGCAGACATGGGCCGCACCATGACGCCCAAAAATCGAGCACGACAATCGAGCCTTTGGCATCCGCCAAACGAAATTTTCCGCCGTCGACGTGATCGAGCTCAAAGCCGGGTGCAGGTTTGCCAACTAATGCCGATTCTTGGCCACTGGAGCCGTCACCCTCAGAACTCTCACTCGGAAGGGGATCAGGAGCCGCCTTTAACTTCCACTGTTGAAAGGAGAGGGCCGTCGTCGCCTGATGAATTCCAGGGCCCACGAGTAGCGCATTGAGATCCTTCAGATTCACTTCACAAGCTCCGATGAGCTTACTTTCCCCAAAGAGCTTCATGCCCTCCACTTTCGTTGGTTGAAAGGTCAATCGATTACCATTCGAGTAGACTGCTTGTACGAAATAGCTGCCTGGGGTTTCAGGCTTACCAGGGGTCGAAGCAGTCTCGGTATTCGATGCAAGCCACAAAATTCGAGCCACACCGGAACGAGGAATCGATCGTTTCTCGAGCCGAATCTCAACCTCGAGCGATTGATCATTCATCAAAAGGAGCCGGCACCTTAGATAATCGCCGTTCATCGAACGGATGAGATGAGTGGGAGGACTGTCTCGCTGGATACGCGGCACTGTGAGAAGTCTCTCCCGTTTGAACTTTCCTAATCCGATGGCCGCCACATCGGGCATCAGCTCCACCGCCCTTACTTGATCGTGAGGAATGAACTTCGCCTTGATGATCGGCGTCGAGAGATGAATCCCTTTTTCATCGATCGCGTCGATGCGGCAGGGCACGAGATCACCTGACATGAGATGTAGTACGTGCGGGGTTTCTTTCGCCCGGGACGGCGACTTCATTCGTGTGATGGGTGTATTGGTGTTCGTCATGCGGCGAATGACGACTCCGTTTCCCTGTCGTATTTCCATGACATTTGTCGCTGAAGCACTTGTTGACGGCAGCGGGGACTCGGACAGATAAACGATTCGCGCGGATGCAGCGGTTGAAATAGGAGCCGCATCCTTGGCCGATAGCGGCTTAAAGAGGAGCGATGCCGGGTCCTTAAGCTCTCCGTCAGCGAGCACACCTCGCAGGCTCGTTTGATGGGCGACGAACTGCGCCTCGGATGGGTTCGGGTTCTTCGCGGCTCGCTTTGTCGATGGATGGCGGAGGTGGATCAGATGATCGAGAGGAATGCCGATGAGCTCTTGAATGCCCTCCGATTTGATCCACATCTTCGATTGTTCGATTCTCTCGACCATCCCGATCACAGTGATTCCTGTGGTTGTCGAAATGAACCAGGGACCGGCCGAGGCCGTCGTTTTGTTGTTAAAGATGACTTCGCGAAATTCATTGATGGAGATTGACTCGTCTGTCTTGTCGACATCGATTGTCAGTTGTTGATTTGCTGGCGTGAAAGCTTTCACATTGCCGTAAAAAATCTTTCCATCGGCCGAAAGTATTCGTGATTTGCTACCGTCAACGGAAACTGGCGCATCCCCATTCCAGGTCGAAACAGAAAAACGATCGAGCTGAAGGGTCCCTTTCTTATTGAGTAGGTAGAAGCCATCCCCATTCAGTACAAACGACTTATCGGACACATCGAGTGTGATGGGCTTCTCCCCGTTTGAAGGGATCACGATCACCTTTCCCTTTTTTCGATCCACACAGATTTGAATCGCGAGTTGCCCTGCCCGCGACGAATCGACTTTCTGAATCGCTTGAAGTTCTGCATTCCTTTCTCGTTCCGACACAATCACCAATTGATCGCTCCAAACTTCCAACTTCGCGAACGCGGCAAAAGAGGGATCAGCGGCAGCGATTCCCAATTCAAAGTTGCATTCCTTTTCCCAAGACAGCTCCAATTCAACCAAAAGTTGATCGGGAAATGATTTCTTCACGGATAAAAGCGAACTTGGTATTCGCGAGATAAGTTTTGCTCCTTCGTCGGTCCATTGGGTATTTGGGTTCCATTGGCCTGAATCGAGCCCGTCGAAAAGTAGTTGATGAGACTTATCGATGCGGAGTAATCGATTAAGCCTGTCGCGGTGGATCGTAAGCTTGCCCATGTCAGGGGCCTTAATTGATAGACTATCGTCAGTGATCTCGACGAGCTCTCCTGTCAATGAAGCTCCATCAATCAGGCTGACTCGGTAGTTTTCGCCGGGAGAGTCGGCATCCGTCTTTTGCTCAAACGTTATGGATTCAATGGAGTCCGTTGCGAATGAGATCGGATTCTGGAATGCCGGAGATTTCCAACCAATCCATTCTTTGGCGTCGGGGGTCTCTACGAGTTCTCCAGAGGCATAATCACCGTTTCGCAGTCGAATGCCGAAAGTGAATGAATCGTCTGAAGTGGCGTCCGGCTGATCACTCGCGAGAGTGGTTGCCGCGATGGCGACTTGACCGGCCTGCATTGCCGGCACGGCGGGAGCAACGACTTGACCGAACGATGTCATGAGGACGAGAAGCAGTCCTGCTGAAATCCCCATTGGCGTCTCTGCTCCTTCTCCTCAGGTAGTCCGTTTAATGGTTAACGCTCATAGATCGGTAAGAACCGATAATTCAGCGCGAGGGCGAGAAGTGACATGGATGTGCCAATCGTCTTGCCGTGGGGTGAAGTGATGCTGCCGTCCGATGCTTGAGCTGCTTTCAATTGCCGCACGAGCAACGTATTCCATTTTTGCCAAGCCTCCAGATCTCCCTGAAACAGAGCTTGCGCTTGGTAATAGCGAGTGTATTCCGCGTAGGCATGATTACGTGATTCCAAATGATCCACTAAGTAGTGGAGTGTTGCTTTGAATTCCGGGAGATCTTTGCGGCGAGCGACCGCGTAAACAAGAGTGGCAATGGAACTTCGAGCACTCGACTCGCCGAAACCACCGAGTCCACCTGTGTAGGCCACTTCGCCCGAATCCGAAGTCATCTCTTGGAAGTATTTGATTGCTTGATCAATGCTTTTGTCAGGTACCTCTATCCCCGCGTTTCGAGCGGCGAGAAGCCCCACCAACACCGAACCACTGACGGAAGTATCCGCATCCGCCGCATCCGGAGAGTATCGCCAGGCACCGCTTGGATTCTTCTTTTGTGAAGTGATAGCCAGTCGAACCGCGAGTTCGAGTGATCTGCCGATCGATCGTCCATTCTTTTCCTCCGCACGCCAAAGATCTCTATCGTCGAGCGTGCCGTAAGCCTCCGCTAATGCGAGCATCGCAAAGCCGTGGTGATACATGCTGGTGCCGCCGATATATCCCGTGGTGGCATCCTGCTGTTGAATAATGTGTCGAATCGCTCGCCGCACGTTGTTGCTGTAGAGACCGAAGTTGGGATCCTCTCCGGACGCGAGAAAAACCATCGTCGCTAATCCTGTGACCCCCGGTCCGTTGTCACCGGTCCCGTTCCAATTCCCCTGATCGTCCTGCGTCGTTGCCAAGTATTGCAATCCGCGATCATAGATTTCCCGCACTTCGCGTGGGACATTCTCTCCCAAACTTAAAGTGGGTACTTGCGCCAATGTGAGATTCGGCAAGACGATCGCGAGGAGCAGATAGCCTCCGAGCGCTTTCAGCGGAAACTTATCATTGAGACGATGGTTTGTTTTCAACTGATCAATCATCACGGTGTTCCGGTTTATTGTCGCCTTAGCGGGAGGATATTCAGGAGATTTCGATTGTTGATGATCGGTCTCGGGTTGAGCTGACGAAATTGTGGTTCGAGTTTTTTCCACTGCCAATCCTTAAAGATGGGTCGGAGCTTTGCTTCTGGAATTCGAAGAATCCAGTAGATCTGCGGAATCTCACCGGGGTTGGTGTAACGTTCGCTCTCTTTGATCAGCAGGGTGGTGAGCCGTTGTCGCTGGTCTGCTTGAAGCGGCAGAGTTCGCTCGAAGTCCGTGATGACAAGTTCACATTGAGTTCGGAGGAGTCGTTGCTTTCGTTCTTTCGAAAACTCACGGTATTGCTTCAATTGATCTTGGTTCAAGGTCGAGTGAAGTGTTTTCTCGAAGAGTGAGCTCTCTTGAAACAGGCCTAGGTTGTATTTTGATTGAAGAGGCTGCACACGTTGCCAGAAATCGTTCCAGGCATTCCCATCGTTTTTCACCTGAGAGTATTTCTCTCGCAATTCGGACACTGTGCTGAAGAACCGCGTCAGGTCACCTTCCGCGGCCAGGAGAAGCTTCGCCTTCTGTGTTTCATCTAAATGGCAAAGTTGATCGATCGCTTCCATTTGCAGTTGAAGACTATTTTTGAGTTCGTCCCGTGCGGACTGTTCTGAACCATGTTGTTGAAAGATTTGCTGCTCAACATTGATATTCATGACATTGAATTGAACGGTGGGAACAGGCTGGGAAGTCGGTTGTTCATCGAAATCATCGGGGGCCGCGAGCGCACGTCCCGTCAGGATGAAGGTGAAATACATCGCCCATTTGCAACTTTCGGCGAAGGTTAGGAGAGAGCCAGGAAGTGTCATGCCGACCCTCTTTCTTCAGGGACACGCCTCAGGCTGACCGGCTTTGCCTCTTTCGCCTTCGCGGGCGCCTCTTTACTGTTGTCTCCCCAGTAGTCGTCGTTCGGGTCTTCCGCGAGACCGATCCAGTTCCTATTCAGAAAATGGATGGTCGAGGTGCTGATCTTCTGCATGTTGTTCCATGCCGACTTTTGTCGGACGGTTAAATGGGGCACAATTGTTTTGTCAGGAATGGCGGGGAGCGTTCGATTGCCATAATTGGTGATGGAAAGCCAGTTCTCGTTTGAATCCCGCCACTCTTTCATCAGATCTTCGGTGATGGCGTTTCGCTGCTCCGGCGAAAGCCAGAGTTGTTGGTCCAACCGGCTCACAATCAGATCGATGGTCGCATGTTTGGTGGCTTCTTTTCGCTTATTCAATTCTGTTTCATACTTGACATACTCCTCGGGCGACAAGACTTCTTTCAACGCGGATTGAAGTGCGACTCGAAGCGACTTTTCCGGTTCCGGGATGTCTTTGGGAGCTCCGCGAGCGGGTTGCGATTGCAACTCAGCTAACATTTTAACGGAGGCATCAAGACTTTTTTCGCCGGCCTCTTTCACTCTCGCACGATGTTCGAGAGGAACATCGCAAACCGCGCGAATAAAACCGAGTTCCGATGCGAGTAACAACTTTCCCATCATCTTGTATTGGGCTTCGATCGCTGCTTGCTGCTGTTTCCGAATCTGCTCCTCTCGTTTGTTCGCTTCTTCCTTCTTTCTGCTCGCTTCTTCCTTCCATTTCAAAACGTTGGCCGGTTTGTTCGGTTTGACTTCATCCGCAGTACAATAAGGATTCGTGAAAACGGTCACGATGAGCGCACACAGTGCACTCAGCCGGTAGCGCGGTCGATTCTCATAACTGGTGATCGTCATTACTTCTTCTCCTCGCGTTCGAGGCGATTGAAGTATTCATCTAATCCCGCGCGAAATTCCTCTGGCAGAGTAGAGCCGGATTCACCCGTCGACTGCGCAACGCGATGATCTTCACGAAGTTCCTTTTCGTTGATCCCTGTTCCAATCAGCGCTAGCGCCGTGTCGGTGGTGGTTCCTGTTCCTCCACCGCCGGGCGAATCACCTCCTCCGCCTCCTCCACCCTTGGGATTGATCTTTTTAGAGCGAAGGAGCAGTTCGATGGCCTCTGTCTCGGCGGCGATTGCTGGGGCACCGGTATCGGGCTCACGGAGAATCGAAGTGGCATCCTGCATCACTTGTTCGACGGCCGACAGCAATTGTATTTCCTTGGGAAACTCCTCTTCTCCATCGGGAAGGTTGCGAATCTCATTCGTGAGTTTCGCGACCCGTTCGGTCAATTCGCCTTGGGACTTAGAAAGAGTGAATCCTCGCGTTTCATATTCTCCTTTGGTAATAACCGTTCGCGCCTGCTCAGTCTCGCGAGTCTCTTCACGAAGATTCATCTCCGCTTCGAGGATCTTCATCGCTTCAAGGACGAGGGAGGGGGGGAGACTGCTTTTCGATTTCCCGCCTGGGCATTTTCCGGAGCACGCCGGGTCCACCAGATCGTCAGCCATTCGGTCGAATGTATCAGACCAGAACTCCGCCTGTGCGATCGACATCCCGGTTTGATTCGGAATCTCCTCGCCCAACTTTCGAAGGCTGGAAACTGCGTCTTGCGAACGAAGTTCCTCAAGCACGGTTTTGAATCGTTGAAGCCGTCGTCGCTCGAAATAAGCTTCCAAGTCATCCACGATACGCGAAACATCGTCCGCGCTGGCGCTCTCAAGAGCGGAGATCTGCTGCAAGGCTTCAACGTCTTTTGCCGGCATGGAGCCTGAGATCTTGCCGAACGTCGTCGAGACGTGATCACTTACCTTACCGGCAATTTGATATTGTTGCCGTGATGCCGCCTTGAGTCTCTTGGTCAACGTGCTTCCCTCAAGGTTTGCAAGAATCTTGTTGAGTTCCTCGCTGACTTTGTCGAACTCCGCCAACAAGTCCTTTTGCGCCTCGACCGCTTGACCCAACTTTTCCGTTTCCGTCTCCTCGTCTCCGGGTTTCTTCGGAATGCTTTCTCCCACCACTGTCGTTACCGGTAAAGTGAGATGTGGTGACGATGGCTTCTTCGGAGAAGATGGCTCGGCGGGCTCGTTCGGATTTATCGTTGCTTGTGAGGACTCAGCGTCGACGACTCGCGGAGTGTTGGGAGTTTTGCCCTCATCCTCAGGCGTTTTCTCGCTGGTTTCACCGGATCGATGCAGAGATGCCTGCGTTTTTCCAGCGGTTGGCGGTTGCGAACTGTTTTTGTTGTTCGATGCCCGAGAAGGAGCCGAGGAGGATTCTTTGAGTAGATCCGCCACCGTGGGCATGCGATTGCCGGAGATATCTCTTAAAATTTGGAGCATTTCCGCCCATCGATCGAGGTGACCGACGCCGATTTCGGGGTTACGCATCGCCTCTCGAACGAGCTCTTCTCCGGATTTCACGAGCCCCGTCAATTGCTTGCCGTTGGCCCGCTCCGCACTCGCTTGTGCTTCAATTCGGCGTCTGGTTTCCGGCCGATCAAGTTCTTCGGGAGACAGACTCCTCAATTGCTCATTGGCGCTATGAAGCTGCAATTCGCGATCGCGAACATCGAGCGATTGCCGGTGCCACTTACTCATTTGCTCGGCGATCCAAATGGCGTGCTGCTCTGGGCTGAGGACGTAGAGTACGAATGGGTTGGAATAGACGCGCGGGCGATCAGGACGGTAGTCCTCGACAAACAGCCGGAGATGAATCGGTTGGGGAGCGATGCTCAACGATTTGGGACAGAAAGTGCCGGCGACTTCCAAACTTTCCTTCGCGTGATCCCCTCCCGCGAGAACCTTTTCTCCGTGGGCCACATCGATCACGGTGGTGGGATCGATCCCCTTCCAATCCATTCCGACGACTTTGACGCCGTAATCATCTCCAGCATGCGCGCGGAATTTGAGCGTATCTGAATCAAGCATGATTCGCTGACGAGGAAGGTCGTCACATGAGATCGTCGGAGCCTCGTCTGCCGCGACCTCAACGGAAACGGTGAAAGGCTGAAGGCCGGTCAGGCCATGAATATCCTTCCACTCAAACGAAGGCTTGATGGAAGCGTCTGGCATGGTGGCGACGGAAATGGCCGTCGATCCGCTCACGGCGAGTGGCACTCCATCAAGGGTCGCTGAGGTGAGCTCGCGATTGGCATGGAGTTCGTAATGCAAAGCACTCCCCGAGAGAACGACGATCGAACCGCCGCGCGCATCCTTTGAAATTTTCTCTTTTCGGCCCAGATAAGCGGGTAATGTCA
>JAIEPU010000253.1 GCA_019748235.1 bacterium
GGCATTTTGATCGATGCGGTCAAGGATCCAAAGGCTCGACATACCACCGAGTACTGTACCGAGGCGCAGAAACGAGCCTACGACTGGCTGGCCCCTCGCATGCTTCCTCCGACTGAACCAGAAACGACCGAATCCACTTCTTTCCCCGAAGCGACCCCGACGGAAGTAGAGACTTCCACCGAAGAGTCCAAGCCGCCCGAAGCGGTGCCTGTTGAGCCATCCGCACAGTAATTGGCAAGTTCCCTCCCATCAAAATAGGCGACGATTCATTGTGAGCGATCGATGAATCGGCATCGCTTGGCGCGGATTTATATAACCCCTTTCACATCCACGAATCGTCGGGTGGGCGTGTTTTCACGGGAAAAGGGGAGATCGTTCGATGAGTTCGCGCCCGAAGGTTGTTGTTACAGACTACATTACAGAGCCCGCCTCTGAAGCACCCATCATCGCGCCGCATGCTGACCTCGTCTTTGCAAACGCACTCCATGAGGACGAACTGGTCGCCAAACATAGCGATGCGGAAGCCTTCATCGTTTTTCATGACATCCAGTTGACGGCAGCATCCCTCCCCAAGTTTCCAAAGTTGCGTGGAATCGTTCGCTGCGGCGTCGGCTTTGACAACGTTGACCTCGAGGCGGCGGGAAAGCTGGGCATCATTGTCTGCAATATTCCCGACTATGGAACAGAAGACGTTGCCGACCACTCGCTCATGATGATGCTCGCGATCACGCGTCGGCTGAAGTCGATGGATGATGCGATTCGCCAAGGTGGGTGGGACGCCACGCTCATTTACGGCGCACCACGCATGCGAGGACTAACGTTGGGGGTTCTCGGCGCGGGTCGTATCGGTTCCGCGATGGCGCTGCGCGGTAAAGCACTGGGCATGCGGGTCGTCATTTATGATCCGTATCAACCGCCGGGATACGAAAAGGCCCTCGGTGTCGAGCGGGCCTACGAGTTCGACGAATTTCTTCCGCAGTGCCAAGTCATCTCGCTTCATACTCCGCTCACGAAAGAGACGCGGCATATCTTGAATGCCAAAACGTTGACGAACCTACCGAAGGGGGCATATGTCGTTAACACTGCGCGAGGTCCGTGTATCGACAATGAGGCTCTCGTCGTGGCACTCGATTCAGGTCACATCACGGCCGCCGCGCTTGACGTGGTGGAACGAGAGCCGCTCGACAATGAGAAGCTTCGGCATCACCCTCGCGTTCTCTTGACGCCGCATGCAGCCTTTTACTCCGTGGAATCGTTTATCGAAATGCGGACGAAGTCGGGGCACGAAATTGTGCGTCTTCTCACCAATAAGCCGGTTCGAAATCCGGTCAACAGACGATGGCTGGTGAATCCCAAGGGTGTTCTTCCGCCGGTCAAGGAATAAGGCTTTTGCAGAGCTCCTTTCAGACTTGCCGACGAGGTGCGAGTCTTCAAGAACAATCGATTTCAGCGATCCCGGAGCATGATTCATGATTCTCAACGAAATTGGTGGCGTTTCGATTGGTGATATCGCCGCTCAGTTCTCCACACCGTCGTACGTCTACGATCGCGCGATCATCGAGCAGCGGGTGAAGGCATTGTCCGCGTTCCCGACCATTCGCTACGCACAAAAGGCGAATTCGAATATTGCAATTTTGTCGCTGGTTCGGCAGCTCGGTGTGGAAGTCGATGCAACGTCGGCGGGTGAAATCCATCGAGCGATGAAAGCGGGCTACAAGCCGGAACAGATCGTTTACACCTCAGATATTTTCGACCGAGAAACGCTCAAGACAATTGCGACATTGCCGGTGGGGATCAATGCCGGCACCATGGATATGATTCCGCAGATCGCTGCCGTCTCCCCCGGAAGGAAGTTAACGCTCCGCATCAATCCCGGTTTCGGACACGGCCATAGTCAGAAAACGAATACAGGGGGTGAAGGTTCCAAGCACGGGATTTGGCACGAGTTGCTTCCGGCGTGCGTGGATTTGGCGAATTCGACCGGTGTGAAGATTACCGGCATTCACATGCACATTGGTTCCGGGACGGACTTCGAGCATCTCTCGCAAGTGTGTGCTTCAATGGAAAAGGCCGCGGCGATCCTGGGACAGGACCTTGAAGTCATTAGCGCGGGAGGTGGCTTGCCGACTCCGTACCGTCCAGGTGATAAGCCCCTCGACGTCGAGCGGTACGCGTCGATGTGGCTCGCGACACATCAAAAGATTGAAAAATCGGTCGGTAAGAAAGTCCGACTAGAGGTCGAGCCCGGTCGCTATCTGGTGGCTGAGTCAGGATATCTCATCGCGGAGATACGCGCGATAAAGGAGCAGGGCTCGAAGCGATACTACGTTTTGAACGCGGGCTTCAATAATCTCGCCCGGCCGGTCATGTATGGTGCGTACCATCCGATCGCAATTTGTCCGGCGGATGGCAGGACGCTCACAGAGACGGAAGAGGTCGCGGTTGCGGGGCCGCTCTGTGAATCGGGAGACATCTTCACGCAAGCGGAAGGTGGTTACGTCGAGACACGCGAAGTCCCTAAGGCGAAAATCGGCGACTATCTCATCCTCTGCTGCGCGGGGGCCTATGGGTTCGCGATGGCATCGAACTACAACTCGATGCCTCTCCCCGCGGAGGTACTCGTATCCAAGGGGAAAGCCATCTCGATCCGCGATCGGCAATCGTTGGATGATCTCATCCGGGGTGAGCACATTCCTGCGTTCTAACCAATGGATCGTTGGATTTCGAAAACTGACCAGGCCGGGACTTTTCCCGGCTTTGTCATTCCTGCATGATACGCTCATCAAGTTGTCGGCCATGCAAATGACGATCTCATTCGCCGGAGAAATTCGTGCGGACGTGTCGTGCCGTGAATTCGATTTGATCGTCGGGCGAGGAGATAGTGACGGTGGACGATTCCCAATTGAATGAGAATGAGGTAGTTGACGTTCCTCCTTCCAGTTGGCGGGATCTGTTCACCGCCGAGGATTGGTGGGCGAATTGGGTCGGCGGAGCGACCCTTGCAGTTTTCGTCCTGCTCGTCTCCTACAAAGTGATTCCCGCGGCGGAGTTGAAAACGTTCTTCGCCAAGCCTGTTGAATGGGTCGACAATCCGATCGTATCGCTGACGAAGCTCGATCAACATGGCATCGCACTAGGCTTGGGACGCGCGCTCTTAGGAACCCTTATTGCCTTCGGTCTAGGTGCCTGGGCGATGGGAACCTCTCTCGTTCGATTCATTCCCGCTTTCGTCGGATTGTTTTTGTTAGGCGTGATTGCCCAGGTGCTCGCTCAGCAAAAGGTCATCGCCACGTACAACATCGAATACGCTTTATGGGCACTTTTACTCGGCTTGGCGATCAGCAATACGCTCGGCACACCCACTTGGCTTCGGCCCGCGCTGCGGACGGAATTCTACATCAAGACCGGCCTAGTCATTTATGGAGCGACGATTCTGCTCAATCTGCTCTTCAAGCTCGCGCTCCCCGGCATCTTCATCTCGTGGGTGGTCACGCCGATCGTTCTGATTTCGACATACATCATTGGACAGCGAATCATTCGAGTTCCATCGCGCACGCTCAACATAACCCTCTCGGCAGACATGAGTGTCTGTGGTGTGTCAGCAGCAATTGCGACGGCGGCGGCCTGCCGTGCGAAGAAAGAAGAGTTGTCCCTTGCGATCGGAATCTCGCTCGCTTTCACAGCCATCATGATGGTGATTCAGCCCGCATTCATCAAAGCGGTCGGCATGGACCCCGCGATCGGCGGTGCATGGATCGGCGGCACCATTGATTCCACGGGCGCGGTGGCGGCTGCTGGTGCGGTGCTCGGCGAACAGGGAGAGTTCATGGCCGTCACCATTAAGATGATTCAAAACATGCTCATCGGGGTGATCGCATTCGGCGTCGCCGTCTACTGGGTTACCTTCGTCGAGACGAATCAAAAGCGTACGGTCGGGATCGGCGAAATCTGGACTAGGTTTCCGAAGTTCATTTTGGGCTTCGTCATTGCGTCGGCTGTCTTCACGACATTGAATGCATCGGGCGAATCATGGGCCTCCGTGGTCAAGGGTTGTGACCCCTTGATCAAAGGAGCGCGCGATTGGTGCTTCTGTCTTGCTTTTGTCAGCATTGGTCTCGAAACCGACTTCCGCGCCCTGTCAGAGCACCTCAAGGGAGGGAAGCCGATATTGCTGTACGTCATTGGTCAAACCATTAACCTCGCGCTGTCGCTCGGCATGATCTGGCTTATGTTTCGTGTCTTCTTTCCAGACATCACTCAAATGTTGCCGGGGAAGTAAGAGATGCTTCGACCCAATCAAAAGCGGTTTGTCGCTTTGGTCCTCTTTACGGCGGCGATATGGCTGTTCGTTTTACCGGGACTGGCGAAAACCGAACTTGTCGATTCCCGGAATCGATGGTTGAAGGAAAAGGGTGTTGCTCCCTCGGCGCTCATGTATGCCGACCACCCTGTTGCGATGAAGACGTTGGAGAGGCTCGATCAGATCGAGCGAGAAAATAGAGGCGCCCTCTGGATTCCGACGTGTTTGCGGCGACCGACGACTCCAAAGTAAAGCGATTAAAGCACGTAGGCGATTTGGGGAGTCCCGCCTTTGTCGCGAAAAGTATGTATGGCGATAAAATCGTCCGCTTTGTGGAACCAGGGCATCGGAAATATGGTCGAATTTGCGACCAATGTCTCTTGTAGGCTCGCCCGCTGTTCTTGATACTTGTGGGGCGAGTGGAAGAAGCCTTCTCCAAGGCTGTGGGGGGAACTTTCACTGGGTCCAGGGGTGTCGGCCTTCCGCCCGCCATCTAATGCACAATGCGATTGTCGCAGCTTCCGCTCGAAGCTTCCATGACTGCGATCGATGAAGGATTCGCCCTTCCCGAGGGTGATTCTCGTTCGCTGCAATTGCTCCTTGTGGTTTTAGTTGGCCTGACCGCCTACCTCAGGTCCCCTCGGTTTGATTAAGTTTCGGGGAGCCATCATGTCGAAGCCTGCGCGCCGATTTTGCCGTCGTCCTATTTCGCTCGAACTATTGGAAAGCCGTCTTGTGCTTTCAGCCAGTCCGCTTGATGTTTCGAATCTGGTCCTTCCCAACAATGAAACGCTTCAAAGTTTAGGAATCGTGTCTGACGTCGAAAATGGTCAATCCGCTTACATCTACAAGGATCAGTGGGTAGGCTCGTTCAGCGGTTGGTCGGGAAATCGCCTTCAGCAGTTTCAGACCATGCAGTCGCTACTGGGAAGTATCAATCCCTCGATCGAGGTCGTCAAATCGCTGGGTTCGGCCGGACAGTTTCTGTTCCAAACCCCTGATAGCATGGACGAGGCGGCATTAACGTCAACCTTATCGACCATCTCGGGCTTCCAGTATGTCGAACATAACTTTTTGATGCTCCCGAATGCAGTTCCAAACGATCCTTCTTTCGGTTCGCAGTGGGCATTGAACAATACTGGGCAGACGGGGGGCGTCGCAGGAGCCGACATTGATGCCCTCGCCGCTTGGAATACTACGACCGGTTCGAGCGGTGTGGTGGTCGGTGTTATCGATAGCGGGGTCGATTATACGCATCCGGACCTTGTCCAAAACATGTGGGTCAATCCCGGTGAGACGCCGGGCGATGGAATCGACAACGACGGCAACGGTTATATCGACGACATCTATGGATGGGACTTCGCGAACAACGACAGCAATCCCATGGATGATAACGGCCATGGGACCGCGGTCTCTGGAATTATCGCGGCGGCCGGAAACAACGGCGTCGGCGTGACGGGTATCAACTGGGGGGGCAAGATCATGGCCCTCAAGTATGCAAAGAGTGATTTTGTTTCCAGCACCGCTGATCTGATCGAAGCGGTCAATTACGCGACGATGATGCGCACCGTCTACGGTGTGAATATTCGAGCTACAAATAACAGTTACGGTATCTATGGGAACTCACAGGCATTCTCTGACGCCATCGAGGCGAATGGTGACGCCGGTATCATGTTCGTTTCGTCGGCGGGAAATTCGAACAGCAATAATGACACGGGACCGCAGTACCCCGCCAACTATCCTCTGGAAAACGTGCTCTCCGTGGCCGCGACGGATGATGACGATGCATTGGCGAGTTTTTCGAGTTACGGTCCAGCCACCGTTCATCTCGGAGCGCCGGGAGTCAATGTGCTGACGACGAGATTGGGAGGTGGTTACTCCGGTTTCAGTGGAACTTCCGCTGCCTCGCCGATGGTCGCCGGTGTCGTCGCACTCTTGTGGGATGCCGCTCCTTACGCAACGGTCTCAGAAATAAAAGCTGCGCTCTTGAATGGAACGGATCCCATTCCCTCGCTCGCCGGGAAGGTTATCACCGGCGGAAGGCTCAATGCCGCGGGCGCCATTCGTCAGCTTGGTTTTCATGTCACGCAAATAACGCCCGATCAAGGCTCGATCGTCACTGCTCCTCCTACCGAGTTCACCGTCAGCTTCTCTGACGACTTCGATCCGTCGTCGATCCAGGCGGGTGATCTTTGGGTAAATGGTTTATCCGCGGACAATGTGTCCTTTGTGGGACCTCGAACCGCGACGTTCACTTTTAACCAGAGTCCGGTGATCGTCGAAGGCCTTCAGCAGATTCGACTCCTTGAAGGTTCGATCACTAGGTCAGCGGATTCGGACGGTGTGACCGGAGTGATCTCGACGTTCCGATATGACGCAACCCCGTTGCAAGTGGTGTCCGTCCTTCCCAAGCCAGGAACCACGTCTTCCGTTCTCTTGGATCAGCTTGTGGTGACGTTCAACGAGTCGATCGATCCATCGTCGGTATCAACACACAGCCTGGTTTTGAGTCGCGGTCAAGTGACCGGCGTGACGGTCTTCAACGCCAATACGGTGATTTTCACCGTGTCAGGGGTAACGGCGGAGGGGCAACTCACCTATTCTGTTCCCGGGAAGACGATTGCTGACAGCTACGGCAATCCAGGAACACCCTATAGCGGAACAATCGATCTCGACGTATTTCAGAGGCTGCTTACGTTCACTCGACTCGATCCTGCGGGAAGTCTAGCCTTCGCGAGCTTGAACAACACTGGGTTAATCAACTCTAGCGCCGATTTCGATGACTACACGGTGACACTTGCTGCAGGGGAAACTTTGACGGCAGTCGTGCGGGCGACAAGCGGTTCGCCGATTCTGACGGCAGAATTCGTCGGAGTTGGTTCACCGGTCAGCAGTTCATCACCAGGTGCATCCGTCATCGTTCCCCTCGTTTCCGCGACAGGTGGAACCTACCGTCTTCGCATTGGTGGGAATACTCGCGCGGACTATAGTTTCGACGTCTATCGAAATGCCGCTGTGGAATGGAAAGATAGCACCGCCTCTGTTCCGCAGCTTCTCAATGGCAATCCACTTCCTGTCGCCGGCGGAAGTCGCTCCGTGGTGGTGGGGACCAGCCAAGTTGCGAACTTCTATTGGAACATGGACAACAGCCCTGGTTGGACCTTCGCGGGTTCGTGGGCTTGGGGTAAGCCGGCTGGCTTGGGAGGTGATCCCTCAACCGGCTATTCCGGTTCGAACGTTGTCGGATACAACTTGAACGGCGCCTATTCGAATTCGATGCTCACCACGCAATATGCGACGCTCGGCCCCATTGATCTGACGGGCAAGACTGGAGTAACGCTTTCCTTCCGACGTTGGCTTGGAGTTCAAAGTTCGACGTTCGATCGTGCGACGATTCAGGTATCGAATAACGGAACGTCATGGACGACGATTTACACGAATCCGACGACGAATCTTGTGGAGACAAGTTGGTCTCTTCAAAGTTACGACATCTCGTCCGTGGCGGATAACAAATCGACCGTGTACGTCAGGTGGGGAATGGGAACGACGAATTCGTCGACCACCTTCTCCGGCTGGAACATTGACGACGTCGTCATCAGAGGTGTGCAAGATCCACCCGCTTCCGCGCTCGACGAAGATGTGTATTCCGTCGATCTTTCGGGAAAAGTCGGGCATTCGATTGATTTCGCAGTCGAGGGGTTCAGCGGGGTCGATTTCTCGAATGGTCAATTCTTTCTAAAGGATTCGAACGGAACCATCGTTGCCACTGGAACGCGGCAGCCAAACGGCGCGGCGGCTGTTACAAACTCGGATCTCGTGATCCAAAGCTTCAAGGTAACCACGCCCGGTATTTATTCTCTGGTTCTACGTACGGATCGAACGGGACAATACACCGTCGTCATGACGGACAATGTCCAGCTTGAAAGTGAGTCGAACGATACGATCTCAACCTTGCTCCCACGGACGCTTGATCCGACCAACACGGCGCTGGGATTTGTAGGAGTCCCCGCGCTCCAAGGAGCATACACATTCAATGTGAATTCGAGCCTCAGCAATATCTTGCTGACAGCGAATGTGACCAGTACCGATGGAACCTTCAGCGTGCCGGTGGCCGAACAAGCACCGGGCAGTCTAACAGCGCAAATTACCGGAAGTATAGTGGCCTTTGTTAACGGTAACACGATTCGATTCCAGGCCGCGAATCTCGATGTGCTCGCCAAATCGGGATCGTTCCAACCAGGGTCGACCTCCGCCGATTTCGCGGGTCAAATTTCAATCGGTAGCTTAGTCGCCTATGCTGCCATCCGAAACGTGCAGTTCACCTTGGGTAGTAACGCGATCACCTTCGATTCCAATGGTGCGTTCGATGCCACGCAGGTGCTTTTTGAATTCACCGAGGGGAACATTTCGTACACGCTCTTGGGGAATTCGGACACGTTTCCCGTTCAAACTCCCGACACTGGGAATCCGGTGAGTGCCCCAGGAAGCATTCAGCGACTTTCGAATTCGGCTCAGATCACCATTCCATTGAAAATGACGTTTCTGGCGGCCATTCCTCTCGGCCTGAACGCAAATTTTGCGTTCGATGCGACCCTTGTCGCCAATGTCGCCTTACCCGTTCCAAACGATGACTACTACGCCTTCAATCTTGGAAAGAATGACATCGCCACGATTGACGTTTCCAAGCTGCCGTACGCACTCAATCTCACTGACCCCACGTTCCTTCCAAAACTGACGGTCTACGCGCCGGATGGAAGTGTGGTGACGAAACTGGCTGGTACCCTCGACAGTCCGAATCCGACAGTGACATTCACCGCGAATCAAAGCGGCGTTTACCGTGTGGCCGTTGGGGCAGCCGCCGGCCAAGGAGAGTATACTGTCACGCTTCACACGACTCCTGCTCCACAGGCGGTGATCACCGGCCCGACATCACTCGTCAGGAATCAAGACGGGTATTTCCAACTTTCGCAAGGGCTTGCTTTGCTTAATTCGCAAACAAATCCATGGAAGTATGAAATCGATTGGAACGGCGATGGTGCCTACGATCAAGTGGTGTTCGCTTCCGCAAACACCGTAGTGACCCATCACTTCGCCACGCTTGGAACGTCCAATGTCAGGTTACGTGTCACGGGTGATCAGGGGAATTCAAGTCTTGATACGACATGGGCCGTCAACATTGTTCCTTACGCACTACAACCTGATGGTGGCGATTCATCGAAAATCAATTTCATCGTCGGCGGCACTGACGGTGACGACAGCTATTCCTTTGATGGTCAGACGCTGACGATCCTGAAAGAGAATTCTCAGAGCGTCAACGTCGTTGTTTCGATGCCGTCGTTCAACGGTAAACTCGTTGTGTTTGGCGGCGGTGGAAGTGACGTCATTTCGGCTCAAGGATTCACTGGAAGCGCCGACATTTTCGGTGGCACCGGGGACGACACGATCTTCGCCAGCGCCGGCTCGGACTACATCGACGGTGGAGAAGGGGCCGATTTCATTCAGGGAAATCTGTCCCCAACCTTCGCGTCAGACCCTGCCGTTGCTGCATGGGAGAGTCAATTTCACGGCGGGCAAAACAACGACACAATTTATGGTGGCCTAGGATCGAATTCGATCGATGGGGGCGAGGGAGACGACATTCTCTTGGCGGGTCCGCCGGCAAATGTTGATCTTAGTACATCAGGACCGGCAAATGTCGACGGCGGTGAAGGGAGTGATATTGTCGTCGGGCATGCACAACCGGGACCGATCGGTGATTCTTTAAATGGTGGAAGAGGGGACGACATCGTACTCAGTCAAGGGGGAGCACAGCTCCTTCACGGCGGATCGAACAATGACATCTTAATTGCCGGAATCATTCCTCCAGACGATTTCCTCGTCGCGAAATTGCTCGCCATTCAAAACGAATGGATCTCGGATCGACCCTACGCGGATCGAGTTGCCAACATCCAGGGAACAGGGTCCGGTACTCGGACTAATGGAGATACATTCCTCATTCCGAATGACACCGTACTTGATAACGGCACGATTGATCAAGTCTTCGGAGATGCCGGTGATGATTGGTTCCTCGTCAATGATGTAAACGATCTTCTTTCTGATCTCGATGCCAGTGAAGAGGTGACCCCTTTGAATGTCTAAGCTCCGCGAAAAAATCGTCCCCCAGGGCCACGGGGGACGATTCTCTGACCGACTGATGAATCTTCACCTCAATCGATGAGATCCGCTGGTTTTACATTCGGTTTATAACCACCGAAATGAAATGTTCGCGGTTTGAACTTGCCGACGATGGCCACGTCTGAGCTTTCAGGAATCTTGTCATCGAGCCCAACACACCAATAGCACGCGTTTACCAAAAGCCGGCGAACTCCTTCATTGGCGAAATCTTGTGATGCCCCCATGGTCGTCGTGAATGTTCGAGCCTTTTTGCCAGATGGTGAATCGAACGTTTTCGTCCACGCGATTGGCATCATCGGATCGTTCTTCTTACCCTCAACCGGAGGGTCCGTCGGCTTCATACCAGTGAGGATTTGACCGAGAACGAGCGGCTTCGAGTCTCCCGGGAGCGGCAATCGAACGCCGTACACGTCGGTCGGTCCCCAGATGTCTCCGCTCTTGATTCCGCGCAAGATGGGATGATCGGCCACGTCATCCGGGATGATCCCTTTGGTGCTCTCATGGCCGTGATTGCCGTGATGGGTGATCCAGGTTTCACCAAGGACTCGGCGACCGAAACCGCCGTCCCATTCGCCTCCCTTCTTATCCCACTTGTAGTCCTTGTATTTCGATGTTCCTGGCGTGTCGAATGCATGTGTAGCGGTCCGAAGAGCAACAATCGGACGGCCAGATTCCACATACTCCGCAACGTGCTTCATTTGATCGTCGGGAAGTCGGCGGAAGCGGGTGAATAAAACGAGCAGATCGGCATCCTTTAGCGCTTCCAAACCTGGAATGTTGTCGGACTGATTCGGATTGATGTTGCCGGTCTTCGGATCAATGGCGAAGAGAACCGTGCAATCAAAACCATGATGCTTGGCGAGGATCTTCGCCAACTGGGGGAGAGTTTCCTCGGAACGATATTCCTCGTCGCCGCTCACGAGAACGATTTTCTTCCCCTTACCGGGCCCGGACTCTCCTTTGAATTCGATCCAGGATTTATCGTCGGCTCGAATGTCGGCCGTTATGACGAACGCAAAGACGGTCGCGAACATCAATTGGATCGATGGCACAGCGTTGCGATTCATTCGTTCCCCCAATGGATTTGGTGCATGGTGAAGAGTCTGTGTTCGTCAGGCTCTCTCTGCTTTATTGTGCCAATCCAAACGCCCTAAGTCTCTGTCTCGTTTGCGAAGAATGCCGGTCGACGGTTTGGGGGGATCGACTCTCCAACAGAAGGATGTAGAGACGCGAATTTTCGTGATATGCTAGGCACTCGTGAATTGATCAGTGCCAAATAATAATTCCCCGCGCAAGGGATATTCGTCAGCCCTGTCACCATGGACGAACGAAAGGGAGTTCACCAGATGTCACCGGTTGCGAGTCAGCCGCCGCACGGACCTGAACAAAATCAGACGCAAGCATTTTACGATCGCATCAGCGGCATTTACGACGCCCTGTCCGATTCGAGCGAACATATCGCGCGTGAAAAAGGACTCGCGCAGCTTGCGGCGGGGCCGAACCAATCGGTCGTCGAAATTGGATTCGGTACAGGCCACTCCCTGGTGTCGCTGGCTCAGTCGGTCGGACCGAATGGAAAAGTAACAGGTTTTGACATATCGCCCGGCATGGGGAAGGTAGCTCACGATCGACTCACGAAGGAAGGTCTTTCAGATCGAGTGGATATTCGCATCGGTGCGATTCCTCCCCTTCCACTCGGAGGAGATAGTATCGATCGCTGTTTCATGAGTTTCACGCTCGAACTCTTTCCCGACGCGGAAATCGCCGCCGTGCTCGATGAAGTCAATCGTGTCCTTCGTCCGTCGGGTAAGATCACCGTCGTAGGAATGGGAATCGAGGATCACCCTGGCGTGATGGAGCGAACGTATCAATGGTTCCACCGTCATTTCCCGCATATCGTTGATTGTCATCCCATCGATATCGCCGGGGTGTTGCGTCAAGCAGGATTCAACATCGCCCAGGAAGAAACGATGGAGATGTGGGGCCTTCGGGTCGGTATCGTCACGGCGACAACGAACTAATCTTGCAGCCGTTAGGAATACTGCTCTGCCGGCGCTTTAGCCGTCGGATTTCGAGATCGTTGATGCCGCTGTAGCAGCGGTTCCTTCTCGTGAGTAATGAGCAGCGCGGATTTGTTGAAGGTGAAATAGCTCCACATCCACTGCATCATGACGAGGATGCGGCTCTCGAACTGGACGATCTGAGTGACGTGGATGAGAAGCCACATCATCCACGCGATCATTCCGCTAACCTTCCAGTTGCCGATTTGCGCCACCGCCGCGGATCGACCGATCGTCGCCATGGTTCCTCTGTCTTTGTAACGGAAGGGCGGAGTCGTTACTCCTTTCAAACGATCCTGAATGACGCGAGCGACATGTACCCCCTCTTGCATGGCAACGGGGGCCAAGCCTGGAAGTGCTTGGCCCGCTTCATCGGTCACCGACGCCATATCTCCGATCACAAAAATCTCCGAATGGTTGGAGAGAGCCAGATCGGTCCCCACGACCACCCGGCCCCGTTTGTCGAGTTCCGCTCCTGCTGATTCGTGGAGAACTCTCGCCAGCGGAGATACCTGTACCCCGGCGGCCCAAAGAACTGTTCGAGAGGGAATCGTCATTTCCTTGTCACCTTGTCTCATCACAACATGATCGTCGGTGATGTCGGTGACGCGTGTGCCGCTGTAAACGGTCACTCCTCTTTTCTCGAGTGCGGTGGTCGCCTTGGCCGCGAGGTCATCGGGATAGGCGCCGAGCACATGCTTATCTGCCTCGACGAGGATGACTCTGGCTTCGGCGGGGCTGACATGACGAAAGCTTTCGGGAAGGGTGTATCGGGCGATTTCCGAAATGGCGCCGGCCAATTCGACTCCCGTGGGACCACCCCCGACGATCACGAAAGTCAGCCATCCCTCACGTTCGGCCGGATCACTGATTCGCTCGGCCGCCTCGAAGGCGCAGAGAAAATTCTTTCGAATCTCGGTCGCATCTTCGATCGATTTCAAGCCCGGCGCCAGCTTTGCCCATAGGTCATGTCCAAAGTAACTATGACGTGCGCCGGCGGCGACAATGAGGATGTCATACGGCAACTCGCCGTCACTCAACTTGAGCACGCGCGACTCGGCATCAATGCCAA
>JAIEPU010000129.1 GCA_019748235.1 bacterium
GAACGATTGCCAGCCGAGGGGAGGGAAGCGTAATATACCGACTTGGTAGGCAGGACGCCGATAAGCCAATTTCCAGCCTTGTGCTTGCCGGCATCGTATGTCTGAGGCGAACTCCGCCAGGCATTTCTCTCGATCAGATAAGCGCCGACCCTCTGAACCATTTGTTCAGCAATGCGGTGTTTTGCGATCAGGGAACAGGCGGAACTGCTTCGATTGATGGAAAGCTGCCAAGCTCTGTGTGAGAAGCCATGAAGGAGGGCAAACGGTGTCCAAGCATATCTTTGTCACCGGCGGTGTCGTCAGTTCGCTCGGAAAAGGTCTCACCAGTGCTTCGGTTGCCATGCTGCTCGAGCGTCGGGGTCTGACAGTCCGGCTTCAAAAGTTCGATCCCTATATCAACGTCGATCCAGGGACGATGAGCCCTTACCAGCACGGCGAGGTGTACGTCCTGGACGACGGAGCTGAGACCGATCTTGATCTCGGACACTATGAGCGCTTCACGAATGCGGTCCTCAATCGCAGTTGCAACATCACCACCGGCCGGGTCTATCAGCGAGTCATCGACAAGGAACGTCGGGGTGAGTACCTCGGCAGCACGGTTCAAGTCATTCCCCATGTGACGGACGAAATCAAGGATGCGATCCACCGGGTCGCGAGTGATGACATCGACGTCGTCATTACGGAGATCGGCGGCACGGTGGGTGATATCGAGAGTCTTCCCTTCCTCGAAGCAATTCGTCAATTCGCCCTCGATGTCGGCAAGGAAAACTGTCTTTACATTCACCTGACGCTGGTGCCGTACTTGAAGGCGGCGGGCGAAATCAAAACTAAGCCGACGCAGCATAGCGTGAGCGGACTTCGCACGATCGGTATTCAGCCCGATATTCTCATCTGCCGCTGCGAGCGCTCGATCCCGGAAAGTGATCGAGAAAAAATCGCCCTCTTCTGCAACGTCGAAAAGAACGCCGTGATCGAGGAAAAGGACAAGGATTTCAGCATTTATGAAGTCCCGATCAGTTTGCTCGAGCACAATATCGATCAGCTCATCATTCGAAAGCTACATCTCCCCAGCCGTCACATCGAGATCGATGATTGGCAAGAGATGCTCCACAACCTTCGCAATCCCGAGAACGAAGTGACGATCGCGGTGGTCGGCAAGTACGTTCAGCACAAGGACGCGTACAAGTCGATCTACGAAGCGCTCGATCATGCCGGCATCGGCAACTCGACGCAGGTCGTCGTTCGCCGCATTGAGTCGGAAGAGATCGAACGAGAGGGGGCGAGCCGTCTTCTCCGAGGAATCGACGGCATTCTCGTTCCTGGTGGTTTCGGCGCGCGGGGAGTGGAAGGAAAAGTTGAGGCAATTCGTTACGCCCGCGAGAACGGCATCCCGTTCTTCGGAATTTGCTTGGGACTTCAGTGCGCGGTCATCGAATTCGCTCGCAATGTGCTCGGGCACAAGACGGCTCACAGCACCGAATTCGAGAAATCGACCGAGCACCCGGTCGTCTGTTTGCTCGAGGAGCAAAAGAGCGTCACCAAGCTCGGTGGTACGATGCGGCTCGGCGCGTATCCTTGCAAGCTTCAGCCGGAAAGCTTGGCGAATGAGGCCTACGGCGTGGAGCTCATCAACGAACGGCATCGCCATCGTTACGAGTTCAACAACGACTACTTCAACGAATACACGAATGCCGGCATGGTACCGACAGGAACGAGTCCGGACGGCCAGCTCGTTGAAATCGTCGAAATCCCTGAGCATCCCTGGTTCCTTGCGGTGCAGTTCCACCCGGAATTCAAGTCGAAGCCGATCGCTCCCCATCCGATCTTCAAAAGCTTCGTGCGCGCCGCCGTACAACGGAAACGGACCTCGAAGGGGATTGAAGAGCCGCAGCTCATGTAGTGAACGATCGTGGGGCTCGTCGCGTGCGAGCCCCGTTTTTTCCGCCGGAAGATCATCTTTCGACCTATCTCGTGGCCGAGCATCGCTATTTCGAGCGTTGCGAAGAAATACAATTTCCTCCTTTCTTAGGTGGTGTGGCGGGCGATGGGGGACTCATTCTTCGCAACTCGCCCCGTTTAGTTACCTTCCGTTTCCTCTTGTGACGTTTTTTCAGCCGGAATACCTTTTCGCAGATTCCCGTGGTTCGGCGCGATCGGCCACGGAGTGATTCGTTGATTGGCTGCGAAGAGTTTGCATCGGGGTCACAAAGTGGGTGCCGCTCGGCATCGACAGTGTCTGCCAATCTTCGCTCTGATCAACGTTGCGGAGGAGCCTCCTCGGGGGAAACGGAGCACGTCGAATGAGCATTCATTGGAAGCGGCTTGCACTGGTGTTGGGAATTGCCGCCGTTTTGGTGGGAACCGGCGTAGGCGTATACGCGTTTGTGTTTCGTGGCTCGAACGAATCAGCGGCGTTAACGGCGTCTGCAGAAAAGCTTATTGAAGCAGGCGATTACAATGCCGCGGGCGTCATCATCGAAAAGCTTGTCATCGTTCAGCCGCATGCGGGATATCCGCTCTATTTGAAGGCCTTGACGCAACTCAAAGGCAAGAAGCCAACCGATTTTGGTCCGACGGATTCGACGGGCGTCGCCGCGGTTCGAAGTCTCATGCAGGCGACGATGCTCGAAGCGAAAGAATCTCGCGATCCCAAGACATCGAATCTACTTCCCGCTCGAAAGATGCTCGTCTCGTATTTCCTTAATTGTGGCGATGTCAGCTCTGCGGCGGAGCAGGCGAAGCCGATTCTCGAGCAGCAACCCAATGACCTAGAGGCTCAATACGCGGTCGCGGCATCGCTGATTCCCAACAAGTCCACTGAAGCAGCTCCTTACGTGGATCGCCTCATTGCGCAAGAGAAACCGCTTCGTCCTCGTTCCGTTTGGCTGGCGGCCGAAGTGGGTGACGTTGTTCGTAATCGTGCAGATTTGACGACGCAGGCCACCGAGTGGATGAAAGCAAACGAGTCCCACAAATTTGAGGAGATTTCCGACCTTCTCGCGATTGTGGAGCTTCGGCTCTGGCGTGCTTGGCATTCGAACGAGGGTCCCGTGGCTGAGAAAGAAGTGCGTGCCGCCATCAATGAATTGCGGACGATGTGTTCCAAGCTTACGACCAGTCATTTGTCGCCCCGTTTGATTCTCCGATCCGCCGCGCATCTTTTACCGCCCGCCTCTCAAAGAAACGAAAAACTCGCGAAGACGTACGCGGTGCTTGAACCCGAGGTGGATGCCTTCATCGATGAGGTCTTCAAGATCGCTTCGGATGCGAAAGTCCTCGATCCAGCGCTTTATGTGGGACAGGCGCGACGGCTTCGTTCACAGAATCGGACAGAGGAGGCGGTCCAACTTCTCAACGATGCGATCGCGACGGCGACGAAGGAAGGAGCCGACACACGACAGCTCTTCGTCGATTGCGATCTTTGGCTGGCGGAATACTACCTCGACGAGGGGAAGGGAGAACTTGCCGAGCCCCATATTCAAGTTTGCCTGGAGCATCCCGTCATCAAGCCTGCCGGGCAGATGCTGAAGGGATATCGGCTGATGCAGAAAGGGGATTTCACCAAGGCCGCCGATGAGTTGAACAATGCTCTCACGAAGTTGAACGATCATGGCGCGGCACATGCCCTCTATGGTCTTTGCCAGCTTCGTCGCGGCATGATCAGCGAGGGACGACAGCACCTGGAGCAGGGTGTTCGGCTCGGTGCGCGATCTCCCCGATACAAGGCATGGCTCGCGCTCGCGCTGGCAGAAGGTGGTTATCACGACCAAGCGATGATCGTTGCCAGGGAATTGCTCGAGTCAGGTGAATATGCCGTCATCGGTCGTGCTCTGGTTGGTCAGCTTCGATTGCAAGCGGGAGACTTTGAAAAGGCGGCCGACGATTTGCAGGCAGCATTCGCCGCGGCCGACAATGACTTTCGCCCGGCCATCCAACTTGCTCAAGCGGAGCTCGCGCTCGCCAATGCGAAAGGGGATCAGGCGCTCGGTCTTATTAATGAACTGAAGAAGTCCAGCCTAGCGGATCAAGCCTTCGCGATTCACTACCGATACCTCCGTCGCAACGAGAAGATGTCAGAGGCGGATGTGGAGCTTGCGGAAGGCCGAAAACTGTACCCGGATTCCATGCTACTCCTAGCAATCGACGTGCAGCGTCTGATCGAACTCGAGCGGTTCGATGATGCTGAGAAAATGCTGACTGAAGTACGCGCCACCAAGCCGAAGGAAATTGGCCCGGTCCTATTGCTTGCGGAGGTTTATGACCACGTAGACAAGGGTGAGAAAACCGTCGAATTCTTGAAAGCGACGTTAAAGGAGATGCCGAACGAAGCATCGCTGAAGATTCGCCTGGTGGAAAAGCTCCTGAGTCTGCGCGAGTTCGCCGATGTCGATGCCTTGCTTCAAGAGATGCGCAAGGACAGCAACATCAACCCGACGACGGTGGATTATCTCTTAGCCCGGTCCGCAGCGATGCGTGGCGATATGAAGAGTGCCCAAGAGTTTGTCGAGCGTGCGGCCGCCAAAGATCCGGATAACCCAACCCTCAAATTCCTTCGAGGACAACTCGCCGCTCAGAAAGGCGACTACTCCACTGCGACCGAAATGTTCGAGCAGAGCCTTTCCGGAGGGAATTATCGGCAGCAGGCGGTGCAGGCCCTCTTTGAATCCCTTCTCCGTGTGGGAGATACCACCCGGGCTGTCGAAGTCTTGGGACAAGCCGAGAAGCGAGGACAGCAAGTTCGCTCACTTAGACTGCAGCTCCTCAATCTGCTGGCACGGCAGGAAAACTGGGAAGTGATGGATCGCGAGATCGGGCAGATCCTGAGCAAGAATCCTTCTGAAGACGATTACCTGCTCGTCATCTCATCGTTCCGCTACGTCCGCCAGCCGATGATGGCCTCACGCTATCTTCAGCGGGCACTTCGCGATTTTCCGGAAAGTGCCGCTCTCAAGGAGCAAGAGGCCTCCCTTCTTGTCGAGACGGGGGACTACGAGAACGCCGAAAAGAAGCTGGCTGAGCTGATCCTAAAACACCCTGAAAATGCGATGCTTCATGTCCTTCGCATCTTCATGCTGGAACAAACGAATCGAGAGAATGCGATTCGTCCAGCGATCGAAAATGCGTGGCAACAATGTCCCGGCCATCCTGCGATTGCGGCCCTTCGCGTGCAGGCGATGTTGAAGGAAGGGCAGGGGGAAGAAGCTCTACGCTTCGCGGAGAAGGCCAAAAAGGAATTCCCCGAGCTGCCGGAAGGTCGTTACCTTGTCGCTCGCATGTACGAGTCGATCGGCATGAATGACAAGGCGCTTGCACTCCTTAGCGTGCTTGCGACCGAGGATCCGAAGAACGCACGCGTGGCGGAAAACTACTTCCGCATTCTGGTACAGACCGGATTGCCGCGTGACGTGCAGCCGGCCATCGAAAAGCTCATCGCGGCTCAGCCGGATAACAAGATGATCATCGGCGCCCTCGCCGAATACCGTGCCCTTCTAGGTGACCTGAAGGGGGCGGAGTCGACGATCCAGAAGCTCGATCAGATCAAGTCGGCGGGCTCTCTCTCAGACTACACCAAGGCTGTTCTCGCCTTTGCCAAACGTGATTTCAAGGAAGCCGATCGTCTGTCGAAGATCGTCCTGGCCGATTCGAAAGGACATGTCCCTGCCACGTTCCTTCTCGCTCGAGTTCGAGCGGCGGAAGGGAAGTACGGCGAGGCAATCGAACTCGTCAGCCGGGTCTGCCGTCAACAACCTCGCAATCCGACCGCAAATCTCTTCCTCGCGAGACTGCTCGGCGAAACCGGTGAATGGCCGAAGACCGAGCAAGTCTGCCGTGATTACTTGAAGATTCAAAAGTCTGACCGGGCCATGCGGCTGATGCTGGCTCGTGCTCTTCTTGCCCGAGGGGGTGATGCTCGAGCCAAGGAAGCGGGCTCCATCGCCTGGTCGGTATTCCAAGAGGGGATCCGCGGGGGTGAAGAGCTTGAATCGGTGATGAACATCTTGTTCGCCGCCGGGCAGTCCGACAAATGCCGCCAGATCATCAGTGAGTTCGAATCGCGAGGAAGTTCGCCTGACAATTTGTTGGCGGCGGGACGCGCGAGCTTCATCGCCGGAGACTATCCGACGGCTGCTCGTCTGGCGGATCAAGTTCTCGTCGCGCGATCGGACGATATCGAAGCGCTCATGCTCGCGGCCGACACGGAAACGCGCGTCGGTCTGGCGGGAGAGGATGCGACCCACTTCGAGAAGGCCGTCACGTTGTACGAGAAACTCTTGGAGAAGGATAAGACCAGCACGGCTGCGGCCAATAACCTCGCGTGGACGCAGGGAGTGTTGCTCGGCAAGGAGAGCAAGGCGCTGGAGGGTTTACTTCGTCGAGTTCCAGCCGCGGCGTCCCCCTCGCCTATGGTTTCGACCGACATTCTTGACACGATGGGGACTCTCTACTTGCGAATGAATCGGCTCGACCAGGCACGAGAGTATTTCGAGGCGATCATCCATCGCGATCAATCAAACGCAGTGGCGAATTTCCGGATCGGTCAAATCCTTGATCGCCAGGGTCGGCGGGATCGCGCGGAACAAAGTTTTGCCCGCGCCAAGCAGTTAGCTCCCACCGAAAACTGGGATGCTCGCAAGGTCGAGGCAGGCCTGGCGAACTAGCGAAGTCAGAATCGCGCGATTGATGGGGCACTACCTGTTTCCCAGCGAAATGCCTGAAAATTTCGCTGATCGAAAGGCACGGATGAAAGTGGATCGCGTCTGCCGACATTCCGGGCGAAATAATTGATGAAAAAATTTCAAACCGTTCGAAAACCCGTTTTCCACACCTTGAGCGGTATTTGACAAGGCTTATACGTATGGGCGCTCGATCGAAGGGCGTCCTTCGAGATCGAGATCGCGGTTTAGCCGAGTCATTGACGGCCCGATCCAGTGGCATTGGTTGTCAATGGAAGGATTCCCGCGGTTCAGGAAAAGGAAAGGGAGAGATCGCAGCGAAGTCCGGACTTCGGTCGTTGCCCCGAAGGGTTGCACCAGGTTTTTCTGACGGCTTCGATCATCTTGTGAAAGGAAACCCCATGATTTCTCGTCGTTCGTTAGCAGCTGCTCTCGGCGGGCTGCTCGTCGCCGCCGTCGCTCAGGCGGGACCGATCTTCTCGGGCCCGTCAACCACCAACCAGCTTGGTGGGACCCTTGTGTTCGATCTTCTCGCGGGTGGCGATCTGGCTTCGATGGCCGATCTGTCGAACAACCCCGCGGACTACAACATTCAGGTCATCTCGTCGGTCTGGTCATTCGCACCTCCGAAGGGTGCGACCGGATTCCTCGACCTGGGTGGCACGCTCGCTCTTGGCGGCGTTGATGCGGGTCTGAACTTCGCTCAGACCATCAACATGGCCGACGTGACGGGCAACGTCATTTTCTCGCAGAACAACGGTGGTCCGACCGGTTTGCCGTTCCAGTATCAACTCGCTCAGCAGTTGATCGCGAACAACGGTAAGTTCTATGGCAACATCATCCCGAACCCAGGGACGACCGATGCTTGGAATGCGTACTTCGCATCGGGCGGAACGCTGACCCAGTACCTATTCGTTCAGCTCACGCTCAAGCCGAACGATTTGAACCAGGCTCCCGAGCCGGGCGCGATCCTCGTTTGGGGAAGCGTTGGCGTGGTCGGGTTCATGGCTCATCGCTGGAACCGCCGCCGCAAGGCTGCCAAGGCTTAATCCTGGATAGGTTTGGTTGAAACAAGCGAAGGGCGACCGAGTTTATCGGTCGCTCTTTGTCGTTGTGGAACTGGAACTCTTCGGTTTGGACTGCAGAACCGCTCTCGCGGCGGCGGAAATACGTACGAGAAGTAATCCTCCGCGAAAGAGCATCGTCGACATGAACGCGGTCGTCGCTCCTTCAATGAGCCGCGACGGTTGCGTGGCCAGGAACGCCAAGGCGATCCAATAGCCGTAAATCCCTAGTAGGAGCAACAGCCAGCCGACAATCTCTCGAATCCAGAATCCCACGCTGTTTCCCAGCTTGAAAGTGTTCTTTGGTTATTGCCAGGCATCGAGTGCGATGATGTTTCCATTGTTCGACGGAAGGTAAAGGGTTGACCGTTCTTAGGCCGAATCGTTACCCGACGCAAACTTCGTCTTATCCTACGTGGTTTCCAACGGGTTGGTCCAGACCCAAGAACTGTTAAATCCCGCATATCCTAGAACAGCTTAGGTTCGTAACATCAATCTCATAGAAGTCCGTACTTCAACGGTTGGTCGTTCCCGACTCCATTTGGGACGGCGGTCGATGGAAGCGTGGATCGTTTGGGTCATTTCAAAATCGGGCTTCTTTTGAGATTTAGTTTGCGGGAGTTGATGTAGGGATGGAATCAGAAGTTCGTCATGAGCTCGACAAGAATGATCTGGCTCACTTTTTGGCTAAAGGGGGAAACCGATTTCGCCCCTTCGTCCCTATTGCGCTGATCGTGTTTCTGCTTCTGATCGTCGGTGCCGTGGCCTACGTCTTCTTGGCGGCCGCTGCACGTGAGAAGCTGCATGACTCTTGGAACGTGTTGGCGGAAACCAATACGCCCGATGGTTACGAGCAGGTCGCCACCGAGCATCGGGATTCGCTGGTGGGTGGTTACGCCGACCTTCAGCTTGGTTGGATCCGTTACAACCAAGCGAAGGCGCAAGTCGTCGCGGATCGGGTCGAGTCACTTCGTCTTTTTGATGATGCCGTCGAAGCGTTCAACAAGGCGCTAAAAGCTCCGGGAGCGCAAGACTCGCTCATTGGGATGGCGACACTCGGGATTGGTTTGTCGCACGAGGCCCAGTCGAAGGTCGAAGAAGCTAAGAAGGATTACCAGTCGATCGTCGATCGATTCCCGAAAGACTCGGTGTCTCAGGTTGCTTCCTATCGCCTCTCTGTGTTGGCAAAGCCGGAGACAGAAACCTTTTATCAAGCGTTGAAGAACTATCAGCCCCCTGCTCCGTCGACTGATCTGCCGAGCAAGATTGATCCGGGTGCCAACCCGGTTGTCGTTCCCGAGGTTCCGACTTCGCTGGATCAGAAGCCTCCGGCCGTCCCGACACCGCCCAGTGATGCTCCGGCTCCGCCAGCAGCCCCACAGGACGCAAAGCCTGCTGCACCCGCCGAGACTCCGGCGCCCGCGACTCCAGAAGCGGCCAAGCCCGCGGAGGCATCTAAGCCGGCGGAGCCTGTAGCACCGGCCACTCCTGAAGTGAAGCCTGAGACGCCTGCCCCTGCTCCGCCAACGCCAGAGCCAGCTCCCCCGACTCCGCCCGCAGAGCCGGCGAAGCCATAAAGTCGCTCGACAATGTAAATCAGCGGAGAGGCTCGGCGAAATCGCCGGGCCTTTTCTCGTGGGTTCCAGATTCCCTCTGAAATAACGCTTTCCGCAAAGTTCGTACAACAAAAGCTCGTTTAACTTCGGCTTAGCGCCTGGCACTTTTAAATTCTTCCGGGACAAGATAGGACCCACTCATGGACCGCATCACTGGCATTCTTCCGGCATTGCTCACCCCGATGGATGCGGAGGGGAAGATCAATTTCGATGAGCTCGGACGGCTCATCACTTGGCTGTATGACCAAGGGGTGCACGGCCTTTATGTCGGGGGCACGAGCGGCGAAGGTCTGCTTTTGACGACCGCTGAGCGGAAGGCGGTCATCGACAAAGTCGTTGAAAAGTCGCGCGGCCGAGGCAAGGTGATGGTACATGTCGGTTCCGTGAGCACCGCGGAGTCGGTCGAGCTTGCCCAACACTCCGAGCGCGCGGGCGCGGATGCGATCGCGTCGGTCCCACCGTTCGCTTATGGGAAAAGCTTCGCGGGAATACATTCGCATTACTACGCGATCTCGAAGTCATGCAAGTTGCCGTTCTACCTTTACAACATCCCCTCGCTTACCTCTGTCAGTTTGAAGGCGGAGGACATTGCGAAACTCTCTGATTTGCCGACAGTGAAGGGGCTCAAGTTCTCGGATGATGCCTTGTTCGAAGAGTTCCGCATCATCTCCCTCAAACCGAAGCTCGACGTGTTCCACGGGTGTGATGAAACGCTTCTTTACGCATTAATGGCTGGTGCCGTGGGTGGCGTCGGGCTGATCTACAACTTGATGCCGAAGAAGTTTGTCGAACTTTACTCCCTCGCCAAGGAAGGTAAGCTAGTCGAGGCTAACCAACTTCAGCTCTCGATTTCGAGCTTCATTGATCAGTTTCTGTCCCATGCGGAGGGAAATCCGGTGGGACTGACGAAGGCGGTGATGGAGGGGCACGGCTTCCATTGCGGACCGGCCCGTTCGCCGAATCCCCCGATCTCGAATGAATCAGTGACAGCGGCGACGAAACTTGCCTCAGCATTCTGGAGCAAGTAGTCGAGACGTTAATTGTCAATTTCGCGTGCGCACATTCAGCGGATGGCCCAGGCAACTTGTTTGCCTGGGTGCCAAAGGCACAAGAGGGGTTTGCTATTTCCGAAATTCTACTGACATATGCACGGTTTTAGTGTCATCCAGCTTACGGCCCTCTTGTTGCTTCGCAACCCCGACAACAAGTTGTCGGGGCCACCCAAAAGACGAGTATATTCAGATACTCGGCCCATCGCATAAGATCGGACGAGGTCTGACGCTCTGATGGTTTTGCCATCGCGCGTCGACCAACAAAAAGGTGGATGAACGAAATGAAGCGAGGCAACCCGAAATCCGGTTGGTCGCGCCGCTCGAATCGGCCGCGCGTTCTCGCTGATTTTATCCCGTCGGCCAAGCAATCCTTCGTCCCGACGAATGAGGATGATCCATTCGTCCGTGATCCGATCCTCGCGCGGGTCGAGGCAACGCTGCTTGCCTCGCGCGAGCCGGTCTCGCCTCGCCGATTGGTAAAGGTCGTGGGACTCGCCGACACCGCGGAAGTCAGGCGTCATATTCACCGCCTCTCCGACATGCTTCGATCGAACGGCAGCGCGTTTTATGTCGAGGAAATTGCCGGGGGGTATCAGTTGCTCACGCGTCCTGAGTATCGGCCTTGGCTCGAAAAGGTCTGCCGCACGCAGAGCGATATTCCTCTTTCCGGTCCCATGCTCGAAACGCTGGCGATCGTCGCGTATCGGCAGCCGATTTGCCGTGCCGATGTGGAAGCAATTCGCGGGGTGCAAGTCGGTGAGATATTGAGGCATCTTCTCGATAAAGGGCTGATCCGGCTGGCCGGCAAAGATGATTCGCTCGGTCGACCGTACCTCTACGGCACCACGCAGAAGTTCCTTCAAGCGTTCGGCCTTCGAAATCTTCACGAGTTGCCGATGGTCGAAGCCCTCGCCAAGCCGACCGGTAAGCCCGTGGAAGTCATCCCAGACCCAACGGCCGATGACATCGACGAGGAGGATGAATCATCTGACGATGAAGACTCAGATGATGATGATGAAGATTCCGAGCTGGAAGATGACTCGGAGGACGAAGATGAAGAAGATGAGGATGACTCAGAGGAGTAATACTACCTCTTTCCCGCTGTGATCTTATCGAGCGTTTCCTTGACCTTCTCTTTGAATTCGCCGTTGTAAGTGCACGAGATGTGGTTCGCGCCTGGGATGAGGGTGACGGAGACATCGGGCCGGATGGATTCGAACGGCTTGACCCGGCTCTCCAGCAAGTGATCCTCCTCGCCGACGATGATTGCCATTGGGACCTTCACCGCTTTCAGCTCGGCTTCGGTCGTCCCTAGGTCAGGGAAAGCGGCCATGCAGGATCGCATGGCTGCCGAGCGGCCGCGTAAAGCCGCGGCTGCGGGGCGTGCGGGAGCGATCGGTCCTTTGGGAAGCCAGCCCATCCCGGTGATGAGTGCGAATTCCATTCGCTCTGGATGATGCACGGCAAGATTGAGGACGATCATTCCTCCCATCGAGTAGCCCACGAAGTAGGCCTTTTTGATCTTCAGATGATCGAGCAGATGAATGACATCGTCCGCCATGTGATGGCCGTACTCTTCCGGCGTTTCCGGCTTGTCGCTGTAGCCGTGCCCACGATTGTCGATCGTGATGACCCGGTAGTTCTGGGCGAGCAATTTGGTCATGCCGGTGACCCGCCAATTCGCATCGCCTGAGGCCATGTAACCGTGCACGAGCACCACGGGGAGTCCTTCGCCGTCGATCGTGTAGCGGATTTTGACACCGTCTGAGTCGAACGTCGAATCCTCGACCTTCGCGCCCCATGTGATCGGTGACGTGAACAACATAAAAGCTAGAGCGAGAAACGATGAAGCGCGCATCAGTGACCCTTTGTATCTTGAAGTCCGCAGGGGCCATTGTCATGCGCAAATGTGGCAAAGAGCAAGCGCGATCAATGAGCGTGGAAGTGTGATCCCGAAAAACACAGATCCCTGACATCACTGGGAGCGTGACTCAGGGACCTGTTCATCGATGATTTGTTTAACGCTACTAGTTGGTGAACTGCACGTCGTCGAAACTAACGAAGTCAATGCCGGGAATTTCATCGAGCAATTGGCTGATCGCATAGATCTCTTCCGAGGTTCGAACACTCCCCACGAGACGAACTTCAGAGCCCCGAACAACGAACGTCAGACCGCGAGCCCGCGGATCCTTCGAGAGAAGTGCGGCAACATCATTCGATAGTTGTTGCTCTTTCGCATCACGCGACGTCGGCGTGACCGCCACCGGTTTCGAAGCAGCCTTCGTGACGGGGACGGAAGTCGAGTAAGGACCGCTTTGACTCGGAGGCGCAGGGATCGGTGCTCGTCGACCTGAAGCATCACCCACGCGATGTCCGCTGGGGAGGACGGTCGCTTCGACGGGCGCCTTCGCCACTTGAAGTTGTTCTATCGTCGTGTGCCTGATGGGGGGCATCGCACTGCTCGAAAGGATCGGTCCCGCGGGACGAGAGACATCGAAGCTTCTCACCGCAGGGAGCGCCGACGACGCGCTCGCAATCTGGATCGGTGCCCCTAGCGTGACAGCGGCTGTCGTTGCCGATGCTGGGGGAACGGGCGCCGGAGTGGCCACAGCGGAACCGAGGGAGACTCCACTGGGAGACTGTAATCCGCTTCCATCCAGGCGAAGGGGCATGCTCAGCGAAGCGCCCACGAAACTGGTTTGTTGAATCGGCGTACCGGTGCCGACGGTCAACTCATTTCTTACTTCGACCGAAGCGGGAGTCTTGCGGGCGATCTGTTCCGCGTTAATCTTGATCAATTCGGTCGGAACATTCCCCTTCAGCGTGATCACGCCCTCGTTCGCGCTCACGTGAACGAAGAAGTTTCGAAGTGTCGGGTCCGCGAGAAGCATCGATCGGCAACGGCTGACGAGTAAGGAATCGCTCGCCGACTTTTGTTCTTTTCGAATCCGGGCAAAGAAGTTTGGAGCCGGCTCCGATCGATTGCCACGAGTCAGCCACTCGGACACCGTTCGGCGGACTTTCCCTTCGGCGGGAGCAGGCTTCTTCGTTGCCGGGCGGTTCTCGCCAGAGGAGGGGAGTTGCAGCGGACGAAGCGGAATATCGTCCACGTTCTCAATGAAGGCACTTTGCTGAACGGCCGTGGGGAGCGCGGTCACGGGTGGTGAGGTTGTCGCGCCGGCAACAAGAGTCGCTGCCGGTACACTCTCGACTACGGAAGTCGATGCTGGAGGGCCGGAAAGGCTGGCGGCACACACCAGCAACTGCACCGAAGCCGCGAACAGCATGATCACGCTCCCCAATCGGCAAAATCTCGAATCCGCGCTCGAAGGTCGAAGCGGATGGCCAGGCACGCGAATGGCCGCGTCTGTACGTGGCGGGCGAGCCGGGACGCTCTGAACTATACACGCGAGGCATCTGGATCCCCTCAGTCGAAATCACGCAAAACATCGAGAAAGAGACCCGCC
>JAIEPU010000249.1 GCA_019748235.1 bacterium
GAACAACGCCGTCGTTTACTGGGCGCGCATCTCATCAATCTCCTGCCATATCCTGTCTACCGACAAGTCGTAGGCTTTATTAAACGAAACCGTAAAACGGACGCATTTGATTGCAATCCTGTCATCCCGCAGGGGCAAAAAGGCTCAGTGCGTCTGTGGCTGACTCAGGATATCGATACGCCAGATCCGGTCGATCGTGCCGATGAGACGAAGCTCCCGCGCGTCGATTTGCGGCTTTCGCCATTCTTGCTCGTCGAGAACGTCACGCGTGATCGAGAGAACCGGCGCTTTTTGCCGGGGGTTGCTCTCGGTGACCGAGTCAAAGCGACCGGCGACTTTAACCTCTGCCGCGAGTCCGATGCATTCATTGTTGCCGTCCCCATGGTATATCTGTCGAAAACATTGGAACGTCTCGCCCCCCATTGGCCAAAGCGTGACGCGCCGATCCCTGTGGTCAGTGTGATCAAGGGAATCGAGCAGGGAACGTTTCGCCGGGCGAGTGAGATCATTTCAACACACCTTCCGGGTGCGGAGGTGATCGCCTTTTCCGGGCCGATGCACGCGGAGGAACTTGCCGTCGGCATGTATGCGAGCATCGTTGCCGCCTCTCCAAAAATTGAATTTGCCGAAGAAGTACAGCAATGGCTCTCGAGCGATCGGCTGCGCGTTTACACCTCGACCGATTTGATCGGCACCGAACTTGGCGGCGCGCTCAAGAATGTGATCGCGATCGCGGCAGGAATTTGTGACGGCGCCAACTACGGGGACAATGCCAAGAGTGCGTTGATGACGCGTGGACTGGTTGAAATGACACGGCTGGGAGTGGCACTTGGTGCCAAGCGAGAGACCTTTTACGGACTGGCGGGGCTCGGTGATTTGATCACGACTTCGGTCAGTCCGCACGGTAGAAATCGCCGGGTGGGAGAACGCCTGGGCAAGGGCGAAAAGATGTCGGCGATTCTCGAAAGCATGGTGCAGGTGGCTGAGGGGGTCTGGACCGCGAAAAGCGTTCACGAATTGTCAAAGAAACTGAAGATCGACATGCCGGTCACCACCGAGATCTATCAGATCTTATTTCATGATGAAGACATCGAACAGGCAGTACACGATTTGATGCACCGCCCTCTTTCGTCCGAGTGACTCATGGTGGTGATGTGTGACTGATTGCCTGAGACATTCCGCTCACTTAGCGAAGATTGCTCGACGGCATATCGGGCCGCGCCATCTGATTCGTCTCCGGGCCGCCCGGTGAGTTCGGCTGTGCGGGAATCTGGTGATTTAGAGGATTCTCGCTGTCGAAAATCGAGATCACGTGATGATTGGCCATGATCTCTTCAAGCAATTCCTTCTTATGCTTTTCAATTTGCTTGTTGCGTAAGGCGTTCTTGATCTCCTCCTGCACCTTGATGAATGGGAGGGGCGAACCGTCGTTTCGCTCCTCGACGCGGATGATGTGAAAACTCCCCTTCCCTTCAATAACAGGAGAAATCTCTCCGACGGGAAGGGTGAAGAGAGCGCTATCGACGGCTTCATCCTGATAGCTTCCCTTGCTGGTTCGGCTCCAAAGGCCTCCGGCGGCCGCCATTGTCCCTTCGCTGGATGACTTCGCAATCGTCGCGAAGTCTGATCCCTTTTCGAGCTGCTCACGTAGGTCGCCAATCTTTGCCCGAGCGGCGGCGGGATCCGCCCCCTTCTTTATTTCAATATTGCGCCAAACGACGCCGGCCTTTTGCGACCACTTATCGATGTTCTCTTGATAGAAGTCTTCCATTTCATCGCGCGTCGGCTCACGCAGTTTCGGCATGATCTGAGATCCGAGGAACTGCTGGGCGAGCGTGTGATCGATGTAGGAATTCTTCATCGTGGTCAAATCAGCCCCTTCCTTCTTGAGCTGAGCGATGAGTTCATCCTTCGACTTCAAGTTGCTTTGCCTGGCGACTTGCTGCATGTGCTTTTCAAAGTCGACCGCGGCGGCGGCGCGAATCTTCTCCATCGCCTCGGCTTTGGGAATTTTCTTCTTCAATTCGTTGATCAAGACGGTCTGCTGAATCTTTCCTTTGACCGCCATTTGGATCGCTTGTTCTTCGAGCTGCTTGTATTGGGCGGGAGGAAGCTGGCGCTTTTGAGCTTCAAGCTTGGGGCGGATCTGCGTCATGACATCTTCGAGAAGGATCGTCTGATCGTCGACGACGGCGGCGATATGAAAAGAAGTGAGCCCCGCATTGACGCGTGAGACTTCGGGCTTCTTGTACTTCTTCTTCGCCTTGTTCGGCATCTGGGCCCCGCCGTTCATACCGCTGCTGGGACCGCCCCCACCGAACTGACCGAGAATATTGCTCGTCGGCATCAGGAGGAGAACTGCCAAAAGCAACTGGTATGCCCGTCTGCGTGAAGTCAGCGTTTGCATCATGACGCCGTGGACCTTCTCACTAACTGATCGAATCAATGAGCTCGTCTATTCCAACAATGGCTCCTCAGGTTTCTAGTCCCGCGTGCCAGCATTGGAATCGTGCGAATCGCTTGGCGGATAACGGACGTTTAACTTGGCTGCAAGAGACGTTTGAGAGTGACGGCATAAGTCTTTGCGTTCTGTTCCGGCTTTGGAATCCGAATATAGGCAGATTTTGGATCGACGACGAAGATCTCTCTTTTGCGCAGTTGCTCCAAAGTCCCGATCCGGCGGGCGTTTCGATACTCGACGACGAGCGATCCCGCCTCATCGGGGCGAATGGCTTCAATCTGCCAGACTTGGGCAAGAAGGCGAAGTTCCGCAAGATCGACAAGATTCTCGGTAGGCTCAGGAATTGGCCCGAAACGATCTCGCAACTCCGCACGGAATTCATCGAGGCCATCTAAGTCGCGAATCCGGGCGAGTCGCCGATAGGCATCGACCCGTTGCCGTTCGCCCGAGATGTAATCGTGCGGAATGTACGCTCGCCATGGAAGCTCGATATTGACATCCATGAACGATCGAAGCGGAAGTTTTCGAGCAGCGCGGACGGCGTTTTCGAGGAGTTGGCAATAGAGCTCATAGCCGATGGCAGCGATGTGCCCGCTTTGCTCCGAGCCCAAAATGTTTCCCGCACCGCGGATTTCGAGGTCGCGAAGAGCAATCTGAAAGCCAGCTCCAAGCTGCGTGTATTCCTCGATCGCCTTCAGCCTCTTCTGCGCGTCGGTCTTAATCAGCTTTTGCTCATCCACCAGCACGTAACAATACGCTCGATTCTTTGAACGGCCCACGCGCCCACGAAGCTGATGAAGCTCTGCTAAGCCGTAGCGATCCCCATCGTTGATGAAGATCGTATTCGAGTTAGGGATATCGAGGCCGCTCTCAATGATCGTCGTCGCGAGGAGGATGTCGTATCGCCGCTCCAAGAAAGCCACCATTCGCTCTTCGATCAGTTCCTCGTCCATTTGACCATGAATGATGGTGACGCGCGACTCGGGGACGAGTTCCTGAAGTTTGCTCGCGATTCGATTGATGTCTTTGATTCGGTTGTGAACGAAGTAGATTTGCCCATCGCGATTGAGTTCACGAAGGATCGCATGGCGGATGAGGGCGTTGTCGAAGCGGGATAATCGGGTTTCGATCGCCAAGCGATTGACGGGCGGCGTTTGAAGATTCGAGATGTCGCGGATGCCCAAAAGTGCCGAATGCAACGTGCGCGGGATCGGCGTGGCGGTCATGGTCAGAACGTCAACTTGGCTGCGGAGCATCTTCAGACGTTCTTTGTGAGCTACCCCGAAGCGCTGTTCTTCATCAATGATGATGAGCCCGAGATCGTGGAATTCGACGTCCTTCGATAAAAGGCGATGCGTGCCGATCAGGATGTCGACCCCTCCCTCCTTCGTGCGCGCGATGATATCCTTCTGCTGCTTCTTCGATTCAAATCGCGTGACGGCCTCAATGACGTACGGAAACTCGGCCATGCGTTCACGGAACGTCCGAAGATGTTGCTGCGCGAGAATGGTAGTGGGAACAAGAACGGCGACTTGTTTTCCGAAGTCGATCGCTTTGAACGCGACACGCATGGCGAGTTCGGTCTTTCCATACCCGACATCGCCGCAGAGAAGCCGATCCATCGGCTTGGTGGACTCCATGTCCTCCTTCATTTCCTGTATTGAAGTCAATTGGTCAGGTGTTTCGTCGTAAGGAAATGCCTCTTCAAATTCCTTCTGCCATTCAGAATCGGGAGGATAGATGATGCCGGGCTGCGTCTGCCGTTTGGCTTGAACTTCGAGTAGATCGACGGCAAGATCTTGCACCGCCTGTTGAACCTGTTTCTTTCGCCGTTCCCAAAGGAGCCCGCCGACCTTCGAGAGTCTGGGGGCTGCCCCTCCCGATCCGATGTACTTCTGAACGAGATCCATCTTGCTCGCGGGGACGTAAATCAGAACTTTATCGTCGAATTCAAGCGTCAGATGCTCTTCGAATTGCTCATTCTTTTCGAGCATTTTCAGGCCGCGATAGATCGCGATGCCATGCGAAAGATGAACGACGTAATCCCCCGGCGACAATTCGATGAAGTCATCGATCGCCTTGCTCTGATACTTTCGGCGAGGAGCTACTTTACGCGCGCCGGAACGATGAAAGAGTTCGTTATCGGAAAGTGTCACAACATTGGCAGTGACCCAACGAAAGCCTTCGGCAAGACTTCCGACGGTCAGGTGAAGCCGACCTTCCGCCGCCGTTTCCGTTGTTCCAAGAATCTCATTGAGCCGTTTCACCTCACCGTCATTGTGACAAACGATGAGCACATGTTCGCCTGATGCGACCCGATCGATCTCATCACGCACCCGGTTCACGTCGCCACTAAATCGTTCCACCGTTTCGACGGCCAGCGTGCAAGTGATCTCAGCAGAGGCGTGCGGCAACGCCGAGACCGCCACCGTGGGATGTTTGAGGAGTCGGCTCCAGACCGCTTCGACCGAAAACATCTGGCTCGCATCTTCGAGCCTGTTGAGATAGTTCTTTCCCTCGGCTTGAAGATCAAAAGGTTCGACGAGGGCGAACCAAAGATCCTGATCGACGAGATCCGCCAGATGCGCGTCGTCATGATCACCGGAGGAGAGACGGCCTCGTTTGTCTGTCGAGGATTCATCCTCTTCGTCGGTGACGAGAGCGGTGACCGCCACTTCCTTCATCTCGCGAATGGAACGCTGTGATTCAATGGAGAATTCACGGATCGATTCGATCTCGTCGCCGAAAAGCTCGACACGAATGGGGTTGTCGGCGTCAACGGGGTAAAGATCGAGAATGCCCCCGCGCAGACTGAGTTCGCCTGGCAATTCGACGGCCTCTCGGTGATGCCACCCTTCTGTCACGAGCCATCGCGCCAGTTCATCGACATCGACTCGGCCCCCCTGCTTGATCGTGCGGCTGTTTCGCGCGACCTTTTCGATGGAGGGCAATGGTTGAAGGAGTGAGCCGATGGTCGCGACGACGATGCGAGGAGGATCAGGACCGAGGAGTGCTTTCAATGCCTGAAGACGGCGGCCGTAGGACTCGCGATGCGGGATGCTGATGACGCCGTCGTGTCGCCCGGCATCTTCGAGTGTTGGAAAGACAAGTGGCCGACCCGACGTCATGCTTGAAAGGTCGGCGATCAATGGCTCGACTTGGTTGGCATGCGGAACCACCACCACCATCGGCTTGTTCGACACGGTCGAAAGTGCAGCTAGGGAAAGAGCCTTCGACGATCCCCATGCGCCATCGATCGTCGCGGCTTGGCCGGCGCGCAGTGTTTCGCAGACTGCTTGGAATGACGGCTCCTCGGCGAGCCGCGCAGTCAAGTCCTTGAGATTGCTCGGAACCACGGTCTCTTTCGAGGCCATTCTTCCTCACTAATACAGCAACACACGATCGAACCCCGAGAGGATTCCGATCGATCCCATCCGCCCGATCGCGCCTCGTGAAGAAATCACTCCAACACCGAAAAGTCAGACCGGCGAATTCCACCGACCCCTACCTTTTAAACAAGGCAGCATGGGGAATCGGCATAATCCGTTAATCTTTACAAATTAGGCAATAGGGTGAGCGAGAATTTCGCGATGTTGGTGAAACTTGTTGCCGGGGTGACGGTACAATCAATCCAGAGACACGCGGTGACACCTCGAGATTCCTGGGCTGAACCTAATTCGGCCTAAAAGCGTCTCCTGACGCTAGACAATGACTTCCTTTTGATTTGGTAAGTCCATTCTGGCGGGAATTGAGCCCGTGCGGGGCTCGGTGCGCCTTGAGTGAATGAACAGGAGAGTTTTGTCATGATTCGCCCCATGACGACGGCTGCCGAGAATGCTTCCGCCGAAGCTGCGGAACCGCCGATTTCGGGAAATCAGCTTCTCCCCTATGCCCAGCAACAATTCAAAGCGAAGAATTATGAGTTGGCCCGGTACTGCTTTGCTCGGGCAACGCGTAGAGAGCCCGGCTCGTTTCACGCTCATTATGGGCTGGCGATGTCCGCTTTTCGGCTCGGCGATCTGGTGACCGCGAAACGGGCATTCGAGCGAGCGGAAGAAATTGAACCCTTGCACGCCGGAACGGCTGCCCACCTCGGACTGGTTCATCATCAGCTTGGGGAAATGGATACGGCGATCAGCTATCTCCGCCGGGCGATCCAACTCGATCCAAAGCGTTCCGACAACTATTACAATCTCGGACTCATCTATCGCAAGCAGGGACTAATCTCGCTCGCGGTGCAGATGTACGAAGAAGCGTATCGGCGAAATTCGCGACTGATTGATGCTGCCTTCAACCTAGCGAACATTCACTTCGAAACCGGCGAATGGATGCTCGCCCGAAGCTTCTATCAGCAAGTACTCGAGCAATCCCCCACCTTCTTCCGAGCCACCGTCGGCCTCAAGCGAGTGGAGAGCAAGCTGAAGAGTCAAGCCATCGCCGGCCCCAAAGCAACCGCCAAGTTCGCGGCCGCGTTTCGGGGATAGGTTCATTCGATTCCTCAGAATAAGTGAGGACTTTCCATTTCAGGACAATGCTCTCGCCCGAGCGACGGAGGGAGCAAATCATGATCCGCATGGATTCGCTCTTGGGTCGAAATTCTAGTTGTTCAAGGGTTTGTTTAGACGTTTTTCCATGGGAGATCGTTCCCGAAGATCGAGTTAAGGATGCAGAGAAGCTTTCTCCTTGGTGGCAATCTGTTATTCTTCAACTAGTGAGATTGCCGGTTTGGTTGAGGGGACGATGAACCTATCTCTTTCGGATGAAGCGGAGCGAATGATCGAAGAGCGGCTTCGCTCCGGACAGTACAAGTCCATCGAAGAAGTCATTCTTGCGGGACTGGGCAGTCTTGAGCAGCAAGAGCAATTTGGTGATTTTGAGTCGGCCGAATGGGATCTCTTGCTTCACGAGGGAGAGCAAAGTCTTGCCGACTCTGGGTCCATCACTGCACAGGAAGTATTCGCGGTGACACGTCAGCGATTGGATAAGTCCGCCTCATGAGGGATATCCTATTCACCCCTCAAGCGAAGAATGATCTCATTGAACTATCTGAGTACATTGCAAGGCACAACCTCAAAGCTGCTCAGCAAACTGTGCATCTGATCGAGCACAGCATTCTTCGACTTTCGTTGATCCCCGGAATTGGCCATCGGTGACCGGATGTTGCAGATCCACGCTATTGCTTTTGGAATGTGAAACCGTTCGTGTTTGCATTTCGATACGACGATTCCTTCCTTACGGTGGTCCGGATTGTTCATGGATCACGTGATATCCGAAAGATTATGAATGAACGCGAATCGTGATTCACAAAGATCATTCGCCGCCATCGGCCTTCAGCATATTCAATGCTCGTTGGAACGTGCGCCCATTATATCGATCTCTCAAACAATATAGTCGAAATAGATAGTAACAGGTTCGCATCAATCTGTTGGCTGCGTCCCTAACCCTGCTTCCCGATAACTTCTTTCCCCATGAATGGAACGAGTGCCGCAGGGACGCGGACGGTGCCGTCTGATTGCTGGTGGTTTTCGAGGACGGCGATCATCGCGCGGCCGCAGGCGATGGCGGTGCCGTTGAGCATGTGGACGAACCGCGTCCCCTTGAACCCCTTCCCCTTGTACCGGATGCCCAGCCGCCGGGCCTGGTAGTCGGTGCAGTTCGACGTGCTGGTCACTTCGCCCCACTCACCCGCATCACCGCGCCCGGGCATCCAGGCTTCAAGGTCGTACTTGCGATAAGCCGGCCCACCCATGTCCGAGATCGAGGTATCGATCACGCGATAGGGAACTTCGAGACCTTGGAAGATCTTCTCTTCGATGGCAAGCATTCGCTGGTGCGTTGCTTCGCTCTGATCGGGAGTCGTGAACTCGAACATTTCGACCTTGGTGAACTGATGAACGCGGTAAAGCCCCTTGGTCGCTCGGCCCGCAGCCCCCGCCTCGGTGCGGAAACAGTGGGAAAGACCGGCGAGACGGATCGGCAGATCATCGACCTCGATGATCTCGTCGGCGTACATGCCGGCCAGGGTGATTTCGGCCGTGGCGATGAGACAAAGATCCGTATTGGCGACGGTATAGATCTGCGTCTCTGCGCCGCGAGGGATGTAGCCCGTTCCTTCAAGGATCGATGCTCGCGCGAGGTCGGGCGTGGTCACGGGCGTGAAGCCTTCGTTCACTAGCGTGCGGAGCGCGTAATTGATCAGCGCCTGTTCCAGGAGGACGCCGTCCCCCTTCAGGTAGTAGAAATTGCTGCCGGTCACTTTGGCAGCGCTCTCGAAATCGGCGAGCCCGAGCCGGTCACAAATGGCGACGTGATCAAGCGGTTTGGAATCGAATCTCGGCCGTTGCCCCACTTCGCGGACGGTGACGTTCTCTTCGCCGCGAGGAGCGTCGGGATGCGTGAGATTCGGAATACCCTTCAGGAGTTCTTTGGTCTCGGAATCGATTTCATCAGCGCGAGCGTTCTTTGATTCGAAAAGCTGCTTCAGCTCCCGTCCTTGCTGAATGATCTTGGAACGTTCGTCGTCGGATTTCGCTTGTTTGGTGAGCTTGGCGACTTCGTTTTGCTGCCGCTGGATCTCTTGGACCTCGGTAATGAGGGCGGCTCGCTCAGCAGCGAGCTTGAGGAGGGCATCGATATCGCAAGGAACGCGCCGAGCCTCACAATTGGCCTTCACCTCTGCCGCGTGTTCACGAATGTAACGAAGATCGAGCACAGTTCATTCCTCAGCAAAACAGTCCTGCCGCACAGATCGGCGGAAGGGCTCAGGGCAATTACCGATCACAAACGTCGCTGCCTAACGGGCAAAGTCTACTCGACTCTGCCGGTCGTGGCAGAATTTCCTAGATCTTTGCAAGCTCCTCAAGCAGGTGTGCGCTCGTCAAAATCCCTCGGTGGAAATCCTTCAGGCTGAATTTTTCGTTCGGCGAATGGGTATTGTCATCATTCAGGCCGAAACCGATCAGAATACTGTCGGCATTCAGGACCCGCTTGAACGAGTTAACGATCGGGATACTCCCCCCTTCCCGAATGTAAACCGGCTCCCGGCCGAAAGCCGACTTCAGGGCTCGGCTGGCCGCTTCGATCGGGGGACTTCCCAACGGAACGACCACCGCTGCCGCCCCGTGATGATTCACCAGTCGAACGGTGACACCCGGAGGGGTATGACGGCGGACGAACTCGATCACCCCTGCCTCGATCTTGGCCGGGTCCTGATTCGGGACAAGGCGAAAACTGAACTTGGCCCCCGCCTTGGCAGGCAAAACAGTCTTGGCCCCTTCTCCCTGGTAGCCTCCGAAAATGCCATTGATGTCACAGGTCGGACGGACCCATCGGCGTTCGAGAGTGGAGTATCCCTTTTCTCCCGCCAGTTCGTGAACCCCCATCTCCTTCTTGTACTCGTCGTCAGAGAATTCGAGTGATGCGATCGATTTCTTTTCGTGCGCGTCGATCTCGACGACGTCGTCATAAAAGCCTGGGATCTGAATGCGACCGTTTTCATCCACCAGCTTGCCGAGCATTTCGCAAAGTGCGTTGATGGGATTCTTCACCGAACCGCCGAAGGTGCCGCTGTGAAGATCTCGCTTCGGGCCGTCGATGAACAGCTCGAAGTAATAGATCCCCTTCAAGCCGTAGGTAACGGCGGGAACGTCCGGCGCGAACATCGATGAGTCACTGATCAGGATGTAATCGCACGCGAGCTTCTCTTTGAGTGATGGAAGCATGTGATCGATCGCGACGCTTCCGACTTCCTCTTCCCCTTCGATAATCACCTTCACGTTGATCGGAAGCTTGCCGACGGTCTTCATCCACGCTTCGATCGCTTTGACGTGCGTATACATCTGCCCTTTATCATCGGTCGCGCCGCGGGCATAAATGTTGCCGTCGCGAACGGTCGGTTCGAATGGACCACTTTCCCAAAGCTCGAGCGGCTCGGGCGGCTGGACATCGTAGTGTCCGTAGACGAGAAGGGTCGGCTTGCCCGGTGCTTGCAGCCACTCCGCGTAAACGAGCGGGTTCCCCTCGGTGGGAATGATTTCAGTTGCGAGGCCGGCCGATTTCAGTTGATCGGCCACGAACTGGCACGCCTTCTCTATCGCCGGCTTCTGCTTGCTGTCGGCGCTCACGCTGGGGATGCGAAGGAACTCGGTGAGTTCTTTCTCGTATCGATTTCGATTCGACGCGATGTAGCTGTAGGGATCGGCCATGAACCGCTGACTCTCACAAACCTGGATCGAAATCTTCCGGGGTTACCCGTTCCCCGCCGTCCCTTTGTTTATCACCCTGCGGCATTAAGTCCCTCTCCCGCTCGACAATCGATCCGCCACCTCTGCTGCCGCTCGTAAGCCCGATTGAATCGCTCCGTCGATATATCCCATCCATTCGGTCGCCGTCTCTGTCCCGGACCAGTGGATTCGACCACATGGCTCACGGAGGGCATGTCCAAAGCTCGTCATCGTACCGGGGGTCATCACGCCGACGTAGCATCCCTTGCTCCAGGGATCAGTATTCCAGTCTTTTTCCTCGAAATGTGTTGGGTGAAGAGCCTTCGGACCGAAGAAACGAGCGAACTCGGAAAGGACCGCTCTTTGCCGTTCTGCGGGACTTGCCGGGCTCCACTGCCGGGCGGCAGCTCCATCGCTGAAGGAGACCAGTGCCGGCGCTCCGCCGTCGTGAGAGGTGTCGTCAAACGTCGTCACGGTCGGGCCGGTATCGCTGAACGCCTCCCCCGAGAATCCCGCGTCGCGCCAAAACGCTCTTTCATAAGTAGCGACATATTTGATCACCGATCCCATCGGCATGCGTGAGCAAAGCGCATCACGGGCGGCGGAGAGAGGCGGGTCGTAATGGATCTGTCCTGAGAGGACGGGCGGAATCGCCACGATGACACGCTCGGCTTTCCAAGTTCCCCTTTCACTCACGACAGTCACGCCTTCCGTTGATTGCGTGATCGTCCGAACCGGCGCGCCAAGGATGACATGTGGCTCGAGCATCTTTGCAAGCTTCTCTGGTATTTGCTGCACGCCGCCGATGAATCGATCTTGCTGAGCACCCTTTGGAATGGAGATCAGCGTGTCGAGTCCATGTCCCCACTTCAGATAGGAGAGGAAAAAGAGAAATGACACGTCGCGCGGCTCCGACGTGAGAACGGCGCGCGTGATGATGTCGACAAAGAGCTTGCTTCCCGATGACCAGAGGAACTGCTCCTTCCATGATTCCAGCGTCATGCTGTCCAGCTTGTCGGCTTTTGGCATTTTCCACGGCGATTCAGGGGGGATCTGCGACACGAGTTTATTGAACGAGCGCTGCATTCGAAGGAGATCAATCATGCTCAGGATCGGGAGCCGAGGGAGTTCGCCGTTATATCGCTGAATCTTTCCCCCCCACGAAAGGAGTTTCGATCCGGCGTGATATTGCGGAAACGTTTGGACGCCGAGTTCCTTCGCGAGTGCCGCTAGATGATTTTGCGTCGGCCCAATCCATTGCCCCCCGAGGTCGAAGGTATGCGTGCCGATCTGCTTGCTGTAGACCCGGCCCCCTACTCGGTCGCGTGCTTCGAGAACGACAAAGGAATTTCCCCGTTTCGCGAGTTCCCGAGCTGCCGTCAGACCGGCAAAGCCGGCCCCGATGACGACGACATCCACCACTCCACCCGCCATGAAAGTGCCTCTCCCATCCATTTGTTCGCCCGAGTGTAATCGAAGGGGGATGGGAGGAAGAGATACAAAAGCACGGACAACGTTAGACGTATGTCGAATCGCGGTTGACTCGTTCATTAAAAGCGACTTAAGCTGTTGTCCGCTCGGGGCCCGCAACCCATAGAGGAAGGATGCCGCGGGGGGAGTGAGCATGGATGCAACGTTGCGTGATCAGCAAATTTCGGCATGGCTCAAAGAGATCATGCCGTCCCGTGTTTTGTTTCTTGGTGGCCGAAATGAACTTCACGACCGGGCCGGCCAACTCGTAGATGCGTCCCTTTCCAGCATCGTCGGCCTAGATCCCGAGTGGATCGACCGCTTGCCCGCACGATTCCGTCCAACCGTGGTCACGACCGAACTGGGGAACGTTCGATCGCTTGATCCGGGGGCGACGTTTGATTTGGGAATTTGTCTTGCCGAACTGGCCGAGCTTCCGGTCGGGTTGGCGAAGACGCTCCTTTCCGATTACCGCCGACGCTGCCGCTTTTTGATCGTCATGCTTCGCCTGCCGCGCTCGCGCCGCGAGGGGAGCGCGGATCCGACAGTCTGGAACGACAGCGATCTTTCCGAGTTGTCGGTATTGGATCGATGCCAAGGAGAATCCTGTGCGATGTTCCTCTTGCGCGGCGGGAGCGACGTCCGGCGGGATCGGGCGTTTTCGCGAATCTTCTATTTGTCGCCGAGTCGTGAGATTCGGGGCGGGCTCAAGATCCTTTACAACCACGTTGAAATTCTGAACTCGGTCGGCATCCCCGCCGTGCTCACGGTGCGAGAGCCGCATAACAATCCCGCGAGCTGGTTCCCGTGGGATCCACGGTTCCAAGTGTTCGATCATTCCGCCGCTCGCCGAACGACGGCGCGCGATGTTGTCGTGATCCCGGAGTTTCGGTTCCGCGAAGTGAAGAAATACGAACATGTCGGCAAGCGACTTCTATTCGTGCAGAATCCGGGGCTTTGTTTTGAAATCGATCGCTGGCGACAAATGGGATTTGACGGCGTTCTGACGCTTAACTGCCCGGACGGCCGGCAAAGCCAGATGCATTCCTTCATTGTCGCGCGGACCGATCTGCCGATCTTTGCAATCTCAAATCACTACTCGGACGATCCGTGGGGGACCGCTTGCGTTGATCGTGAGCCGGGCCGAATTCTTTGTCTTCCCCGGAAAGGTCCTGAATTCATTGAACGGCTCCGCCAAGAGTTCAGCGGAATCGCGACCGTCGACAACGTGCCGCAGACACGGATGGCCGTCGAATACGCGAGAAGCGACATCTACGTCCATACCGGCTTCCCCGAAGGCCAACCCATGCCGCCGATCGAAGCGATGCTTTCCGGATGCTTGGTGTGCGGCTTCACCGGCCAGGGGGGGCTCGACGTGATGCGTGACGGTGAGACCGCGTACGTTGCCGAAGATGGAAATCACGAGCAGCTCGTCGCCGCTGTTCGCCGTGCTCTGACTGATCCCAAACGCGAGCAAGTCCGCGCCGCCGGCACCGCGCTATGTCAATCCTTTCACCGCGCCGTCACCACTGCAGAGCTTCGCCGCTGCTATACAAGCTGGCTTCCGACCCTGCCCAAGCGCCGACCCTCGGTGCTTCACCGCTTAGCCGGCACGTGGCATCGGATGAGAGCACATTGAATTAGGGTAAAGGTGATCAATTGATACGACCATTCGCGGATACGGCGACCCTTATTCTTCTTTCCCGTAGGCTGGGTCTTTAGACCTGAGTCTTACCCACATTTTTACATCGCATTGATCGATCGAATTTCTCAAGAGTAGGCTTTTAGCGAGAGCTTT
>JAIEPU010000279.1 GCA_019748235.1 bacterium
GCCCGACGGCTGTTGAGTACGCGGTCATGCTTGCTCTGATCATTGTGGTGTGTATCGTTGCGATCGGCCAGCTTGGCACGAACGCTTCGGCGACGTTCAGCAACGTTGCCACCAAGATCGCCAGCGGCAGCTAAGCCGCCCTGGCGAACGCCTGGTTGTACCTGCGGAGCGCAGACGACTGAAGAAGGCCTCAGGGTCGGCATTCGTCGCAACAGGTCGGGAAGACCTATCAACTGTCTGGGCCGCCGAGGTTTATCCCTCGCCGCGGCCTTGCGGTTTTCTTGTCACCACGTTTTCGTTACCCAGTTTCTTCACTTGCAAGATGGAATCTCATTTTCAGTGACATTCTCATGTCACTTCTATCAATCACATCGAATCGATGGGCGAACCGGAAGAAATCGACTTTGCACGATCTTTCGCTCGTACCGGTTTGACAGCCTAAGTACCACGACCTAGGTTTTGGCAGGTGATGCGTTCGGCCTGTCGGCGACTTCATCGCTGTGGCAATCGTCACGTCTTCGCTCGCTCATCTAAAAGCTATTTCGGCAGGGTCGGCAGTGGGTGTCGATCGGCCCCCCCTTGCAAAGGAGTTCCGAATGTCCTGGGATCTCTTCATCGTGATCGCCATCGGCATCTTGATGATCGTCGGAGCGGTGATCGACGGCTGGATGCTGAAAGTTCCAAACAAGCTCACCTTCTTCATGATCTTGAGTGGTTGGATGGCTTGGTCCACCCAAGGATTCACGGAACTCGGTTACAGCATCGTCGGAACGTTCGCGGCCGGCGCTCTCTTACTCATTCCCTATGCGATCGGCGGCATGGGAGCCGGCGACGTCAAGATGTATGCCGGCTTTGGCGCGTGGATGGTCCCCATCCCCTGGTTCGGAATGGAGAATCTACTCGGCGCCTTCGCGGTGAGCGTCGTCATCGGTGGATTGATCGCGCTCGCGATGATCGCCTGGCGTTCCAGCACCCGCGCGAATCTCGCCAACGTGAATGCGATCGTGACGGATTGGTTGACGGCAGGATCGCTCGGCGAAGTCTTTCAGCGGGCCAAGACCCGTAAGCCCTCGCTGATGCTACTCCCCTACGGCATTCCACTCACCATCGGATCACTGTTGTACGTCGCTTACATCTCCCCCATGACTGGGATGATTCAATGAAACGACATGCATGGAACGGTCAACGTGAAAAGCGATCCGGGGCGGCGGCGGTTGAATTCGCGGTCGTCTCGCCGCTCCTATTCTTCGTCATGTTTGGCATGTTCCAAGTCGGACGGTTCGTCAACGTCGGCGAGATCGCGACGACCGCGTCTCGATACGGAGCCAGACAAGCGTCCGTCGCTAGTTCGACTGTTGCCTCTGTCGGCACGCAAGTGAATTCGTTTCTGGCAAGCACCGGTATTCCTGCATCGGCTGCCACGACCACGGTGGAAGCGGAAACGACCAGTGGTAGCGGCGCGTTCAGCGTTTGTTCGAACTTGTCGACCGTTCCAGTCGGCGCGGCTGTTCGGGTGACCGTCACAATCAATTTCGCACAAGTCGCATGGGTCCCCAACGGGTTCTTCGGAATGACGCTACCGACGAACATCCAAGGCGTCACTGTCATGCGGAAAGAGTCGACCTAAAAAATCGCGAGCCATCATGCATCACACGAAGTGAGCAGGGATCGTTCGAAATCGACAATCAGTGAGCAGCGAGAGGAAACAGGGAAGTCACCTTCGCGGAGAGCGTGAACAAAGCAGTCATCGAGACCTTGAAAGCGAAGGACCCTCAACAATGAAACCACAGACGCTGATCATGCTGGTTGTCGCACTCGGCTGCGGCCTGGCGGCCATGGTCATGACTCAACGGTTCCTCACCGTCCCCGTCGTCGAGAAACCCAAGGGCGCAAGTGTGGTCGTCGCCGCGATCGACATTAAGCCGGGAGAACGAGTCACCGAACAGGTCATCAAAACTTTGGAATGGCCTCAAGAGAACTTGCCCGCCAATGCCATTACGAAGCCAGAGGATGTGATTGGGAGAAGTGTTCGTTTTCCGATCGCGGCCAATGAAGTCGTGACGACACTGAAGATCGCGGCTGACGGAGTGGGCCCTGGTCTTGAACCGATCATCGAAGAAGGAATGCGCGCGATGAGCGTGCCGATCAAGACTCACGAATCGGCGGCAGGTTTCATCAAGCCAGGTTCCAAAGTCGACGTCGTGATGATCTCGCGAGGCAACGACGGAGGACGAGCAAAAACGATTCTGCAGAACGTACGAGTCATCGCGGTCAATCATTCGATCAGCGAAAATCCAGAGGAAGCTCAGAAGGGAACGGTGATTGAAATGATCACGTTCCTATTGTCTCCGACAGACGCGGAGAGTTTAGCGCTTGCCCAAAGCACGGGATCACTTCAACTCGTCCTTCGTAATCCAATGGAAGACGAGTTCGTGAAGACCAAAGGAGTCAACCACGAAGAGCTTTTCAGAGGAACCAGTTCCTTTTCCGAATCGGCGAAGGGTCCAGAAAACGCCCCCAAGGTCGATCCCGGCCCCAGCGCGCTGAGCGGGTTCTTGACAAAATTGATGCAGAACAAGCCAAAAACTGAAGCTCCGATTACGGATGGGAAGAACGAGCCAATTGCCCAAGTTGCGCCGCCCCCTCCGATTAAGAAGAAGCGCCTGATTTACCGGGATTTGCAGGGGAATGTCTTAATGGAGGTAGTCCTCGATGCCGACGATAAGGTTGTCGAAAGCCTGGAAGGGATGCTTGAGGACGTAGAGGAGGAAGCCGAGGCTGTCGTTTCCGCTGCGAAGTTCGTCCCTGCTCCCTCGGCCGTGAATCGAGGGGGAGCGCCGGCTCCGAGCCCGCCTCCTGTCGATCCCGCGACGGAAGGCAAACCGGAGGAAGGCGTGCCTAGTTCGGACGGAACATAACGGGAATCGACGCAGGCGGCCTTCAATCGAAGTTAAGATCGTTCATCTTCCTTCGAGGACGTCGCTCGCGACTCGTCATCACTGACAGGCTCTTCGCACCGTCACAACGAAGTGGTGGTGCGATTTGCATTTGAAGTCAGACAGCATCAGGCCGATGGCCTCATGCGAACGAAAGCACCTGGTCAAAAACAATGCTCAAGCTCGGAGCTTGCTTCTCCATGGTGATCGAGTTAACGGATCTGCACACAACGGCGTGAATGAAGAATTCGTGCCTCCTACACCGAGAGCCAGCACCCAAGCAAAGTCCTACGTGACGACTCTAAACAAGGGTCGTTGCCTATTGTTTTCTCATTCGCCCGAAAGGAGCGAATGAGGAATTCGCACGCGCCCATGGGGAGCGCGGGTTCGACAAGAGGGAATACGGCGACGGCCGTCCGACTGCTTGCCGACGACACGAAATAAGAGGTGCGGGAATGCGGAGTGCTGTACGAGGAGCGGTCGCCTGCGTTTTGGCAGGTCTTGTGGGAAGCGCGGCAGTGGCCCAGCCCCCCGCGCGGGAACCTCTCCCTATGCCCCCAGTTCCAGGGGATTCCGCCCCGCCCAATTCGGAGTCACTGACTCCCAATACATCAACAGAGGCCGTTCCTCCTGCGCCAGCGGGCGAACAGGAAGCCACGTTACCCAACGGCAAGAAAGTGGTAATGCGCGGCAGACCGATTCCCATCGGTCAAGAGTGGGTCGTCAACCAAAACAGCATCGAGCGTTATGCGCTTCCCGAAGGATACAAGGGCTTCTACGAGACGCCTTACTCCACTCGCCAAGAGGTAGCGGACATTCGTCTCGTTCCTCCAGCGCCGGGGACCGGTCTGGCAAATACTGTCATCTTGGAAACACAAGACTTGCTCGGTACGGCGGAGATCGTGCTCCCTGTCGTATTCGCCAACGGCGAACGAAAGGAAGAGCGTATCGAATTGCTCGTCATCGATCAGGTATCGAATGCCTACCGCCTTTACCTGCAGAACCAGATTAAGAAGATGTTCCCGACGTCGGTCGTTGAAGTGCTCATTCTCAACAGTCAGACGGCGGTCCTGAAAGGTTATGTAGAACGAGCTGAGCAGGTGACTCCGATCGAGAACCTCGTTCGGGGCTTCCTGGCCGCAGGCGTGGGTGCGGCTCCCGATTCGGTCACCGTCGTCAATACGCTTCGTGTCGTCGGTGCCATGGAAGTTCAGCTCCGCGTCATGATCTGCGAAGTCCAGCGTTCAAAGATGAGCGAACTTGGATTTGATTGGGATTGGACAAATCCCTCGCTGAATCCCCCCTGGCTCCGAGCGATTTCCAACTCGACCGGTTCATTCGGCAACCGAATCGCCGCTGCCGCCGTCGCCGGAGGTGCTCCCTTGGCATCGTCTGGTCAAGGGGTCTCCAACCTCAACTTCGTCCTGTCCAAAAACGGTCAGCCCATGTTCCTCGGGTTCGTAAGAGCTCTGGTGACGAATAACCTCGCGAAAATTCTTGCGGAACCAAACCTCGTCACGCTCAGTGGACAGCCCGCCTACTTTAATGTGGGTGGACAGGTTCCCGTTCTGACCCCGCAAGGTAACTCCACCATCGGAATTCAGTATCGCGACTTCGGAACGAACTTACGGTTCGTCCCCACCGTTCTCGGTGATGGTCGTATTCGACTCGAAGTTCGCCCAGAGGTCAGCGACTTGAACTGGAGTAATGGAGTTGAAGTGAACAACATCCGCGTGCCTGGATTCGACGTACGTGTCGCGGAAACTACGGTTGAAATGGACGCGGGACAGAGCTTTGTCGTCGCGGGATTGATCTCGAAGAGAGTCACGGCCGCTACAAACAAGCTTCCATTCCTTGGTGACATTCCTGTCGCGGGAGCCTTGTTCCAGAACAAGAACTACAAGATCTCTGAAACCGAGGTCTTGATCATGGTGACGCCGTACCTTGTCGACGCACTCGATCAAGCACCGTGCGAATTACCTGGGCGAGAGAGCCGTAATCCCAACGACATTGAATTCTATCTCGGAAGCAAGTTCGAACCCCCCTGCTTTGGCGATCCATACCGAGGACACATCAAGGCCTGGCGAAACAATATTCCGAGCCCTCAACCGATTCCGGTTCCTCCCTATGATCAAGGTTTGAGCCATCCTGTGGATGGGATACCGTACGATCAAACGGTAGCCGGTTATTCATCGGATGCTGCATCGCTGACGCCGGTTGAAGGATCACAACCTGAAATCCCCACCGAGATGCCTCCGCGAAAACGTGCGGAGCCTGCTCCGGCGGGATCGCAATTCACCCCGCCTACCGTGGATCCGTTGCCCCGTACAGTAACTCCTCCCACCACGTCGAAGCTTCCAAGCGGGCCGATGTCGTACGAAGTGAGTTACGGGAACCGAGGGAGCACGACGGTGCCGGAATTCCCCGCCGTCAACGAATTGACGCTGGTGCCGTCGCCTCCTCCGAAGACGCCCGAGGAGGATGCGGCTGCCGCCAAGTCCGAGTTCACCCCGCCTCGCCCGCAAGCATGGCGAAAAGGTAACACCGGCCGCTGGAAGTAAGCGTATAGTCTTTCAGATGACTACGATCCCTTGACCGGTCGCTCCGAGCCAATGCTCAGCGATCGATCAGGGGATTCGCGTTTTCACCAACGACTTTGAGGAAGCGACAAGGCATGTCCACGATCGTGAAAACCATTCTCTTACTGACGGCATCTAATGTCTTCATGACGTTCGCTTGGTACGGCCATCTCAAAAATTTGGCCGACAGGCCTTGGATCGTGGCCGCCCTTATCAGTTGGGGAATCGCACTCTTCGAATATCTCTTGCAGGTACCCGCGAACCGAATCGGCTTCACGGCGCTCTCGCTTCCGCAGCTCAAAATATTGCAGGAGGTGATCACACTCACTGTCTTCGTCCCGTTCGCGGTGATTTACATGCGGCAGTCGCTTCGGCTCGATTTCCTATGGGCGGGACTTTGTCTGGTGGGAGCCGTTTTCTTCATCTTCCGGGACGGTTCGGGGGGGGCTCATTAGTCACCCATCGAACCAAACAAAAAGGGGAGAGGTCATCCCTCTCCCCTTCGATGGTTTTTGCATTGCCTGTGATTAAAGAGCGTCGAAGCACTCTCGGTCGGGTGTGCATCGTGAAAGAATCACCAGCGCCTTGTCAGGACCCAAGACGTTGTGCGTCTTTTGGCACCAAAAGTCGTTGGTGCGTGATCCCTCATCGACGGGGGTTCGGTAATCGTCTCCAAAAATACGGAGCCCCTTACTGGTGATATGCCGGCAGCGTTGTGCCGGGATCCGTTGCATTTCAGGCTTGTAGCTCATCATGCCCCCTTCCAGTATTCGTTACCCACCGCGCCAAGCAAGGCACGTTTGACCGCGACTTCCACGAGAGCGGTCTTGTACTCGTTTTTGGGAGTGGTCTTAGCCCCTTCGCTTGCCGCCTTCCCCGCCTGTGTCGCGAGATTCGCATCAAGTTTTTTGCCGACCAACAGTTTCTCTGCCGCACTCGCTCGCACGGGAACCGGCGCGACGTGACCGAGGACGACATTCGCTTTGGTAATGGTGCCCGAGGCATCGACCGTGAGTGCCGCGGCAGCCTGTACGAGCGGCCAATCGTGACTTTGCCGCTCACGGACTTCGATCTCAGCGGCCTTCACTCCATCAACAACCGGCACATTCACCGATACGATGATCTCATTCGGTGCTAGGACGACCTCGCGTTTTCCTTTGAGGTCGGAAACTTGGAAGAGCTTCTCGACCGGAATCTCACGAGTCTTTTCCTTGCCCGCGGCGTCAACTCCTGAAGCAACCGTTACCGATGCTCCATAGGCGATCAAGACCGGCGCGAGCGTTGAGGGATGAACATACACTTGCCCTTCCATCGGAAAGATGGACGAGTATTGGAGTTCTTCTTTCACTTCGGGATTGAGACCGTTCCGGAAGTACCAATCGCGATTTCGTTGACAGAGATTTCCACCAACCGTCGCGACGTTTCGAATCTGCGTCGAGCCGAGATCACGAGCGGCCGAAACAAGGGCGGGCAGATTTTTCTTCACCGCCGCGTGTTCGATCAAATCGGTGAGCGTGGTATTCGCCCCGATTTGAATCTTTCCACCGGCGACGTTAATGCCGCTGAGGTTTGGGATGCTCTTGATGTTGACGACGACTTCGGGCGTTGCAATGCGATCCTTCATCAACGCCAATAGGTCACTTCCACCGGCAAGCACCTCCGATTTTCCTGGCTCCGAAGCGAGCGAGGCGATCGCATCCTTAAGGGTCGTCGGGCTCTTGTAGGTAAACGCACTAATCACGCGACACCTCCTTTCAGGAGTGCGGGAAGAACATTTCGCGGCGTAAACGGCGCACGCGGAACACGCACACCGGTCGCATTGAAAATGGCGTTGCCGATCGCCGCCAGGGTACTGATCGTTGGCGGTTCGCCGATGCCGATCACCCCTCGGCTCGTCGAAATCGGATCGTCGAACATATGCACCTTGATGCGGGGCATATCCTCGAGCATGCCAAGCTTGTAAAACTCCATGTCCGCATTGAGCATTCGGCCCGTGGCTTGATCGAGCACCCGCTCCTCGAGGACTGCCGCATTCACGGCCATCACCACTCCGCCCGCAACTTGGCTTTCGCACGCGAGCTTGTTGATGATGAGACCACAGTCTTGCACCGCCACGACTTCTTTGACGCGAACTTCGCCGGTCTCGATGTCTACCTCGACTTCCGCGAATTGACATCCCCCCGCTCCTTGGCTGGAGAGATCGCGGAGAATACCGAGGCTTAGCTTTCCGAGGACCGAAATCTTTTCGCCTCCGAGTTTACGGCACGCATCTACCCAAGAGAGACTCTTCGTCGTCCCCTTGACCATGATCTTGCCGTCCACCGCCACCAACTCTTCGGGCTTCGCTTCCAGATGCGGAGCCACTTTCGCGAAGAGCGCATCGCGCGCTTGCGTCGCGGCAACGAGCGAAGCGGGAGCTGTGGACGGGCAGGTCGTGCTGCCGCCCGAACCGTGCGACTTCGCCCAATCACTTTCTCCCACTTCCGCGTGGATTTGATCAGGGAGAAGCCCGAACGTTTCGGCTGCCACGATGGCGAGTACCGTTCGATTGCCGGTTCCGAGATCCTGCGTCGAGCTCTGCATCAGCACCGAGCCGTCTTCATGGATCTCGCAGAGAACCTGGTCGATCGGCACTCCACCGCCGCCCCACTTGTGGAACGACACGCCGACTCCCGTTCGGATGGAACCCTTCGCCTTACCCTTACCTGGAGGGTGGTACTTTTCCTTCCATTTGAACATCTCGCTGCCGATCGCGAGTTCCTTCTCATAGATCTCACCGATCTGTCCCTTGGGGAGATTTTTGCGTCGCATCTCTAGGGGGTCGAGATTGAGCTTCGCCGCGAGATCATCCATGACCGATTCCATGACGAAGCAACCTTGTGGATGGCCAGGTGCTCGATAGGCGCGGGTCATGTGGAAGTTACATCGCACGCTGTCCATTCTCGTGTCGATGTTCGGGATGTTCTCATAGACGTAGGGAAGTGGGAAGTTCGCGGACGACCCAATTCCGGGCGAGCCTTTCTGCACCGCACGGAAGGCAACGAGAACGCCGTCGGCATCGGCTGCCGCCGTGACGGTTGCGTCGGCCGAGGGACGAATTCCCGCCGAATGTTCCTCCCGCCGATCGAGCATGAGTCGAACTGGTTTGCCGGCGATCTTCGCCAAATTGGCTCCGATCGCACCCTCCACCCCCGCGTTGAACTTCGAGCCGAACCCTCCACCCATATAGTGCGTGATGCACTTCACATTGGTGGCGGGGATCTTGAATTCCTTGGCAAGATCTGCCGCGACATTCTGAGTCGCCTGAGTGGAGCACCAGACGCGAAGCTTGTCGCCGTTCCATTCCGCGACCAGTCCGTGAGACTCGAGACACGAGTGGCTGATCTCAGGAAGGCTGTAGGTCCCTTCAATCTTTGCTGCGGCATCAGCGAGCGCCTTATCCACGTCGCCGACCTGATGCGCCTTTCCTTTGAGAACGTTATCGTCCTTTTCCGTAACCTTGGGCGCGCCTTCTTTCTCGGAAGCCGCCATCGTCACGGCATGACCGAGGACTTCGTACTCCGCTTTGATCGCATACAAAGCGTCGTAGGCGTGAGCCTCTGTATCAGCCGCAATCGCCACCACGGGATCGCCCGCGTAGACGATCTCCTCTCCCGGCTTCTTCACGACGTAGACCGCCGACACTCCGGGCATTTTTTCTGCGGCCGTGGTGTCCACACTTTTAATCTTCGCATGCGCATGCGGAGATCCGAGCAGCACGCCGAATTGCTGATTGGGGCGGATGATATCGTAGGAGTAAGCCGCTCGACCGCTCGTCTTCATCGGACCGTCGAGCCGCTTGATCTTCTTACCGACGACGTGAGTTTCCTTTGGCCAACTGAATGCCATTGGTTACGCCCCCTTCCCGGTCAATTGTTCGAAGACCTGAAACATCTGCTCGTAGGTTCCGCAGCGACAGATATTGCCGTCAACGGCTCGCTTCATGTCTTCGAAAGTCGCCTTCGGATTTTTTGCTAGAACGGCAGCACAGGCTGTCACGAACCCTGGAGTGCAGAACCCGCACTGCGAGGCATCCTTCTCCCAGAAGATTTGTTGAATGGGGTGAAGCTCATCCCCTTTCATCAGGCCACGGGCCGTCGTGATCTTCTTTCCTTGCGCTTCAATGGCGAGCATACTGCATGCATAAATGCTCTTTCCATCAATCAGCACCGTGCACGCGCCGCACGTTCCGCGGTCGCAAACTCGCTTGGCCGCGGTGACATTCAGGTAATCACGAAGGGCATCGAGTAAAGTGACTCGCGGCTCGATGGATGATTTGAGTTCTTTACCATCAACGCTCAGCGTGATCTCGACCGCGCCGGGACCGGAACTCGGCGGCGCGGCATCGGCTCCGTGCGCGACTTCCTCGGCCATTGTGCCCGCAACGGTCGCGGCAGCGGCAGCCACGCCACTTCCTTTGAGAAACGATCGGCGACCGAGTCGCATCGTGGTGTCTATCGGTTCCACCATGTTGAACCGTTCCTTTTCGCTGGTGATTGATCGATGGGATGATCCCGGCGTGTTACCCGCAGTCGAGACGCCCGCTTGATGGTAAAAGGATCGATTGCCGCCGACAAAAGAATTTTCACGCGAATCCAGCACGCAGCGACAGACTGGACGCATTCGCGATCGAGCCGAACGAAGTTACATTGTGAAATGAGCGACGAACAAAGACGTTCCGACGATGACTCGAACGGTCGTCTGTGCAATCATGGATCGAATGCTCCCATGAAATAGAACATTGAGCCAAAGCATCGTCTGCGCGGTCATGTTATCAGCATAATTCTTGATGGGATTCCAGCGGCCGAGAACCTGAAGAACGTTGTAAACCTTTCCACCCAGCCATCGCTCGGCGAATTCCAGATCTTGAATGATTCGCTCTTCATCGACCACACTTGTCTGGACGGTCAGAACAACGTCAACGGCGATCATCACGCCGATCATGAGCAAATACGTCATGAGAATCGCGGGATTCCAATCCGCGAGTTCTTGAATACTGATCGACGATGTCGGCCATACCAGTCGGCTCAGAAGCAAATAAGCGACGAGAACACCACCATAGATGCCGACTTGCCAAAGGAATTTATCCCGCACGCAGAGGAACCAGTGCTCATGCACGAGCCGAAAGACACTGGGGCAAGCTTCGGCGATGTAACGGGTAATGTTGTAAATGGAAAGGTAGAACCTGAGACGGAGCCCCATCGAGACGCAGAACATGATCGCGATGTACCAGAGGAAGGCTCGAATCAAATTGAGGTCGAGCAGAAACTGAGGTAACCAAGGGGATGCCGGCTTCAAAAGAAGCTCAACAGTTTCGTTCACATTCCCCTCGCCAAAGAGATCAGTTTCGAATCGACAAACGAACCCGTCCAACTCTCGCCCATTCTATTATCCTATATCGATGGGATCGCCCCTCTGAAAGAAATGACGGAGGGGAGAAAATGACTTCCCATGCGGGCGAAACCGCAAAGAATGCCGCCTAAATGAGAGGCTGCGACTCCATCACTGAGGAATAAAATGTCCGAGAACGTACCAGGCGTGATCACCATCGACGATTTCAAGCGGGCTCAACTTCGAACGGCAAAAATCGTCGAGGCCAATCCCCACCCAAATGCCGACAAGCTGATGCTCCTCAAAGTGGATGTCGGCGGAGAGCAGCCCAAGCAGATTGTAGCGGGTATTCGCAAGTTCTATGAACCGGAACAACTGGTTGGCCGAACGATCATTATCGTCAATAATTTGGAACCGGCGAAGCTGCGAGGCGAGACTAGCGAAGGAATGTTGCTCGCGGCAACCGTCGGTGATCGCGTGGTCCTCTTGAAGGTCGATGCGGACGACGTCCCGGGTGGATGCGAAGTGCGCTAATGTCTCACGATTTCGTATTTCATTCGACGAGTGAAGAGGAGACGCGTCGGTTGGGAGCCATTCTCGGCCGACTCGCGGAACCTGCCCTTGTGATTGCGCTTTGCGGACAACTTGGCGCGGGAAAAACAACGTTCACACGGGGGCTCGCCGAAGGACTCGGCGTGACGGACTCACGCTTGGTCAGCAGTCCGACTTTCATGCTTATCCAAGAGTATCCGGCTCGACTGCCGATCTACCACTTCGACACGTATCGTCTTGCTTCGATTGATGAATTCGCCGAGCTCGGTGCGGAGGAATATTTCCACAGCGACGGGGTAAGTCTTGTCGAATGGGCGGACCGTGTGACGGAATTGCTACCTGCGGATCGAATTCAGATCACGTTCACGACCCTTCCCGATGATGGCGTGTCCGACACGGGATCCGGGCCTGGTTCGCGGCGACGAATTGCCGTCCAGTGTCTAGGAAATAAGGATTGGAAACTCGTCGATCAATGGCGTGCTTTTGCGGCCGAGGAATGATTCTCGCTGCTTCGAAGAGTGCGGTCGCATCAAGAGTGATTAGTTCGACTTCTCAAAGAACAGGCTTGGCTGAAGGACCGACGTCCATCGAATCGCTTCAAGATACGATTGCCGCATGCTCGCCGCGTTCAATGTACTGGATTCAAGCGATGTCCAATCTCCCCGTTCGAAACAGCAGACAGCTTGAAGAATCTCCCCGAGTTCACCTTCTCGCCTGAGAATGGCGTCAGTGATATTCTCTGCCAATGGAAGCTTCGCGATCAATTCATCGAGCGACTGATCAAACATCGCATCGAGCAGAGAGAAGAGGCCGACCACGAATCCGCTCTGCGGATCCTGCATCCGCTGCCTTTGAGCGATCACTTCACACGTGCGAGCCCGAACGAGGGCCGTGATCAGCAATTCGTGAGGCTTGTTGCTCTGCGCCGCTAAGCCGAGAAGTGTCGCGACGACTCGGATACGATTGAGCCCCAGCAGCGTGACCGCTTGTCGGACCGACGTGATCTTCTGACTGACACCAGTCATCGCTGAGTTGATGTATCGGAGGAGCTTGTAGCTGAGCGATGCATCGTACTTAATGAGCCGTTCGATCTCGGTGACGCTGACATTGGGATTCTGAAGTTCCGAAATGAGCTGCAGTACCGTCAAGCTGCTTTCCGGCACTCGATTCGACGAAATGATCGACGGCTTGGCGAAAAAGTATCCCTGAAAATAATCACATCCAAGGTCGAAGCATTGCCGAAAGACCTCGGGAGTTTCGATTTTTTCAACCAAGATAGCGGCACTCGATTGTTCCCGAATCATTCGAATCTGTTGAGCGAGTTGGCTTGGTGGAATCAATGGAAGGTCAAGTTTGACGATATCGACGAAGGGGAGAAGTAGCTCGATTTCCGGATTCACGACAACGTCGTCGAGGGCAACAGTGTAACCTTGCTCCTTCATGCGCTTGATCGCATTGAGAAGCGACGCGTCTATCTTGATCGACTCCAAAATCTCGAGGACGAGCCGATCCTTGTATTCGGTGAAAGGAAATTCCTCGAACGTCATCTCTGGTCCGAGATTCACAAAAGCTTTGCGATCTCCCACCAAATCAGTGAGGCCGATTTCCACAAGAGCGCTCGTGAAGAGATGGGCCGTCGCGACGTTGTCATCACTCACATTGGCCTTGTCAACATGGCCGTCGCGGTAGAGAAGTTCGTAACCGAAGAGATTCAAATCACGATCAAAGATCGGCTGACGGGCGAGAAATACCTGTTGGGAATGAGATTCAGCCGGTATCGGAATGACGGCCTTCTCTGAACTCACTGCGCGAGAAGTCGACGTCTCGACCTTTGACTTGGTCGCTGACTCGTTGCGAAAGGCCCTGGAAAGCGAAGTCAACAATGACAAGGTCGGGGTCCCTTCAAACGTCTAATCGACGGCTTGCAATTTCTATGGATCAATGATCGACTTCTGACGAAGTGATTGACTCGTCTTCGAGAAGACGTGATCGAACCACCCGCAATGGACAAGCGATTTCATCGCGAATGACCGATGTCTGCCGATCAATGGCACAAAGTCAATTTAGCTCACGAATGGATGAACCTTAGGGATTCGACAGGGAGGAAATGTCACATGGTGAATGCGTCCGGGCGGAATTGGAGTTGCTTTTCACCTTGGCTGAAAAAACGAGCGAATTCGCACGCGAACGAGCCTTTTGCCGTCGACGATTCCATCTTCAATTCTGAGAAAGAACGGCACGAATCGCATTTAACATTCGCGGCTCTGAACCAGGCGCGACCCACCACCAATCGCTGAGGTTGGGATCGTGGTCGGCAATGTGCTTTTCGGTCGGAACATACCCTGTTCCCCCTTCTCCGTAGCCAGCAACCACCACGAACTTGTCAGGACACACCGCCTGGGCCGCGAGTTGATATTCGACATAGGACTCGCCCGGCAGAAGCATGAAAACGGCAGGTCCAAAATCGATCGCAGGAATCTCAATTTTGTACCCCGCGTCGAGCCGCCGCCGCCAGGAGAGCCCCATCGCCGCGAGGCATTGGCCGAATCGAGGCGTCGTTTCGACCAATTTCTTTTCGAGATCCGCAACACTGTAGCCCGCATCATTTCGAGGCTCGAGCCGCACCGCCGT
>JAIEPU010000316.1 GCA_019748235.1 bacterium
TGATACCTTCATCGTATTCATCAGCGTGCCGTTCGCATGTGTGGGAGGGATCATCGGCCTGTGGATTCGTGAGATGCCGATCTCCGTTTCTGCTGCGGTTGGATTCATTACTCTGTCGGGTGTTTCGGTCCTTAATAGCATGATCGTCGTTTCTTACCTTCGAACAATGATCGCGAAGGGAGTACCGACCGAGGAAGCGATCCGCCAGACCTCGATGACTTGTCTGCGAACCGTCATGATGACGTCACTCGTCGCCAGCGTTGGATTCATTCCGATGGCATTCAATACCGGGACTGGTGCCGAGGTACAGCGGCCTCTCGCGACCGTCGTCATCGGCGGTGTGATGAGTAGCACGTTGATGACTCTCTTCGTCTTGCCGGCGCTTTATTCGCTGATGGCGACAGGTTTCTCGAAGAGAAAGAATGAGGAAGCAGCGCCCCGATCAGAGAATGAATCCCAGGCGGTTCGAGAACTCGAACATTCATTGCCGCACTAACTTAGTCGATCATGAAGATGATGCGCCACGCGAAGCGCGTTGGCGGCAATCGTCAAGCTTGGATTGATTCCCGCACTTGATGGTAGGAATGACGTATCGACGACATAAAAGTTGTCGAGTCCCCATGCCTTGTTATTTCGATCGAGCACGCTGGTTTTGGGATCGTCGCCGAATCGGACGGTGCCGCATTGATGACCGAGTGCCGAGTTCTGCTTACTAGCCTCAACGAATAGTGGGAAAAACCATGAACCTCGGTATTTGCCGAACGCTCGTTTGACCTCGCGTTGAAACTCTTTGAGCCTCTTCAGATCGTTGGCTTGCATGGTGTAATGAAGTTTCAGATATGGACCCGAACCTCCCTGACTTCCTGGACCGGGCAAGATCCGATTTTCGAGGTGAGGTAAGTCCTCCATAATGGCTGCGAGCGGAACGAATCGATCCTGAAGCCAAGGCTTCCATCGCGGTTCGATCCAACGCCGAAGTTTTCCCAGGTTTTTGCGATTGTCTCTCGTTTCGTTCAGGATCACATCGAAGGGGGGGACGTGTCCCATCGACTGGATGGTTCCGAATTTCCTTCCATTCGGCGCATAAAAGTCGTTCAGACCGATTTCTTTGATTTGTCCTTTTACTGGATCCTTCTGCTTGATCTGAAAGATATACATGTCGACAAAATGCCGCATGAAATTACGACCGACGAGATCCTCGTCGTTTGCTAGGCCCGTCGTCCAATCTTTCGATTTGGAATTCAGCATTAGAACCGGTGTCATGAGAGCGCCGGCAGCGAGGATCACCATCTTTCCCTCGAGCGCGATGGATTTCCCCTTCCAGTCGGCGAGGACTTTAGTGACTCGAGTTCGCGTCGCTTCGATTGTCGTCACCGCACATTCCGCCAAGAGCGTTGCATGATGTTGCTCAACGGCCGGCGCGACGCAGATCTTACCTGATTCGTTCTTGCAGTTGTTGCCGCACAAGAATGCCTGACACGCCATACACTCAGGCTTGTATTCACAGGCAACGTGCAAGTGATAGGGATGGAGTCCTCGATCAGAGAGAAAATCGACCACCTCTTGATTTGCGGAAATCATCGGAGGGGGCGATATCAGATTCGAAATGTCTTCGTTCGGTCGCTTGGGATCATGATCGCCTCGAACGCGATACAGTTTCTCGGCCTTTGCATACCAAGGCAGTAACTCGTCATAAGTGATGGGCCATGCCTCGGGAACGCTCGACGTTCCTGGGTCCGCGAAGTTCGCTCGGGGAGTGAAGTCTTCGGGGAAGAAGCGTTCGGTGACCATTCCGTAAAGCGCGGAAGATCCTCCCGTTCCCTGACCAAGGATGGGACGGAAGACCTTTTTCTTCTTACTGCCAGGAGTGTCGTCCTCAAGCGAATCGATCAATCGGCCGCCCCGCGCCAGGTATTCGCGGTGCTGTTCATCGGTAATGGTTTCGAGGTCGAATGTCTGTTCTGGAAATCGGCCATCAAGTGGATTTTGATCTGCGGAAAGATTCGAACGGCCTTTCTCGACGAACAGAACCCTGCGCCCCAAACGCGCGAGTTCGTAGCCGAGTGTGCCTCCTCCCATGCCCGTGCCGATAATGATGGCGTCCCACAGAATTGACTCTGGATTGACCGCTTCGTTCAACCTCGCCTCCGAGACGTGTACCCGATGAATTGGAGTGGCGCTCCAGCGAATGCTGGATTGTTCGACTCGTTGTATGATCCTAATCAGACCGGTCCGAACACGGAAGCATGAACAGAGCCATGGGACAGGGAATATTTGGAATGAGAGTTCTAAACGGCTAACTCCATCGGGAGTTCGTCCCATGTTCGTCCATCGAGTAGTCGGCCACTTTTCTTTTTGTTCGTTCCGCCCCATTGCTTGAAGAAAAAGGCCGTCCCTGCGTTTCTGCACTGATCCCGAATATCGAGCACCCATCCTTCCTCAATGGGTCGTGCGCCTGGACCTGATTCTCCGCCGACGATGACCCAGTCAATCTCTTTTAGATTCAAATTTGGAATTGGACCAAGCAGCGGTTCGACCGAGAGAAATTTAATGCGAGCTTGGGTCGCCCGAAGATGATCGATGCGGAACGTGTAGTCCGCGTTCTCCACGCTGACACCCATCCAGACGTTGGAGGGCCATTCGAGTTCTGTGGAGAGTTCTTCCAGCCGATCGGCTCGCTTCGTCAACACTTGAAACTGATGCCAATCGGCTTGCCGCATCACATGGAAGACTTCCTGGATATATGTCAGCGGAACATCCTTGTGGAAAAGGTCGCTCATCGAATTGACGAAGATCCGCATCGGCGTCTTCCACTCAAGTGGTCGACCGATCATGTGTGGTTGAAGAGTGAGATCGAAGCCGTTCTTGTAATTCGGATTCCCCATCGCCTGAAGTCGATGGGACATTCGATCCGCGTAACAGTTTTTACAACCAGGAGAGATCTTGTCGCAACCGGTAACGGGGTTCCATGTCGCGTGCGTCCACTCAATCGCGGAATTCTGTCCCATGACCACTCACTTCTGAACGTACAATTCCCACCGGTTCATACGAGAACATCTTTAATGACGTGTCCATGCACGTCAGTCAGTCGGCGCTCGATGCCGTTGTGATAAAAGCTGAGTCTCTCGTGATCGAGTCCGAGCAAGTGAAGGATGGTCGCGTGCAGATCATAAATGGTCGTGACGTTTTCCACGGCTTGATAACCGAATTCGTCGGTCGCTCCGTAACTGAATGCCCGTTTAACCCCCGCACCAGCGAGCCAAACGGTGAAACCTTTCGGATTGTGATCTCGTCCGCTCGCTCCCTTTTGAAATGTCGGCATGCGTCCGAATTCCGTCACGAAAGCGATGAGTGTGTCCTCGAGAAGCCCACGTTCTTTCATATCGGCGAGAAGTGCGGCGAGCGGTTGATCGAGAATGGGAGCGTGAACGCTGTACTGAGATACAAGTGTTTTGTGCCCGTCCCAGTTACCGACACCTTCTCCCATCGCGTAGGAGCCGTTAAAGAGTTGCACGAACCGGACGCCTTGTTCGATAAGTCGTCTTGCGAGTAAGCAATTGCGGCCGAATCCGGCTTTGTTCGCATTCGTATCGTTGATGGCGTACCGATCGAGCGTTGCTTTCGACTCACCGGCGAAGTTGCTGATCTCTGATGCCTTAATCTGAAGACGAGCCGCGAGTTCATAACTCGCGATACGCGCGGCGAGATCCGTGTCACCGGGATGTCGCTCGAGGTGTCGCTCATTGAGCATCTTCAGGAAATCTCGCGTCGCCCTTTCGGAGTCGTTGCTGATCGAAGAGGGCTTGAGCAAGTTGGGTATCGGCTTGTCCGCGTTGAAAGGGGTTCCCTGGAAAACTGCCGGCAGGAAAGCGGAGTTCCAATGATTCGTCGCCGACTGGGGAACGCCGCGCGGGTCAGGAATGGCGACGAATGCCGGCAGATCTTGGCACTCCGTTCCCAGGGCGTAGCTGACCCAGCATCCGATTCCTGGAAAACCGTCGAGCGTATAACCGGTGCTCATCTGGTTCTCGCCGGGGCCGTGCGTGTTGCTCTTGGCCGTCATCGAGTGGATGAAGCACATTTCGTCGGCGAGTTCGGCCACATGAGGAAGGAGGTCGGAGACCATCTTTCCACTTTCGCCCCGCGGCTTGAATTCCCACAAAGGTTTGATGAGGTTGCCACTCTCTCCCTGAAATGTGAGGAGTCCCTCGGCACCGGGCATCGGAGTGTCGTGCCGTTTGATTAGTTCCGGCTTAAAGTCGAACGAATCGAGATGGCTGATCGCCCCCGAGCAAAAAATCATCAGGACCCGTTTCGCCTTAGGTTCGAAATGGGGAGCGCGAGGCGCCATCGGTTGGCTCGGATCAACGATTGGTCGGATCGGTGTCTTTTCATGCGCGAGCAGTTGCTGCTCGGCAAGAAGACTAGTCAAGGCGATGCTTCCCAATCCACCGATCGTATTCCCAAGAAACGCCCGTCGATCGAGGAGTGCGCGGCCGATCGGTGAGAGGAGTTCTTTCATCAGGTATCGCCCCGTGATGCTCGTTCATTAGGAGACTAATCGCGCCTAGTAGACCGACAACAGTTCATTCGCGTTGAAAAGAGCTCGGGTGAAAGACTCTAGTCCGTGTGACTCGATCAGGCGTTTTGACGCAGTAAGTTCCTCTTCAACTGGTCGTCGCTGAAATGCGAGTTCGAAAGCGAGTCGTATCTGAGCAGCGGTATCGTCTTTTGCCTCGTTCCGAAGTCGATCCGCGAGAACTTTCGATTGATCGAGGATGAACCCACTGTTGAGTAAATTCAGTGCTTGAAGGGGCGTCGTGGATCGATTTCTGCGAGGAGCAATCTGGCCCGCATCGGGGCAGTCGAAGGCCCCGAACGTGTCATCAAGCTGCATTCGAGGCTTTGATTGATACACCATTCGTCGCCATTCCGGGGGGCCGTAGGACTTCTTCGTCACATAGACCTTTACGTAGTTGTTGTTCGATTCAAAGAGATCAAAACCGGGCCCTCCCATGCGGAGATCCAAGTTTCCGCTGACGGCGAGGATCGTATCGCGCAGCGGCTCGGCTTCGATTCGCCGAGGAGAGTACCGCCACAGAAATCGGTTGCCGGCATCCTTCATCATTCCGTCGTCCGTGATATCGCTTGATTGCCGATAAGTCGCGGACTCAACGATAAGACGATGGATTGTTTTCAAACGCCAAGAATCATTCATCAATTCGTCGGCCATCAGATCAAGCAATTCCGCGTGGCTCGGTTTCAGGCCGCCTGTTCCGAAGTCGCTTGGCGTTTGAACGATTCCGTCGCCGAAATGCTGTTGCCAAAGTCGGTTCACGATCACGCGAGCGGGAAGGGGGTTCTCCGGCGACGTCACCCATTTCGCGAAGTTCAGCCGGCGAATTCCCTCCACCGAATCATCGGAGTTGGAGTGAATCTTCGCGCCGATGGCAGTTAGCGAACCAGGTGCGACTTCCTCTCGTGGCTGCATGGGATCGCCGCGATGAAACCGATGCGTGGGGTTCGGCTTCTCGAACTTCCCGGCATAGACCATATTCTGCGACGAAAGCGATGAGATCACTTGAGCAAGTTTAACTTCACGCGAGTTCAATTCATCGATCTCGCTCCGCACGTCACGGTCCGTAAATCGCGCAATCGATAGATTGGTCGAATCAATCTCAAAATCCGCGGGAACGCGATCGGCGGAACTGGCGACCGTCTTCCATCGCTCTCCGTCCATGGAAAGTTCGATTCGATATTCAGAGGGAACACGGTCACGAAATTGCGGCTTGGGAGACTGATCCCTTCCCCAAACAATCGTGTCCACGACGCTTGGAGTTGCGAATTCAATTTGCACCCAGCCTTTGCCCGATTCGTTCGAGATCCAGCTATTCGCGTTTCCAACCTTTCCGTCGTTGATGTGTGCTAATCGATGGATGGCAATCCCTGGAATGGTTCCTGATGCGGTCGGGATTCCGCCAGCGGAGGCAGCCGCCACATTGCGGACATCGTTGCCACAACTATAGACGGACAACTCATCGATGCAGGGCTCCTGCGAGGTGCTTGCGGTAATGGTCATCCGAACAAATTTCGCCTCGGTCGGCATGAATCGTTCGACATTCGATTCCGCTCGAACCGACGGACGAAGTGAAGGCATGGGGGAAGGGGCTTCGTGGTCGACGTTCACCTCTTCCAAGGCGATCACGTCGGCAGTGACGGCGGAGTCGTTATCTCCCGCGCGAAGAACGATGCGACTTTTGGCCGAAAGCTCATAAATGCCAGCATCAAAAAAGCCGCTCCAAAGAGAGCGATCGGCTGGATCCCCGGTCCCGTCGGCGAATCGTTGCTGGTCCACTCGAGCGATAGCTTGTTGATCATCCTTTGTCGACAAGTCGCCGTCTCGGTCGAGTATATATCGAGCGTCTCGCGTGTGTGTCTTCCACCCGCATCCCCATGATAACCACACTCGATATCGACCATCGACTTTCGGCTTCCACGCAAACAGGTCTTTCCCGGCGACCCCTGACCAAAACGTGTAGGCCTTCGCCAGATTTGGAAGTCTTCCGCTCGCTCCTGGATCAGACCGTTCACCGCGCCCGTCTCCCGCTTGATATTCGGCGGTACCAGCGCGCGGCACGATCTGTGAAACACGAGTCATTCGATTCGAAGAGCTGTCGTCCAAAAGAATGACTCTTCGGTTCGAAGCAATCGGAGCGAACTTTTGGATCTTCCCGGAAAGAGAAGCGAGTTCCGTGATGGCGGAATCGATCTCCGCCTGCCGGGCACGCATGTCAGGCGTCGGGACTTGTCGCTCACCGTGCTGCACTCCCTCGAAAACAGCTTTCAGAGAGTAATAATCCGCTTGAGGGATGGGATCGAATTTATGACTGTGACAACGAGCGCAGCCGACCGTTAATCCTAGAAACGTACTCCCCGTTGTACTAACGATGTCGTGCAGTTCGTCCGCTCGTTGCTGTGCGGTAAGAACGGGATCGGGACTCTTGACTTGATCCCACGGCCCCCCGACGAGAAATCCCGTCGCCTCATCAATACCGAGTTGATCTCCCGCTAACTGTTCTCGAACGAATTGATCGTAGGGCTTGTCCTCGTTGAACGATCGAATCACGTAATCCCGAAAGGGCCATGCATTCGGGCGATGTTGGTTCATTTCGAAACCGTTGCTCTCAGCGAACCGGACGACGTCGAGCCAATGCCGGCCCCATCGCTCTCCGAAATGGGGAGACGATAACAACCGATCCACGAGTCGTTCGTAAGCATCGTCACGAGGATTGCTCGTGAACTCATCGACTTCATCCATGGAAGGGGGCAGACCGATGAAGTCGAAATAAAGGCGTCGGATCAGGATGGCGCGGCTCGCGGGATGTTGAGGATCCAATCCCTCCTTTTTCAAACGGTCACGCACCAATGAATCGACGATGTTCTCACTGCCCTGCGCCGAAGATGCGTCAGGAAGAGTGGGACGTCGAATTGGTTGAAACGACCAATGCGTCGAATTGGAATTCGTTGAGGGTTCAGCAAGTTCGTCTGGCCAATGCGCGCCGGCGTCGATCCAATTTCGAAGAAGTTCAATCTCTTTCTCGCTGAGCCTAGGCCCCTCGGGGGGCATCTTCAGCTCGGCGTCTTCTCGACTCACGAATTGGAGAAGGGGGCTCTCCGCACTCTTTCCTGGTTTGATGGATGGGCCGTACGAATCCCCTCCCTTGAGTAGACTCGAACGTTGATCGAGCCGGAGACCTGCTACCGCTTTGTCTGGTCCATGACATTGGTTGCAATGAGCGGCAAAGATCGGCTTGATATCTCGCGCAAATTCAATTTCGTTCGCACGGGATGACAATGGAATGACAGCGACGGAAAATAAGAGAATGATTCGAGCAGGATGCGGCATCACCATTGACATCGAACAGTCCGCTCCCCAATCCATGACCATATGAATGCCTTATTATGCCTCATTCGATCGACTGAACCTACCTGTGTTCGTGGTGGAATGATTCGTCTTTCCTCCAATTCGACCAATCAACGGGTCCGCCGCGCAGTCGTTCTAATCGATTCGATACACCTCGCTGTATGATCAGATGTTCATTTTGAGCTAGTAAATGCTCTAGCGTACCGGTTCTGTTCCCTGCTAGGATCGTCCTTAACTGAATCCACATGGATTCAGCGGGGGACGTTCCAAGGTGATGTTTGGGGTAACTCTGTCCGCGACGGATGGTTGTGATCCATCGGTTGATCGATCCATTCCGCATTGCGGCCGGCGTGGAGGCCAACTGAACGGGACTGATCACGGAAGATCGATCAGTATCGCACTGTCGGCGTGAGGGATGTCGGCAGGACCCCAGTCGCCGTTGAATGAGGTGGGGTACGGATGAGTCCTGACGTAAAGGGACTAAGGAAAATCGTCGCGGTCATGGTTCTATCGAGCACCATGACCAGTTTGGGGTTCGAGTCACCCGCCACGATTGATCCGCTTCATCTTCGTATTGATCAAGTGATCGACCAAGTGAGTGGTGGCATCGCCGCGCCCCTCGTTACTGATGCCGAATTTCTCCGGCGCGTCAGCCTCGATTTGACGGGTATTCCCCCGAGTCCCCAAGAACTTCGTGAATTCATTTCGAATCCCTCGCCCGATAAACGTGGACAGATCGTCGATCGATTGCTCGCGAGCCCGCTGTTCGCCCGGCAAATGGCGGACATGTTCGACGTGATGTTGATGGAACGTCGACCTGCCACCGCTATTTCCGCCGATGAATGGCACAATTATCTGGAAGAATCATTTCGCTCGAACAAGCCTCTGAACGTGCTCATTCGGGAAATACTCTCGGCCGACGGAGCCGATGGTCCGCTTCGGGCGGCTGCTCGCTTTTACTTGGACCGCACGGGCGAGCCGAACCTCATCACCCGCGATGTGGGTCGCATGTTCTTTGGTCGAGATCTTCAATGCGCCCAGTGTCATGACAGCCCGCTCGTCGAGGATTTTCGACAATCCGATTACAAGGGCCTGTATGCCTTCTTCGAAGGAGGTGCGGTCGTCACCAAGAAAGAGGGAGACAAGGAAAAGTCATACTTCAGCGAACGGACCGCCGGCGACGTGGCCTTCGAGTCGGTATTTGTGAAGGGAAAGAAGCACATCACCGCCGCTCGCATTCCGGGTGAGGCGGAACTGGTCGAGCCCGTTTTTTACCCAGGCGATGAGTACAGCACTCCACCCGCCAACGGTGTAATTTCCGTTCCCAAGTTTAGCCGAAAAGCTCAGATCGCGGAGATCGCCACGAATGGTTCGAATCGGGTGTTCAACGAGAACCTCGCGAATCGACTTTGGGCCCACATGATGGGGCGAGGACTTGTCCATCCAGTCGATATGAACCATTCCGGAAATCCCGCAACCCATCCCGAATTACTTCGCATGCTGGGACAAGATTTAGCTTCCATGAAGTTCGACGCCAAAGCTTTTCTGAAGGAATTGGCGCTGTCCAAAGTGTATCAGCGCTCAATTGATCTGCCGGCTCAAGTGGTCGAAGGAGCCGCGGCGGCGAACGAACGACTTTCGAAGCTAGAACAAGAGCGCTCGCCTTTGGCAAAATCCCTCGAAGAATCGCAGTCCAAATTTGAAACGGCACTCGCTGCCTTCGAGACGGCGGAGGCAGCTCTCCTGCCCGCCATTGATGAACTAAATGGAGCTCGCGCGAAAGCAGCCGAGATCGAAAAGAAGATTGCCGATGCTCAGGCAAAGGTGGCGGAAGCAGATGGAATCGTCAAATCGAAGCAAGGAGGCCTAGCAAGCCTGAATGAGGCAATCGCGAAAGCGCAGGAGGCAAGCAAACAACTTCCCGACGACAAAGCCCTGGCCGATGTCGTGAAAAGCCTATCCGAACGCCAAAAGGCAGTGACGGACGCCATTGCCGCCACCCAAAAGGACCTAGAGACAAAGAAGGGTGCGGTAAATACGGTCGAGGCGGAGCGTGCCCCGGCTCGACAAGCGCTGGACGCCGCTATCGCGAAAGTTAAACCGCTTCGAGACCCGGTTCATGCGGCTGATCAAACGCTTGTCGCCGCTCGAGCAAAAATGATGGACGATGTCGCCCTCCTTGGGCGCTATGACGAGCGCATGCAGCATCTCAAACAACTGGTGAAATTGAAACAGGCGAAAGACCTGATCGCCGTGGCAATCACTGAAACGTCCCAGGCGAAAACATCCGTTGCCGCGGCCCGTGATGCGATGGCGGATCAGGCGATCGTAATCGCACAAAAGCAAGTCGACGTCACGAGCGCCGAGCAAGCTCAGGCGAACGCCAATATCGCCATGGCCGAAGCTGCTAAGGAACAAGCCACCCGTGCTGAAGTCGCCAAACTTTTGGAACAAGCGTACGCCGCTGCAGACTCGGCTCGGCAAAACATGCCGAACGCCGTGCCGTCAATGACCCCAATCGCCGAGCAATTACTCGCAAAATCGAACGAGGCCAAGCAAGCCGTTGCGGCAATGAATGATGACATGAGCAAAGCATCGGCTCAAATGGCGGAAGCTTCGACTCTGCTCGAGACTGCGCGAAAATCGCTCCATCAGGTGTTGGTGGAAAATACTCAAAAGTTTCAAGGGGTGAAATCCGCGGAACAGACTCTTAAAGCAGCCGCCGCAAAGACGAGTGAACACCAAGTCACCGAGGAATCAGCCGAGAAACAACTGGATTCGGCGTGGGCCACCGACTTCACGATGGCGGTTCTCAAACCTTTGACCCCCGAACAGATGTGTTGGAGTCTTCTTTCCATCACCGGAATCTACGATCGCACCAAACAAGCGGAAGCCGCGGAGCTTGATAAAGCATCACCGATGACGGAAGAAGCGAAGAAAGATGCAGCCCAGCTTGCCGCGCGTCAACAGGAACTGGAACGCCGTACCTACGATAAGCTCAAGGGAAACGTCGGCACCTTCGTTGCCTACTTTGCGGCCGGCGCCGGTCAACCGCAGTCGGACTTTTTCGCGACGGCTGATCAAGCATTGTTTGTAGCGAATGGCGGGACGGTGAATTCATGGATTGCACCCGCGGCCGGTAACGTGACTGAACGCCTTGCGAACGCAGCGGATTGGAAGAAGGGGGCTGAAGACCTTTACCTATCGGTATTGGGTCGACTCCCTTCGGAACAAGAGGTCGCAGATGTCACCGGCTTTATGTCGGCAAGGGAAAAGGATCGTCCCGTCGCGGCCCAGGAACTCGTTTGGGCGCTGGTTACGTCCGCCGAGTTCAGGTTCAATCATTGATGACCCAGGTCGGCCGTTGGTGTCCTGAAGTCTCACGTGGAAGGATTTCGTCATGAAGAGATGCGAATATGCTTGCGGCTCCGCGGAACACCTGATTGCCCGACGGCAGTTTCTGGGTGTTGCCGGAGGTGTGGCTGCCGGCTCCATGCTGGGGGGGCTCGGACTGTTCGCATCTCCCGCCGCGGCGGCACAGCTCGCGAGCGATCAGAAACGAGTCGTCGTCTTCAACATGCACGGCGGACTCAGTCAGCTCGAAAGCTGGGATCCGAAACCCGGCACCGAAACGGGAGGTCCGTTCCGAGCGATCCCGACATCGGTTCCGGGCATTCACATCAGCGAACTCTTGCCGATGACCTCGCAGCAGATGCACCACCTTTGTCTCGTTCGGGGAGTGAACACCTCGGAAGACGATCACGGCAAGGGTGCCTACATGATGACGACCGGCCGGCGCGAAATGCCCGGTGCCGACTACCCGCGTCTTGGGGCGGTGTTCTCTAAAGCACTCACGCCCGAAGATAGCGCTCTGCCGGGCCACGTCATCATCACTCCAGGAGGAGGGGGAGGCCGTGGCAACGACTCGGCCTATCTCGGCCCTCGGTATTCAAGCATTGTTCTCGGGAACGGCAATCCGCCTGCCAATACCCAACGGCCGGAATCGATCTCGGAAACGATCGATCAACAGAGAAACGATTTCCGTCGAAAAGTGAACGAGCGTTTTCTTAGCCGGCGTCGTACCGCCATTACCGATGCCTATACGTACTCGTATGAACAGGCTCTTCGCTTAATGCGGGAACGTGATGCATTTGATGTCTCAAAAGAGCCCGCAGCCGACCAGGAGAGATACGGCCAGCACGATCTAGGTCGGCACTGCCTTCTCGCTCGCAGACTGCTGGAAAAGGGTGTCACGTTCATTCAGGTTTCGCACTCGAATTACGACACCCACAACGAAAACTTCAATTTCCACATTGAGCAACTCGCGGAGTTTGACAAAGCCTTCTCGGCTTTCATCGCGGATCTGGCAGCTCGCGGAATGCTCGAGAGTACTCTTGTGGTCGTGCTGAGCGAGTTCGGAAGAACGCCGAACATCAACCTGTTCTACGGTCGAGATCATTGGTCCAAAGCGTGGACCGTCGCCATGGCGGGGACCAAGCTTCCACGAGGCATCGCGTACGGCAAAACCAATGAAAAGGGGACCGAGGTCGTCGACGGCCAAGTCGATCACGCCAACTTATTCCATACCTATTTGCAAGCGGTCGGCGTTGACTCGATGGGCTCTTTCAACGTTGACGGACGCGAGCTTCCGATTGCTGATCCAGCGGCCAAGCCGATCGAGGCACTGCTCGCCTGACCGCCCGTCGTAGAGAGGTTTTTCGTGGCACTTGATCCAACGAAGGCACATGTCGTCGCGACGTGGAAGCTAGATCGCCCCTCGAATACTTGCCGATTCGATCCGACGGGGAAGTACGTTTTCTCGGGCGGTGAGGAAGCAACGCTCCAGCGAATCAGTGTGGCCGACGGAGCTCGAAAACCTTTTCCGGGGGGACATGAGTCCTGGATCTTTGCGATCGGGTTCTCGAAAGAGGGTACTCATGCCATCAGTGGCGGCGGCGACGGGCGACTGGTTTGGTGGGAAACGGCCTCCGAAGATCCCAAACCGATTCGGAAAGTAGAAGCTCACAAGGGTTGGATCAGGTCGATCTCCGTGAGCCCGGACGGGACGCTCCTCGCCAGCGGTGGGAATGATGCCGTCGTCCGGATATGGAATGTCGCGGACGGCACGCTTGTCCGCGAACTCAAGGGCCATGCCCGAGACATTTACTCCGTTTACTTTCACCCTGACGGGACTTCCCTTTTCAGTGGCGATCTCATGGGGGTCATCAAGCAATGGGACATTTCCTCTGGTAAGGAAATAGGAAGTTACGACGCCAAGGAACTCCACAGCTTCAATGGGGGACAACTCGTCGATTTTGGTGGCGTTCGCGGGATGGCCGTCAGTCCGGATAGAAAAGTCCTTGCGGCAGGGGGACTTTATAAGGCAACAAACCCTCTGGGGGCCGTTCATGAACCGCTTGTTCAACTGTTTAAGACGGACTCACGAGAACTGATCAAGTCTCAGATCACCGATGGCATCACGGGGGGAGTGCTTTGGCGACTCATCTATTTGCCAGACGGAGTTTTGATGGGAGTGGACGGAGGATCGACCGGCGGATTTCTGATTTTCTGGAAGGCAGGGGAAGATAAGGACTACACCCGTTTCAAGCTTCCGAACATCGCGCGCGACATGGACCTTCATCCCGACGGCATCCAAGTCGCTACCGCACATCATGACAGTCACATTCGAGTGACTCGCCTGGCCGAATAGGTCGCAGCATCCATCATTCACAAATTCCGCCGACTCGACGACGGCGCATGCGGCTCCAGTGGAATCTCAACAACTTGAAATCCCGAATGGAATTCCTGTTCGCGGTCGGGGGAGAAAGGAGTTAATTGGTTGATCGCCCAGGCGGGGGAGAATGGCAATCAATAAGCACTCAATGAATTCTTACGGACAGCTGACGAGAACCGGAACCTTTTCTGAACCGCTGTTTTCCGCAGCCGCAGGAAGTTCCGCTCGTCGGATTGCCACTGACCGTGGCGCTTCAATACCAAGGCGAACCTTACCCCGTTCGACCTGAACGACAGTAAGACAAATGTCATCGCCTATCCAGATCTTGTCGCCGACCTTTCGCGTGAGGACCAACATCGTTCACCCTCCCTGTTGTTGTGTCCATCGGTGGGTGTGGATCGTTCGCGGTAATTACCGC
>JAIEPU010000123.1 GCA_019748235.1 bacterium
TATCGCCCAGAGACTTCGTTTCATCAGAGAACGTCGCGGTCGCTTCATCGGCGATGACGGCACACCCTTTCTTCTACAAACGGAAAATTTCATTTTCGCGCTGGAACACGCTATCCTCGGCCAGCAGCCCCCGAGGAGATGTTTCGCGACCACCACTAAGCGGCAGCCTCTTCCTTCTTTTCTTCCGGCTCGGCAATGGTCTTGACCTGGCTCGCAAGGACACTTCCTGGACCCAGGATTGCTCCGGCCAAATTCGAGGCCGGCGACATGATCAACGACACCAACTGCCCGAGCAATTCGATGCGAGACGGAAGCTTGCTGAGGGCATCGACACCCTTCGTATCAAGAGGCTGGCCGGCAACGACCCCTCCCTTGATTGTCAGCTTCTCGATCTTCTTGGCCCAATCCGAGATTTCGCGAGCAAGCGCGACGACATCCTCGCCGCCCCAAACGATCGCGGACGGACCCGCCAAAATATCCCCTGCCGCCCCAAGACCCTTCTCTTCGAGAATCTTGCGAGCCAGCGTGTTCTGCACCACCTGAAGGTCGATCCCCTTCTTGCGGAGCGTGAGACGCAGGCTGTTCGTATCCTTCGCGGTCATTCCGACCACGTTGACGAAGAGCAGATCTTCCGCAGTACCGAAACGGCTGCGGTAATTCTGAATCTCGAGATTCTTGACGAACTTGCTCATGGCCGATGCCTCTCATGACGCCTTCAATCGTCGAAGGCGAGCTGTGAAGGAGCGATCCCATCTCCCTCACCCTCCCACCAGGGGAGAGAACCAAAAGTATTCGACTAAATTGCGACCTTGATGCCGGGGCTCATCGTGGCACTGACGGTGACGCTTTGAACGAAGGTCCCCTTCACGCTCGACGGCCTTGCGGCTCGAATGTGATTGACCAGGGTCCGGATGTTATCAACGAGCGAATCGTCCTTGAAGCTGATCTTGCCGACCAGAACGTGAAGATTGCCAGCCGCATCCGCGCGGTATTCGACCTTACCCGCCTTGAATTCCTTAACGGCGGTCACGATGTCATTCGTCACCGTGCCGTTCTTGGGCGTCGGCATGAGCCCCTTCGGACCGAGCACACGACCCAGCGGACCGACCACACCCATCATGTCAGGGGTCGCCAGACACATATCGAAGTCGAGAAAACCCTCGCGAACCCTCTTCGCCAGATCATCCGATCCGACGATGTCCGCCCCTGCCGCCTTAGCCTTCTCCTCGTTGTCACCACGAGCAAAGACCGCCAAGCGAACAGTCTTTCCAATGCCGTGAGGAAGACTGATCGCACCACGGATGTTTTGATCCGCATGCTTGGGATCAATCCCGAGCTTGAGCGAAGTCTCGACGCTCTGATCAAATTTGGTGTTGGAGAATTTCTTCAAGAGGCCGATGGCCTCTTCGAGAGAGATTGGATTGGGGCCAACCTTGGACGCAAGCTCTCTGTATCGCCTCGATCTTTTTGCCATTATCCCCTCGAGTCTGGGTCCCAGCAAATGGCCGACACCCGGCCACTCTCCCCGTCAACTCACGGTCTCAAATCTTGCTGCCTGTCTTATGAGTCCAGACAACAACCCGTCCGCCAGAAACTCTAGCTGACGACAGTGATTCCCATGCTGCGTGCCGTTCCTTCGATGATCCGGCATGCATGATCGACGTCGCGTGCGTTTAGATCCTCGAACTTCTTCGAGGCAATCTCGTGCACTTGCTGCTTGGTCACCGAACCGACTTTCTCGGCACGGGGATTCGCAGCACCCTTCGCGACACCGGCCGCCTGCTTCAAAAGAACCGAAGCGGGCGGACTCTTCAAAACGAACTCGAAGCTTCGGTCGTTATAGACCGTGATGATGACCGGCACCGTAATGCCGAGCATATCCTTCGTGCGGGCGTTGTATTCCTGCACGAACTTACCGATGTTCACGCCATGTTGGCCGAGCGCGGGACCGACCGGGGGACTCGGGGTTGCCTGTCCACCAGTGACCTGCAGCTTGATCTGGGCGGTAACTTGCTTCGCCATCCGTACTTGTACCCAATAGAATTGGGCTGACCCAGTCAGCCCATGTCGCCTTCCGAACGTTCTTTCGCTCAGTCCTAACTAGGTACGATCCAACCCACCGTCCGGCAAGGGGGATATGAAGAATTCATCCGCATCTTGAGACAAATCCACCCATTCCGGCCTCACTCCCCTATCTGTATGAGCCCGCGCCCATCACGAACGCCTGACCACGACATTTTCTCGAGCAAACCCCACAACGATTTAAACGGGTGGCCCGGACAACTCGTTGTCCGGGTGCCGGAGGCACAAGAGGGCATTTTCTCGCTATCGGAGAGAATGACCCCACAAGAATCCGAGAGCAAACCCGCCCAACCAGATTTCCACGGTGGGTCCCGCGCGAAATCACACCCGCATCTGATCAAGTGTTCATCAGAACACTATGTCGGAGCCCGTGATGAAGATCTCTGTATCGATCAAACCAAAGAATGAGAGTGAAAGAGATCATCTCGAAAAGACCATCCCTGACCTCATCAAGAAGCACACGCTTCCCATTCGCGAGCTGCTTTCAGATTCGCTCCTCAGAAGCGTTCATTGCACCCGCAGCGAGGACTTTCACAAACAGTACAAGATTCTCGACGACGAAGATCACGCAGGGCTCGACCATTTAGCGAATACCTACACATCCATTCCGACGTTCGTCGGCCTCATGCGCCATGCCGCGAGCGCTTGGACGCTTGCGAAGCTCAAAGAAAAAGGACTCATCGGCACCGCCAAGATTAAAGAGAGCGAACCCGCCACTCCTCCGAGCAACATTGAACAGATCTCTTCTGAACCTGAGGAAGAGTCCGGCGAGCAGACAGATGAATCCGCAAAAACAGCAGACGAAAGAGTCATCGAGCGACTAGAGCGGATTGATCCAGTCGCGTACCAATTCGTCCAAGAGAAAGACATCCGGCTCATCTCGCGACCGAAATGGTCTTGGGCCTTCGAATGGATGCGATCGACTTTCGATCTGGAAGAACGAACCGATTCGTTCGGAACCTATTTCGCATTCCTTTACAGTCCCGGACTCAGCGAATACCAGAAGCTGACCTATCTGATTGGTGTCATTCGCCGTGACCCAGCCTTCCACAAATGGCTCGAAGCCCAAAAGATCGATGAACGAGGCCCGTCCGGCATCTCTCCTGCCCCCGGAACGCCGGAATACCGCGACTATCAGGAGCAGCTCAAGGAACAGAGCTATGCCCTGATGGCGGAACTCGGCGCCACGCCCGAGGAGATCGCCGCCAGAAGAAGAGGTGAAGCTGCGAATGAATGGCTGGGCCAACAGGGACTGCTGATTGAAGTCCTACAAGCCGCCGGAGCAGCACGTCAAGTTTCCCCATCGGCACGAAGAGGAACGCCCGGACGGTGGGCGGCGAAGCCATCGGCCGGTCCGGGAAGAAATCCTGGATACGTTCCAAAACGTTTGAGCGGCAGAAACCCTCCAATAAGTCCACGACAGAAGCTGCACACCGATGGAACGGCGGGAAAATCACAGTTCAAACCTGGTATAGATGTTGAAGGAATTGTTCGACTCGCATGGGAGGCCGGAAGACCCATCATCGATAAAAATGGCAGATTTATCGGCAAGAAATACTCATTCTCCGCACCAGTTGGAACATCACCGAGCGGAGTCGATCAGTATCACGTATTCGTGCATTGGAGCGAGAAAAGCGGGATTCACGGAGTACCGACATCACGACCATGACAACACCATTAACAAAAGACGAACTCAAAAAGAGCGTTGACGCTGCATTCGAGCGCGGAATTCCCAACGGGTGGATATTGGGTTGGGAAGAATCACGATTTCAGGCCCAAATCAATCGATGTATCCGTCCACATACCGTGGAGAACTGGACATCGTTTGATTACGCATTCTGCAATAATTACGAGGTGATTTTCCGGACAAACGACCGGATATCATATTCGTTAACAATTCTGATCAGCTTTATCAGTGATGTCTACTGCATGCACTGGACCGCCTATTCTGCAGATGGCCGGTCGGGAAGAGTTGTACCTACCCCCGAAATCGCAACAGCAATGACTATTGAAAAGAATTTGAGATTGATGCTCGATGAGTTGGGGATCCAGGAGATTCCCGACGAATGGCTGAGCGAGCCCGTAACTGGCATATCACTTGAACTCAGCGGCGAAAGAAATGTGACGCTAGCTAAGTGCCTATTCCGAGATTACGATGATTCAGACTGAGGCAATCCAGATGGAACCATCAAAACACTTTACCCATTACTCGAGCCAATAAAATGAAAACAGTGAATCCGCATCTGATGGGATGTATTTTCAATCCTTTCGCCGGTCTTGCCGATGACGATGACGCCGTCGAGAAGTATCGGGATTTAAATCCCAATGACCAAAACGCCGTTCGCGAGGTGATTCGAGAACTGAGCGTCCCATATGTTCAAAATCTGCGGGAGCGTGTCAAAATAAGAGTGAAGCTGAGCTGCCAGTATTTCTTATCCACCGAACAACCAGACAGATTGTTTAGAGGGCTCTTTGAAGGCAGCCTCCCGCCATTCGATGCTCCGGATGATGCGAGGTCTATCTTTATTTGGGCATGGAACGAATGCTTTCCGGGGGAATCATACGTCCTCGCCAATCCCGAGGATTACACAGAGGTCTTCGACGTAGACGAAACATGGCGAGTATTCATCGAGTGAATCTACTGAGTCGCATGTCCGAGGCTTGAACATGGACTCTGGAGTGTTCCAGAACATCTGTTCGGCATCCTAATTGACGCCATGTTCAAGGCCTTTGTCCTTGAACATGCCACCCTGCCACGGCTAAGATTAATGTAAGTCTCCGCAGTCAGCTGAACGATCGTTTTGAGTATCTAATATACTCATCAGAGTGCGAATGAAATATGATTGATCTAAAGAATTTCGATCTGTCAACAGTCCCAACCACTTAAGGCGACGAATACGAATTCAAGTCAAGTTCTACGCCAATAAACGACCTCAAGAAAAAGTTGTCCTTTGCGGTCTCCGGTTTCGGAAACTCCGGAGGGGGTTACTTTCTCGCAGGCATTGATGGGAGCGGAAATGCCGATGGAGGTTTTCCGGAGAGAATAGGAAACCAAGATTTGCGTGATTGGGCTGACCAAATCATCCATCAAGTCGGTCCAACGCCTTCCTATGAAATCAAATTGCTTTACGATCCAAAAGGTCGTGGCGTGATTTATCCCAATCATTGTGTCTTGGCGGTTGGCATTCATGAGAGTGAATCCGGTCCACATATGGCACCTGACAATCGTTATTACATTCGCGCCGGTGCACACACCGTAGCGTCACGTCATTTCATCACGGATGCTATTTGGGCCAAACGGCATTTCGCAAAACCTCGCTTGACTCATGCTTTTAGACCTAAGCCTGATTACCATCAAGCGATTCAGCTTGGCATCGTCGCACTTACTCCTGCTCCCGCAGTCGACGTTGAAATATCACTTTTTCCATTAGGCGAACTGCTTCGTGAGAATTCAAAATACTTCCCGCTTCGAATCCCCATGATTGATCGCGACAATCCATTCTTTTTCGATGTCACCACTTGGCATCAGGCGGAAGAACGGTTCGGTAATAGTGTACGACTCTCGGTCACTTACAAGGATCTCGCCAATAACTCGTACAAATTCGAAAAAGCCGTGAGTATCGCCAATGAGATGGCTCCACTTGTAATTGGGAGTGACCCAATGGAGAAAATGGCAAAAGCCCTCGAATCTATTGAAAAGCTGCTAAAGAAACATTGGTGTTGATTGCTGCCACCTTAGAATGGCGGTCGATATGCCGATGCCTTCGACATCTTTGATCCACGTCAATAACCTTCAACATCATTCTCGCACGTCGTTTCCCATCGAGCGAGATCAAAGCCCATTATCTTTAGACACGATTTAGCTCGCTCTCGCACAGCAAGCCAATCTTTGTTACGATCGATCACGTCTCCAATCGGCACAGTCGGATTCTCGAATGGAATAGCATTCTGGCGATGGCGAAAGTCTTTTACCGCTTCAGCCAGGCAGTCCTGCTCCATCACCGTAAGGGAGCGGGAAAGCATTTTAGACCCGAGCACGTTCTCGAGGAGTAAGCATGCTGAATCAAGCATTTCGTCGGGAAGTACGTATTCGTTAGCGGTGCCGGCTATTACGTATCGATCCTGATATTTCTGGGATGCTAGTCGTGCCAATGATAGTACTATTGTGTTTCTCATGGTGCGTTAGGGTTTCCGAGAATTGGAATATGACCACTATTTTCTTTAGAAGATCCTTTCGCCCGGAATCATCAGTCTTGTAGGGTATGCACTCTCGTGCATACCAATTGACGGCTCGACTTCCATCGGAGTGTGTGGCATATTCAAGCCATCTTGGATTACCTTGAACATGGACTTGGCAGCATTCCCCATTATTTCGGGCCGAGTCCGAATATGAATTATGTTCAAGGCCTTTGTCCTTGAACATGCCACCCTGCCGCAAACAAACTCTAATCATCGGCAGTCGTCATCTGAGCCACTTCGAAGCCAATCTTTTTCAACATGTTGACGATCGCATCTTGAACCATAACGCACATATCGGTGTCGATGGGTCCAATTACTTTAAATGCCCCCTCAGCCTCGTAATAGTATGGCTCGTCATCTTCCTCGGCTTCCTCGTGCAATATCAGAGGAACCAGCCAAATCGACGACTTGGGAGATTCCTCATAGCAATTAATCTCAAACACTAGGGTTACTTTCTTTTCTTCAAATGACATTCTAAAACACCTCTGCAGAAAATGCCTTCGTAAGTCCTGCAGGGTATGCACCCGTGCATACCGATTGATGACTCGACTTACCTTGGAATGTATTCACAGGAATGCATACACTACGTGCTGATTTAAACGAAATTACGCGATCAAGACACCAGCGACCCCAAGTGATTCTCTAAACTGGATAACTTGAGATTCCGGTACACGCCACAGAAAGAGATCGCCTATTCGATTGAGAGTAGTTCCGGGAGCCAGTTGCATAAATTCACCTAATGAAATACCATCCACGTTGCAGGCTAACTGCCTCTCGTTTGCGATGGTTATAGGGTAAATACTTCTGAGTCTCTGAAGTCGCTCGGGAACTGTGGACGAATACCATTTACGAAGAAACTGCGTCTCGACTTTGCTAAGTTGTCCATTGTCCAGCGATAGGACATGAAAATCGGGTTGACGCGTCACCGCATCGCGAAACGAATAGCCATAAGACCAGTTCTCGATCCCGATGAACTCCAAAATCGCGGTCTCGAATGTCTCACTGAGGAAAGAGACAATACTCTCGTTTACAACGACGCAAAGCAGAAGCTCGGCCGGCGCGTTCCAACTCAGACTTGCTGATAAAACTCGGTCATAGGCGGGTTCCATCGATCCTTGTGGACTAACCACAAACGAAAGCCCACTAATTCCTTCAAAACCAGATCTGATAATGCGATTGCCTGCTGCACTATTCAACTTGACGAGCTTACCACTAAATCCGTCTCCCTCTGCCGCAACGTGGGGGATCGGCACACCCAGTTGTTCAAGCAGACGGATAACTTTGGAGTAAAACCGCAAGAAGATTTCGTTTCCCGGCGGTGATTGTGGGTGGCTATGTAAGCCAATTACCCATTCGGTCTTGGATGGTGTATCAATCATCAGTCCTGTATAGTCCTGTAGGGTATGCACCCTGTGCATACCGATTGAAGGCTCGACTTCCATCGGAATGGTACGCACGGTGTGCATACCCTACGTGCTTGAATATTGCACTTTACCGTGATTCATCCTCATGGAAAGGATCCTATAGACTCTGAGTCGCTCGCCTCTTTCCATTGATCCAACGGAACGCCCCATTTATCGAGTGCGAACTCCTTGCACTCCTCGGCGCTCATGAGCAAATAATCGTATATATTCTTCCCGTTCTCATAAACAAATATGTAAGAGCCGGGATCGGGCGAGGTAACAATAATTTCGTACCGTCGATTGTCGAATTCAGCCCAAAACATCTATCACTCCGTCGTTATCGATCGCCGATTGCTCTTTAGGGTATGGCCCCATGCCTATTCTAAGGTAACGAGACGAATGATAACACAAAAGCCTCGGCAGATTTCTCCGCCGAGGCTTTGATGTTTCAATTCTTGTGAATCGCTTCCGCTGACGGAGCGCATCGCGTCGCTTTAGATGCCGACGATGCTGAATCCGCAGTCGACGTGAAGGGTTTCACCGGTGACGGCGCTCGACATGTCGGACAGCAGATAAAGCGCTGTCTTGCCTAGCTCTTCGAACTCGACGTTTCGGCCGAGGGAGGCCTTCTGCGCCTGATGACCCTGCATCTCGTCGAAGTTCGAAATGCCGGCGGAGCTGAGGGTACGCATGGGACCCGCGCTCACCGCGTTGACCCGGACGTTCTTACGACCGAGATCGAATGCGAGATAGCGAACACTATGTTCGAGAGCCGCCTTGCAGACCCCCATCAGGTTGTAGCCGGGGATGACCTTTTCGCCGCCGTAATAGGTCAGCGCGATGACGCTTCCACCGTCCGTCATCAGCTCGGCCGCTCGGCGAGTAATCGCGACCAGGCTATAGGCGCTGATATCCATCGCCATGTGCCAACCATCGCGTGAGGAATTCAGATAGTTGCCCCGGAGCTCATCGGTCGGAGCGTAGGCGACCGAGTGAATAAGGAAGTCGAGCTTGCCGAACTCCTTCTTGATTTCCGCGAAGACCGAGTCGAGCTCTTCGTCCTTTTGCACGTCGCAGGAAAGAACGACCTTTGCTCCCTTGGGATCAACGAGTTGATGGACGCGGCGAGCCATCCGGTCGCCGGGAAGGTGCGTGAAGGCAAGCTCCGCCCCCTCGGCGAAAAGGGCCTCCGACATCGCCCAAGCGATGCTTCGATCGTTCGCCACTCCGAAAACCACACCCTTTTTGCCTGTGAAGCTGCCCATACCTACTCCCTTGTTCCCAATTCCCTGGTCGGCTCACAGAATAGCGAGGCCAGCAAAAGGGGGCAATTCCGGTTAACTCTTCCGCCTCAAACATTCTCTGCATACAGAACCACGGGCTCGGCGAAACCTGGCTCCCAAAGGACCAAGCCTCCCTCGGGCCCGTTCACTTCAACGACGCAACCTGGCCTGCCAGTAGCATGTCGGTCGAGGATCGCCTCCATCGCCTGGACGGCCGCCACCGTTTGACGGTCCGCCGACAGGTCGTTGTAAGCGAGACTCCGCGCCGCTTCGAGGCGGGTTTCTCGCTCGGAATCTGGTCCGGCGAATTCCACCTCGGCCACTTCCGCGAGGAACCGCTCGATCACTTCGATGCCGTACCCGCGCTGACTTCGATCACCCCACGGCTCGACGAATCGGCCGTTGTAATGGTTGTTGATCGTCGTTTTGAGTTCGATCGGCGTTCGCCCCTCCACAGTTAACTCGACTCCACGTTTTCGACTGTGGCCGTTCCAAACGCCGTTATCGAAGCGGAACTGAACCTCCTGTTCGACGTAGCCGGGAAAATTGTCAGGGGTTACCCAGCTCGTGTGAATGTCAAAGGCCGCCTCGCGCCCACCGCCATAGGCGTATTCCAGCCGAAGCTGTACCGAATCCCACGTTTTGCCGTCGGCCGGTCCCACGATTCCCCGCTGGCCCGTCGCGCTCACGCGAACGAGCCGCCCGCCAAACGTGAAATCGATGAGCTTGATGTAATGGACCGCGACGTACGTGCCGGGATTGCGGCCCTCGATCCACTCCGCGAATTGGCCGGTCGAGATCGCTTTCGGCTCGAGAAGGGAGCAATACCCGCTCGTGACTTGTGACAGAACCTTGTCACTGACAAGCGTTCGGAGCTTTTTATGGTCAGGATCGAGCAGCTTGTGATAGACGACCTTTGCAATCACCCCCTGCTCTTTCGCCAGCCGTTCGAGAACATCGAGTTGACGAAGCGATAGAACCGAGGGCTTTTCCACAAAGAGATGCTTCCCAGCCGCTAGGACGGTTTGAGCGGCTTCGAAATGTCGATCGTCCGGGGTGGCGATGCAGACGGCATCCACGCCGAGATCGAGCAGTTTCTCTACTGAATCCGGCTCGGAAAGAATCGCGAAATGACCGAGGGTTGAGCCGAATTCCTCGCGGAGCCGCTGGGCTCGTCTTCCTGTTCGACTCGCGATACCGACGAGTTCCACTTCGACGGGACCCGTTCGCTTCGAATAAAGCGGGCACGCGCGCAGCCGCTCGAATGCGGGGCGGTAGGTCTCGTCAAAGATCATCCCCGCGCCGACCATGCCGACGCGAAGCACGGAGTTTTCATTGGTAGCCATGCGTGCCAGCGTACAGGAATGATCGATCGAAGGCGACACTGACAAAACTGGGATCCGTTCTCGGTCGGTCATCCAAACAAAACCATTAATTCGATGAGAACTGAAAGAACGAGTCCAACCCAACTGGTCACGAGCGGCCAACCTTTCGATCGCCAGTTGGAAATAACTCCAGCGACACCGAAGCCCAATCCTACGACTCCCGTGATGGCCAATACGACGGAGAGGATGGCTAGTAATCGCGAAACCAACGAACCAGAAAGTGGAGCCGGCTTCAACGCAGCATTCTCACCTCCTACACCATCAGCATCTTGGAGCTTTGTCGACGGAGCCGTGTCGAGAAGTGAAACCAGTCCACCAATGACAAGGCCAGCGATAGCGCCTCCGATCAGTACCGCGGGAAGATTGTCATTCAATCCTGGCTGCGAAGGATCACTGCGTCGCGCCACTTTCAACAAGAGAATCGGGACCGCGACGGCTCCGACCAATGGCCCAGCCCAACGCCGAAAGTGACGGTTTTTCATGAACTAGTTCCTGAGGAGTATTTGAACCAAATACGCGAAATGACGAGTTGAGTACTCAAGTATCACAAGAAGAAACGGCGATGCAAATAATGGATCGAATCAAGTCGAAATGCCACTTCGGTGTTGATGGTCAGCGACATTTCAAAGTAAACGAATTACTCTAATCGTTAATACTACCGACCTTCGAGCAGTCGATCGCCGAGGTATTTATCGAGGTCGGGGATGCCGTGAATCTTGTCGCGCGTTTTGCGGACGTCGTACTCGATCCGGCGATAGGTGATGGTGTCATTGTCTAAAAGGACGTAACACGCGCGGGGGTCACCGTCGCGCGGCTGGCCGACCGAGCCGACGTTGACGAGGGTCTTTTTGCCGTCGAGCTTGTAGGTGTAGCCGAGGTCGGCCGGCGAAAAGAACTGCAGGTTCTCGGTGAAAACGCCGGGAACGTGCGTGTGTCCCTGAAAGCAGTACTTATCCACAATTTGGAAGATCTTTTCCATCTTCCGGGGATTGTAAATGTCTTCGGGGAAAACGTATTCGTTGAGCGGATTGCGGGCGGAGCCATGTACGAAGAGGTAGTCCCCTTCCTTGTGCATGCGGGGCCGATCGCCCAGAAATTCCCAACGGGCTTCCGCGAGTGGATCCTGAGCATTTTCAAGCTGGGTACGGGTCCAGAAGATGGCTCGCTCGGCACCTGAATTGAAACCCTCGGGATCGAAGAGAGCACCTTGATCGTGATTGCCGAGGATGGTGATATCGCAATCCATCACCATATCGACGCATTCGCAAGGATTGGGGCCATAGCCGACGATGTCGCCGAGACAGATCACCTTTTCGACTTCATGTTTGTCGATATCTTCAGCGACCGCCATGAGCGCTTCGTAGTTACTGTGGATGTCGCTGATGATCGCCCACAAAGCTGAGGCTCCCGTCGTTCCAATGCAAACCAAGAAAGATGACGTTGAACGAAGTGCTCTTCGTCTTTGACTTTATTGCCAGCCGATCAAGACTGTCAAGGAGAGTGAACCACTCCGCCTCTTGCAAAGAGGTGCGAGCCGACCCAATCCGCGGCTCTTCCTCCGCCACCAACGACCGTCTTGAAAAAGTAGTTCAGAATCGACGCCGTCGCGTCCCGCGCATCGGTATCGTATCGGCCAGAATCTATTTGATCTTCACAATTACGGAAAATGAGGACGAGTTCCTCTCAGTTATTTTGCATTGAGATAGAGTTCAATCCACCTCTCAATTTCCCTGGGTCAGTCGGTCTCCCAAGTACCTGTCGAAGTTCGGATTGTCCCAAATCTTCCCCCGCGTCTTCTCCACGTCGTAATCAATTCGACGGAATGTCACCACGCCGTCATCAAGGAGTACGTAGCAAGCTCTGGGATCGCCATCGCGCGGCTGGCCCACCGAGCCAACATCAATGAGCGTCTTCCTGCCATCCAATTGATAGACGTAATTTACCTCCATCGGCGAGAGATACTTCAAGTCCTCCGTAAAAACGCCCGGTACGTGCGTGTGCCCCTTGAAGCAGTATTTCTTCACGAGATCAAAGAGCTTTCGCAGCTTTTGAGAGTTGTGAACATCCTCCGGGAAGACGTAATCACGCAACGGATTTCTGGGCGATCCATGCCCGAATTGAAAACCCTGGTCGCAATACGTCAGTGGCAATGTGTCGAGGAATTTCAGCCACCTCTCGCCCTGACTCAATTGCTGCAACGTCCATTTCGTCACGGAGTGAGCGGCGGAATTGAATGAATCGGTGTCTTCCAACGCCGATTCTCTGAAGATCTTCTCATCGAAATCGCCCTGAATGCAAACATCACATCCCATCGCCCAATCGACACATTCACACGGATTGGGTCCGAAACCGATCAGATTGCCGAGGCAGATCACCCGCTCGACGTTTTGCCTCTCGATGTCGGCGGCCACCGCTTGCAACGCCTCTAAATTGGCGTGGATGTCACTGAGAATCGCCCACATCGTCGGATGTCCCCCCTTCGCGAGGCGATTCATCGGCTCATGCCTGGAAGAATCATTTCGGCCAGAAAGCGGACGCCGAGAACCTAAAATTCTCTGGTTCCAAAGCCGATAACAACGCAATCGATTCAACCTCTCTCATTTTTATCAAGCGAAATCGAACTCACGTTTGGGAATCGGTGTCGTGAAATGGATGGGCTGGGTCGGGAGGGCCGGTCGGCGCGAATTCTCGGTCGAAACCGAGGCGGGCGAATTTTGCCTTGATTAGGTTCGACTCGTCGCTAGATTGCCCTTCGCGGAACCTACGCGCTAGCGTAGCTCAATTGGCAGAGCACCGGTTTTGTAAACCGAAGGTTGCGAGTTCAATTCTCGCCGCTAGCTTTGTCGAGCGAACAGGAGCGCGGGTTTCCTCGCTTCACGCTTGGCGGCCCACCGATCGAATCCTTCCTGATAAGGGAAACGCGATCGATTGCCGTGGGCTTGAGGAAGATTGGCCGTCTCGCGTCCGTGGGCGTGGCGGAGCTCGCTTGCGAGCGAATGACCACGGAACCGGATTGCACGAAGGCTGCTGAAAAGTAGCCGGACACAAAACGGAAGGTTGCCCGAGTGGCTAAAGGGGGCGGACTGTAAATCCGCTGGCTATGCCTTCGGGGGTTCGAATCCCTCACCTTCCACTTCCCGCCGGTCGCTGACCTAGAATTTTTATACTTCTGGGAATTTGTTCCCGGCGGTATACAAAAGATAGGTCGGTTGTGCTGGCCGTGTCTGTTTTTGAGGGGAGCTCACTCGTTCAGTCGAGTGGTATCCCCGTCCGGTTCGTGCGGGTGTAGCTCAATGGTAGAGTTCCAGCCTTCCAAGCTGGCCGTGAGGGTTCGATTCCCTTCACCCGCTCTCTACAGCGTCAGAGAGGCGATCTGGTCTCTCTGAATGTTCCTCGGCCGAACCAAGGTGTGAAACCCATCCGTCGGCTGTCTCTTCTCCCGGTGAAGAAGAGCGAAACACGGCACCGCGACGTCGGTCGTTTGTCGTGACTTGGGAACAGACGTAGACGTTTGCATGGTTTGGACGTAAAACGGCCCGCAGGAATGGCAAAGGCCAACGTCCCAGGGTGCTCGTCCCTTCCCGTACTCGCGTGGCGAGCTTTCCGGGTGTGATGAGTGACCAACCCAGCAGCGGAAGCTGCTGCTGTAGCTCAGTGGTAGAGCGCGTCCTTGGTAAGGACGAGGTCAAGGGTTCAAATCCCTTCAGCAGCTCTTGGCTCGTGTAAGGGGGCGGAACCCGGAGTCGTGGCCGCCGGACAACAAGA
>JAIEPU010000244.1 GCA_019748235.1 bacterium
AGTACAACCACGGTGAAGCCCCAGACTGCAAGTGAGAGCTGATAAAGACGCTATTACCGCTTTTGGCCTGGTCCGGATTTTCTGGAAGTTGCCGATTACCTCGAAAATACTCGATGACTTGCGCAGGAGACCAAACGTATTTCCAATCGCCTTTTTGCCACGCGTATTGGCTTTCGGAAAAGTATGTCTCGACCTTAACACTTTCTCGAATCTTCTCCGATCCATCATTTCTTTTTTCGACTGTGTAAGTCGCTCGTCCGTGCGTGATCTTCGCTGCGTTTTCATCGATCGCCGTGATCGCTTTTTCAAGCGTTGGATCGATACCACTTAGAACGATGGCGAATAAAAGGTGAGCAATAAACATCGGAGAATCTCTCCTTTAACTCTATGGGAGTGCATGAGTTCATATCTCGTTCGTGGCGACTCCATGCCTTTTGAAAAGACATGGAACCACGCTTTTGGAAATGGCATCGTCTGAATCCGTCGAACGAATCATTCGACGAAAACAAAACTCTTACACTTCCGCTTCGATGTTCGACACCGCTGCTCCCGAGGTCGCGGGGATGACGCCACGGGCGAGGATTTCCTCTGCCTGGGCCATGATCTCATCAATGATTTCTTTGCAGCTCTTGATCTCTTTGATCGCGCCGCAACCTTGGCCGGCGGGGAAGCAGGCTTTGGTCGCCTTGTCCTCGGGAAGATCAGGACCGAGCGCGAAGCCGAGCAAACCTTCCTGCATCATCTGCATGATCTGCATGGGGAAGGGCTGAAGCTTGTCTGGGTTCTTGTCGTAGAAATCGGTCGTCTCGTTCTTAAGGGCCCGGAGCGTCTTGCCCGTCCAGCAGCGAGAGATCGTCGTGTCATTCGACGTCGAACGGAGAAGTTGCTCCTTGTAGGAGTGGTGCGCGCGAGCTTCTTTCGAGGCGATGAACCGGGTGCCGACCCATACGCCGTGACATCCCATGGCCAGCGCGGCGACGAGGCCTCGACCATCAAAGATCCCCCCTGCCGCAAGGACGGGAACGTTCACCGCATCGACCACTTGAGGCCAAAGGGCGATCGAGCCGACGTTACCGGTGTGCCCCCCCGCTTCGGAACCCTGTGCGATGATGACGTCGCAACCGGCCTGCTCCGCCTTCTTGGCATGTTCCACCTTGCCGGCCATCGACATGACGATGAGTCCCGCCTCGTGGCACATATCAACAATGCGTTGCGGCACCCCCAGCCCGGCCACAAGCACAGACGCCCCTTCGTCGATCGCGACTTGAACGCATTGGATCGGGTTGTCATTGACCGCGATTAGGAAGTCAACGCCGTACGGCTTCTTCGTAAGAGCTCTGACCTTTTGGCACTGATCGCGAACTTCCTCAGGCGACCAGCCCTCGGCTCCCAACACGCCGCATCCACCCGCTTCACTCACAGCCGCCACCACGTCGCTCCACGCGACGCCGTTCATGCCTGCGAGCATGATCGGATGTTCGATTCCGAGTAGATTCGTCAACATCGTCTGCATCTGTTCCCCCCTGTCGAATGAAATTCCCTGTCCGTTACTCTTCGAGTCCGCTCGAAGTCGCCCGAGGAGGGAATAAAGTGAACGACCCCTTCCCGAGGGCCGCCGGTTCCGCACGAATTGCGAAAGCGTTCCGCATGAAATGCGAAGGTACCTGTTGTTATAACAGACCGAAAGAGAGGAAATAGAGTGGCAGATCCCCAATTTTTCCTTGCACGGCGGGTCCGTTTAAGTGTCCACTCAATGCTCTTCAACGAATTCAGCGGGGCGGCATCCGAAGTTCAGGCGATCAGGAAATTGCGCCGACTTCGGTTTCGAACAAAGGATCGGGAATGAGCATCTTTCGCAAGGACCTTTTTGCGGGCAAAGTCGCTTTCATCACGGGGGGCGGCACGGGGATTTGCAAAGGAATCGCCCTGGGGCTCGCTGAACATGGAGCCGACACGGTTCTCGTCAGCCGAAAGACGGAATCAGTCGAGCCCACCGCGAAAGAGATCACCGAAAAGACCGGCCGAAAAAGCCTTCCCCTCGTGGCGGATGTCCGCTCGCCCGAGCAAATCCAGGCGGCCGTTGACGACGCCGTCAAGCAATTTGGAAAGATCGACTTCCTCGTAAACGGAGCGGCGGGGAACTTTCTTTGTCCGGCTTCGCAACTATCCCCGAATGGATTCAGCACCGTCATTGACATCGATACCAAGGGAACGTGGCATACGACGAAAGCGGTCTTTGACAGTTGGATGCGGGATCACGGCGGCAAGATCATCAACATCAGTGCGACGCTTCATTACGGCGGCACGCCGATGCAGCTTCATGCCTCGGCCGCGAAGGCCGCGATCGACGCGATGACGCAAAACCTTGCTGTCGAGTGGGGGCCGCTCGGCATTCGCGTCAACGCCATCGCGCCCGGCGGAATCGGCGATACCGAAGGAGCTAAACGACTCATCCCCCCCCAATTTCTCGAACGATTGATCAAGTCCGTTCCCATTCGACGAATTGGCGCGATTCAAGACATCGTCGATCTCACCCTTTTCCTCTTCAGCGAAGCCGCCGACAATATCAACGGAGCCGTCGTCGTCTCTGACGGTGGTCACTCGCTCGTCGGGGCGTATTTGAATCCCGAAGACCTGATGTAGATCGTCAGTCTCGCGCAAGGAAGGAACGGATGCCGGAACTCCCGGAAGTCGAAACGGTGGTGCGAGGCCTCCGCCCCTTGTTCGTAGGCCAAACGATTGCGAGATGCGCGCACGCATCGCCGCTCATGATCGATGCCGATTCGAGAAACTTTGTCAAGCAACTCTCGGGGCGAAAGTGCCTTCGTATCGATCGACAGGGGAAATGGATCTTCTGTCGGCTCGACGGTGACGACACGCTCGCCATTCATCTGGGAATGACCGGTCGGTTGAGCGTCGAGCCGTTCGATCGTGAGATTCTTCCGCACACTCACCTCCGTCTTTGTTTTACGGGCGAGAAGAACGAACTTCGATTTCGCGATCCGCGCCGATTCGGTGAAATCCTGCTCGTTAATGGAGAGTCGTTCGAAGAGCGATTCGGACCCAACCGTCTGGGCCCCGACGCTCTTTCGATCAAGGCGAGCCACCTCTCGGCGTGTATGGAGTCAACTACCCGCGCGGTGAAAGCCGTGTTGCTCGATCAGAGAAGCTTGGCCGGCGTGGGAAACATCTATGCGGATGAAGCGTTGTACGAGGCAAGGATTCACCCAGGCCAACCGGGACGCGAGCTAACGAAAGATGAAATCCAACGTCTCGCCACCACCGTTCGCGCGGTTTTGAAGCGGGCGATCCAGTCGGGTGGTTCAACGATCCGCGACTATGTCGATGCCTCGGGGGAACCGGGATCTTTTCAGAACAAACATCGCGTGTACGGACGAGAAGGAAAGCCTTGCAAAAGATGCCGATCACCGATCGAATTAGATAGAAGCATTGTGTCCGGCCGATCGACGCATTGGTGCCGAGTCTGCCAGATGAATTCATATCAAGAGACGAGTGATTCCCATTCGGGATCGCGAGTCACGAAAGCGTAGCCGAGAGGGTTCAGACCGACCTCATGCCGTATCGCAGCTTCCGACGACTGCTGGGCGAAACAAGCCTCGAAAGGAAGTTTCGTCTCCTTCTCGGTGGCGGAATCTTCATCCTCATCCTCGTCAGCTTCTTTTTTTACGGCTATCAGACCGAAGAACTCGTTTGGGATCAGACGGAAAAGACGGCCGAGATGCTCGTCTATCCCGTGTTGCTCAAGAGCCACGCGCAGGCCTTCGCCACCCGTGAAGCGGGAGACAAAGATCCCGCCGCCGCCTTTGCCAGCCTCTTTCCGGTCGAAGACGATGTCGACGAACTCGTCCCCACCGATGCGCTGGATTACACTTCGCAGTATTTCCGTCCCAAGGCGAAGCGGACCGGATATCAGCCCGCTTTTCCGTGGGAGCGTGATGCCGTCAGTCGATTGGAAAAGAAAGAGAGCAGCAAAGAGAGTCGTTTCGACAAGAAGCAGGGGAAGTTTCAGTATCTTGCCGCAATCACCGTGAAAGAATCGTGCCTCAAATGCCATGCGACGCCGCTCGATCAGGAACTGGGCTACGGCGAAATGAAGCCGGGGGACGTGATGGCGATCGTCAATCTCGACATTCCACTCACGCAAACTCGTCTCGCGGTCAACGTGAACCGCGCGGTCCTTCTTTCATTCGCGATCCTCACCGCCCTGGCGGCCATGCTCTTCGCCTATGCGATTGTGCGGTACGTCGTCGTGAAGCCGGTGCAGCATTTGAAAACGGTGAGTGAAGAGATCACGGCGGGTAACCTTGACGTCCGCGCGAACATTCAAACAGGGGATGAGTTCCAAGAGCTTAGTCATGCGTTCAATCGAATGCTTCGAAGTCTGGTCTCGATGCAGGACGAACTTCGCAAGGTGAACATCGATCTTGATGGAAAGCTCGATGAATTGGCCCGCGCGAACATGGCCCTCTTCGAGATGAATCGACTAAAGAGCGAATTCCTCGCGACGGTCAGTCACGAACTACGGACGCCCCTCAACAGCATTCTCGGGTTCGGCGACCTGCTCGCTGAGGTGGATACCCTCGATCCGAAGCAAAAACGCTGGATACAGAACATTCAAACGAGTGGAAAGAATCTACTGTCACTGATCAACGACGTGCTTGACCTCGCCAAGCTTGAGGCGGGAAAGATGCAAGTCCATGTCGAGGAATTCAGCCTGCGCGATGTCGTGGAAGCGCAGATCCAGATCATGAAGCCGCTGGCGGACAAGAAGAATATCGCGCTCGATACGGACATCGCTCCATCGATCCCGATCCTCCGGCAAGATTCGACGAAGCTTCAACAGATCCTTTCCAATTTGTTGTCGAACGCCATCAAATTCACTCCCGAGGGAGGCCAGATCCGTGTCGTGGCCAAGGGGGAGAATTCGCACGTCTCGATCAGCGTGGTCGATAACGGCGTCGGAATCGCTCCCGAAGATCAGAAACTGATCTTCGAGAAGTTCCGGCAAACGGAAAGCACGCTCACGAGAAAGTACGGAGGTACGGGGCTCGGGCTTTCCATCGTGCGCGAGCTTGTCAAGCTTCTGGGGGGGGACGAGGTTCAACTGGTAAGTGAACTCGGGCGCGGTAGCACGTTTACCATTCGCCTGCCGATCACCCTCAACGAGAAATCGGTGAACGATCTTTCGCTGGGAGGCGAGGAACCCGACCCCATCAAACTCCGAGATCTGGGCGTTCGATACTACAGCTCGAAATCTCCCGTCTTGGGAGTTGATAATCCATGAGATTACATTGGTCGATTATCACGGTCGCTCTCGCCTGCTCGTTCATCGGTCCCAATCTAATGGCCGACGAACGACCGACGGCCACGATCCCCGAAGTAGATGCGGCACTTCGCCCACTTCCCGCAAACGAGACGGAGCCTATCGCCACGCGATATGTCGGACTCATCAAGTCGATTCCCAGTCCTCCCTTCAAGTTCGAGATCGACGTTCCTCACTCGATTGCTTTGCGTTCAAAAGATTCGAAAATTGAAGTCGTGTTCATTCCGGCAGCCGGACAGCAGCTTGATGCTGAGGATGCCTTGCTGGGACAAGATCGCGGTGCTCCAGTCGGCTGGATGTTTTTGAAGGGATTGGTCCCGTCAGTTCGTTCGACGTTGCCGGGTCGGCAATCGTTTCACCTCGAAGGAGATGAGCACCAAGGGACTGCGGCATTTCAAATCAGTATCCGTCGACCTCACTCCGGGACCTTGCGATTGGAATGGTGGGGCGAGGGAGATGGTCCAGTCGCCGCCACCACACTCCGTCCGAGCGATCAATCGTCGGTCGATAAGTTCGAATTGCGCTATTTGTCCGGGCTGCTCTGCGGCTCCGGGATCGCAAAGTCCCTCTTTTTTCTTCCGGTGGAACCAGTCATTGGCCCGTAATTGACGTATTAGAGTAACGGGGGCCCCGTGCGCGGCACCCCGTGTCTTGGGCTTTCAATTCCGGGTCACGCTTGATTCACAGGGATGGTGGCGATCGAATGCAAAAGTTCTGGCGAGCCGTTGTTGCCGAGGTTAAAGACTTTCCGGCAACAATGCTCCTCTGCACGATTTATGTCGGCCTGTTTCTCCTGATGGCGGTGTCCCAGGGACGACTCGACGCTGGTCAGGGAGCCCTCTCCTTCTTCGGCCTTTCGATTGATACGCTCGTCGATTTCGGCGCGGTTGACGGCCGGCTTGTCATGCAGGACGGACAGTGGTGGCGTCTTATCACCGCTACCTTTCTCCACGGCAGCCTGGTTCACGTCGTTTTGAATACCCTCGCACTTTACCAACTCGGACGCATCATCGAGGACTGGTACGGCGGGTCCACGGTTATCATGTTGCACCTTTTGTTCGGCTTGGCGGGAAGCTTAATCAGTCTTTGGCTCCATCGCATGATGCCCGGACGGATCGTCCAAGTAGGAGGCTCCGGCGCGATTTTTGGCTATTGCGCCTTTCTCCTCGTGGCGACCTATTTCGATGATCACGAGGACAGTCCCGCCCTCTTCAAATCGTTGGCATTCGCACTGGTGGTGGGATTCGCGATGGGGCATCTCCTGGGAGCGGACAACGCCGCCCACTTCGGCGGTGCACTGGCAGGGGCGATCGTCGGAACAGTTGACTACATCTTCAAGCGCGATTTCATGTCGCGCCTCGTGGCCCGACTTCTCGGCATCGTGTCGCTGGGGGTAATCGTCGTCTCGTTTGGATTTGGAGGACGGGTCTACGCCGATCAGTTGATCGCCAGAGAGAAGATTCGCGTCCAACGCGAGAAACAAATGGCCCAAAGGGAAGAAGACTATCACCTGGCGCGGGCGCGGGGGCTACTTATGAGGATCTATTCGTACACTTACTATGCACTGCGCCGGCAAGACGTCCCCGTTCTCGATCATCGCGAGCAACGAGCAGAATTACTCGACGAAATCGCCTCTCACCTTCATGATCCGGACACGGTCGAATACCTTCATCGAATCGCGAAACACCTGCAAATCACCAGCGATGAGGACTTCCGTTCGAAGTCGAATATCGAAGGACTTATGAAGCTCTTCAAAGAGGGGCCGCACGGAATGAGTCCCGAGGCGCCCGATGAAGGAAGTGAACCTGTCGAAGATTCATCCTTTGAAAAGCAAGAGTCGCAACGTTCCCAAGAACAGGTAATTCCTTCCTCCGTCCCTGCCGCTCCGTAAAACAGGGAGCATGAAAGAACTTGGCTACTTCCTGAACATCGACAAGTCCGCGGGAATGACCTCGCGAAAAGTGGTTGATCTCGTCGGTCGCGCCGCGCGCACCAAGCGGGTCGGCCATGCGGGGACGCTTGATCCTTTAGCAACCGGTGTCCTCATTGTTGCCATCGAACGAGCCACCCGTCTCGTCGAATTCGTCCAAGCGCAAGAGAAGATTTACGAAGCCGAATTCATTCTTGGTCAATCAAGCGATACGGACGATGTGGAAGGATCGATTACCGCGCATGAAGTCGCGCATGAACCTAGTCGACAAGACATCGAACGCGCGCTAACTTCTTTCATTGGTATGATTGAACAATTGCCTCCTCAATTCTCGGCGCTTAAGATCAGTGGTCAGCCGGCTTACAAGCTCGCGCGAAAAGGATTGGTGGTTGAACTTAAGCCTCGACCTGTCACAATTCATTCGATCGAGTTGCTCGGCTACGAGTATCCTTATGTTCGGCTTCGCATTCGTTGTGGAAGCGGAACATACATTCGCTCCATCGCTCGCGATCTGGGGCAGCGATTGGGGACCGGAGGATTGATGAAGACACTGCGTCGAGTCGCCATTGGGGCGTTTCATGTCGACGATGCGATGAAAGTGGATGAGATTTCGCCCGAGGCATTGCTTCGATATCGCCTACCTCTTCGGCACGGCGTCAGATCCCTCCCACAGATCACGATCGACTTCGAGCAATCTCAGCGATTCTTCTGGGGCCAAGCCTTTCGCGTAAGCGGCGGCATGGCGGGCGAAAACATCGCGGTGTTCGATGAGGAGGGGAACCTTCTCGGGATGGCGACTTCGTCGGACGGCCAGACCATGCATCCTGTCAAAGGTGGATTTCGGGAATTCAACAAGTCCTGATCCCATCGGCCGACGGCATATCACCCTCAGATCAACAGTTCACTGCAGTAAAAGGTCACGAATTCATGAGAGCACTTTTCACTGAAGCTCCTGGTGGTTGGGAACATACCCGGATCGTTGAAAAGCCCGACCCTGAACCCCGAACAGGTGAAGTGCTCGTCGATATCAAAGCGGTGGGCCTCAATCCAGCGGACTATTTTCAGGTTCAGGGGCAGTATCCGGGCCAGCCGAAAGCACCCTTCATTACCGGACGAGACGCGGCCGGAGTCATTTCGGCTGGTTCCGGGACGAAAGAGTGGCCTGCCGGAACGCCTGTCCTCATTATCCAATCTCAGTTGCGAGATCTCGCCGAAGGAACGCTTTGTGAACGGCAGCGATTCCCGGTATCGACGCTCGCTCCCATTCCGATCGGTTGGTCGATCGAGGAAGCGGCCGCCGCTCCACTTGCTTACATGACGGCATGGCGTGCTTTAACTGTCTCGGCGAACTGCAAGGAGGGAAGCAAGGTCGTCGTCACCGGCGCATCGGGCGGGGTCGGAACCGCCGCGGTGCAACTTGCGCTCGGACTGGGTGCGACGGTCATCGCCTTATCCAGATCCGTGCAAAAACGAGCGAAGTTATCAGCCATGGGTGCTCAGCACGTCTTCGACCCGGAAGATCCCGATCTGAAGAAGAAGGTCCCACAGGCGGTCGGAGGTCGAGGCGTCGATATCGTTGTCGAAACGGTGGGAGGGCCCTTCATCCGAACGGCGGTGAATCTGCTCGCTCCGTATGGCGTTGTCGGAGTCGTTGGGGTGTTGGCTGGCGTGGAAGGCCCACTTCCAATCCCCTCCCTCATGTTCAAACGCGCCAAAGTCGAGGGAGTGCTCGTGAGTGACTACTCACCAGAAGAAGCTCCAGACGAGTGGGCAAAGATCATCTCGACTCTCAATAAGCGATCATTTCGCCCCATCATCGATAAGGTTTTTCCCTTTGAGGATTATCTGGCCGCCGTTGAACACCTTAAGGGTTCTCCATTCGGCAAGGTGGTACTTACCTTCCCCGGCCGCTAAAATAGGCCGTCGATGGTGAGCACTTGAGCTGAGTCCTCGCCGTTACCATGACTCGTCTTCCTCACCTTTGCGGATCAATAGTGAGGAAGTTTCGAGATCTCCACTGGAGATGGTCCAGCGAAATGGATTCGTTCATGCCGTCAGCAAGCATTCCCGTTCTCCGCTGATATCTCCTGCCGCCGCGCGTTCGATGGAAAGAGAGAGTTTCCGATATGGCCAAGGCAAAACCAACCGGTAGTGCACCAGGTGCGGAACGGCATTTGATTAAGTTTCGTTGCCTGCAGTGCGGTTCCACCCTGAAGGTTCCAGTCGCACAGGCGGAACGGTACATTCAGTGCCCTCACTGCAAAAACAAGACTCAGGTACCGAAAAATCAAAAGATAGCCGACGAAGAAGCCGCCGGTTACGGCGTGAACAAACTCGCTTATGATCTCACCGGTACTTGCCGTGGCTGCGGTGCGAAGATGGCGAAGAATGCCATCGTCTGTGTAAAGTGCGGATACGACTACCGCTCGGGGAAGAACCTCGAGGTCGTCGATAAGACCAAACTTCCTGCCGACTTTCCGACATGGAACAAGATGTTCGCGGCTATGGGAGGGGACCCGGTCGTCAAATCCAGTATTCGGGTCGCCTCGGCCTTCATGATTGCCGGGGTAATCGTCGGAATCGTCGGCCTGGGAATTCTGTACACAATCATGTGGTTCGTCTCGAACGAATGGGACAGACCACCAATCTGGCCCTGGTACATTACCTTCGGCATTTCGATCATCGCTCTTTTTGCCATGATCGGCATGATTCAAGAAGCGCTCGTCGAGTCGGCGGCCAAAGGGCTCTATGGTCGCGCGATCTCTGCCGGTTCGATTCCGGTAGCCGCTCTCTACTTCCTTGCGACGGCTATTCCCGCGTACGCTCTTGCCACTCTTGCCATCTGTTTTCTCGTGTTTCATGTTTCGGGCGCGCCGGAGGAACTTCCCCCCGGAGTGGAAAAGGGAATCATCAACCAAGGGCCTCTTCCCGTATTTACCTGGAACTCGGAGGGAGGAATCGTCGGTTTAGTCGTTGCCACATTTTTGACGGCAGTCGGGCACATCTATTACTTCTTCGGCATCGGAAGCTACGCCGCGGATCTATCCGTCAATCCCGCCAACATCTTCAAATGGATCGGGAAGTGTATCGGCGACATTTTCTTGTGGCTGGGGATATCGATGACCTTGACTATTATCTCTGTTGCCATCCCCACCGCTGTCATGTACTACGGCATCACGAATGAAATAACGTTCAGCTACGTCTTCCTCTTGTGGATGTTCCTACAGGTCGGCTTGCTGAGTTATACCCTCGCCATGTCCGCTCACATGGCCGGCCAAATCGTTAAACGACATCTTTAGGAGTTCATAGCAGCACCTAAATTGAACCGGTTAGCCCCTATGAGCAACGTCGATCGATCGCGTGAACGGTAAATCGTTAATGAGACGCTGGGGACGCGCCGTCCGGTTCATAGTCGTACACGCGCGATAACTCATCCAGGTTGTGGTTCATTACCGTCAGGTAGTCTCCCTCCTTCGGCCGATTGGGGGAGCAATCGAATACCACGGAGTTAATGCCCAGCGCATTCAGTCGCTGCACCGTTTCAGGCAACGGCGTGCCTTCCCAAATCATCCAACGAGCCTGATGCTTTTCGAGCAACTTGGTCAGTTCCTTCCACCCTTCATCCCCCGGCAATTCGTCCGGCTCCCAATGGACACTCTTCAAATTCCAACCCGCATGTCGCGCCAAGTAGTCATAAACCGGATGCGATGCGAGCAGAGGCTCATTCTTCTTGTCAGCGAGTTTTTGAAGTCGCTCCCTCAATAGAGTGAGATCCTTCTTCAAACCATCGAATCGTTCCTCGATCGCTTTTGATTCGGCGGGAACTTTCGCCTTTAGTTCTTTCGCGATCGCCTCTGCCTGCAGGATCGCCTGATCCGGGTCAAGCCATGTATAGGAAGCAAGCCCGGCGTGCGAATGCTCCCCCTCCGCGCCATGGCTATGAACGACAGCATCCTCGATATACATGTAACGCCCCTTGAAGCCGCGGGACGTATCCACCACTCTGGACGGAGGAAGTGACATGAGCGTTGACCACTTCGAATAATCGGCGCCGTTCAGAACGATGAGATCGGCTGCTTGTATCCTTGCGATATCCTCTTCTTTCGGCTTCCAATAGGCGGGATCCCGATCTGCGGCAACCGGCAAGATCACCTTTGCCAACGGTCCCGAGATTCGCTCCGTAAAATACGCGACGGGATAATTGTCCGCATAGATGGTGAGCGGGAGCTTCACTGGCGTGGATAATGCCTCCGGCCCCGGCCCTTTGGAGCAGCCTGTCAAAACGACGCATCCGCAAAGGAAGGTCAGAAACATCATCCCATTTCGATTCATGATGATTCTCCAGGAACAATTCAGCGTCGACGGGACCAACGCCATTTGCTGACGCGTGTATGAATACTAAAAGAGAACCGCTCGCATGAGTTGAGGCGCGAATGACAACGTCAGCGCTAGAAGGACGCCCACCAGAATCGCACTCGCCGACGCGATGATTAACCATTCGGCCAGGTGCAAGAGGCTGATCGTTCCACGCGCACATCCAATTTTGAAAAGTGTTTCCATCTCGCGAGCACGGAGCCTTGCGGAGAGTGTCATCACAAGGCCGAGTAAGAGCAAGGTAGCCACGGCCAAAAATCCCGATTGCAGATCAAAGAATCGCTTTACCCGAAAGATCATACCAAGCAATTCACCGACGACCGTGGTCGGCCTCAGAATCTGCATCCTTTCATCGGCCGATAAATATTTTCCCGCGAGGAGCGTTCCTGATTTTTCATCGTGGGGAACCGCGATGATGGCAGTGAGTGGGAAATTCGCGGGATCTCCGTGAAAATGAAACGTATTGATGTTGTCGTCGGTGATTTCTGTGTAAGAGGTAATGGCCGCACTCGCGACGACCTTCTTCTCTCCCTTCTCTAACAACAGCGACGGGTCAGCCTTTGCCACATCGTCGTGACCATGCCCGATGCCGTCGATCACCCAGGCGGTCTTCACATCGACAAAGATGGCGTCATCGTCTGGAGTAAAAGATCGGTGCAGAATACCGGCCACCCGCATCTTCAACGGGTAGCTGCTCGCGATATCGAACACGTTATCCGGATCGGAAAGAAGTCCGTCACCCGGGCTCAGCCCAAGTCGCCGGGCAACGTTGTGACCCAACAAGCAATCACCCAGGCGACCGATCATCGCACCTGCCGTGACCTTTAGCTTTCTGAATTCAAAATAGTCGAGTGTCGTTCCAACGATAGGAGCACCGCGCGCCCGGTGCTTGATCGAAAGAGGAATCGCCCGCGCGAGACCTGTCTCCTCCACTCTCTCGAATTCCTTTTGTGGGATGAGGTCGATCGCTCGCCCCTCGAAATAAAGGGCGTTCATCGTTAGATCGAATCGGCTTCCTTTCTTCCCAATCAAGAGCGGTGTGGAAGAAGCTCGGCTCGAAAGCTGTGACTGAAAAGTCTGAGTCAACCAACTGATCGCGAGAGGAAGATAGGCAATGATCGTTAAACATCCGACCAGAAGAGCAGACCGCCCCCAGTGGAACAGGACGTACCTGAAAGCCAGTCCAATGACACCCACTATTGGCTCCTCGCCCCTTCGACCGGTTTCGAAGTGCATTCGTCGAGAGGTAGAACGCGATCGAATTGTGAGAGGAGAGAATGATCATGAGTGACCATCACGAGCGTTGCCGACTCCCTGTTCGCGACGTCAAACAAGATATCAAGTATGTGATTTTTGAGCGACGGATCGAGGTTTCCAGTCGGCTCATCCGCGAGAATGTAACGAGGCTTAGTAACGAGCGCACGGCAAATGGCCACTCGCTGACGTTCCCCTTGAGACAGTCGCTGAATCGGTCGTGTCTTCTTATCCGAGAGTCCGACCGATTCCGCCAACGAAATCGCTCGCTCAACGACTTCTTTACTCCAATGAAGCGACGGATGAATTCGAAAAGGGAGTAAGATGTTTTCCTGCACGGTGAGGTAATCAAGCAATTCAAACTCTTGGAAGACGAGTCCGATCGATGAAATTCGAAACCGCCGCCGCGCGCTGTCAGAGAGACGAGACACTTCGGTCTCATCAACGTTGATTCGGCCTGCGATGGGGAGCCGAATCCCCGCCATCAAATGAAGGAGGGTCGTCTTCCCGCAACCGCTCGGCCCAACGATCGCGACTCGTTCGCCATTGTTGATGACGAGATTCGGCACGTGTAGCGAGAACCCATCGCGGCCGTATCGAAATCGAACGTCGTCGAAACGAATCATTTTCGACTCTATCGCTCCCGTTTTACTTCGCCGGCTCGCCCGTTGAATTGATGTTTCGAAGACGCGTTTGAAAGCTCTTTCGTTTTTGCCCCGTGACGTCGAGGGCAGTGATCTTCCACGCGTCTCCTTCCGGCTCGACGGTAAATGTCGCTTCGTACTCATTTGTTCGAGTGTGAATATGCCCCCAATGCTCGACCGTTCCCTCAACATCCCATATGACCTGCATGTCGAATGCACGGGGATCGCGGGTGCCACTCCCAGGGGGGAGTAACTTTCCGTCCACCAACTTCACCCCAGATACGTGCGAGACGGCTCCTCCCTGCTCTTGCATGACCAAGCCTTCGCGAACCGCGAGATAAGTCTTCTCTAGCAGAGGGCCGGAGATACTCTTTTCGAGCGAGTCATACACGCTTTGCTCGTCGTGATGGTCGAACGCTCGATAGATATTTTTGTGAAGCGAATCCAAAACGGAACGGGCCTCTGCTTCACCGAGTCTTGGAGGCTTGACAAACGGGTTCTGAACTTCGACTCGACCAAAGGGAAGCATCACCGCCGCGAGGACGACACTCGCCAATACGACTCCACCCGCCACCATCGGACGTCGGAACGACAACAGCGCGATCAACAGACCGAGTCCCATCGTGCTTGCGGAAACCAGTGGAATGGACCAACGACGGAGTGGTGGTAGAAGCTGTGATACTTTATCGACCGGGACCGGCGCCG
>JAIEPU010000151.1 GCA_019748235.1 bacterium
TATTCAGCTCGCGGGTGTTCTGAGGCCTCGTGCTCGGTTATCGGCAACGCGACTCATCGAAATGCTCAACCACAATGATCCCTACGTCCGGGATCGTTCGCATCGCGTGTTGTGCGAGCTACTATCAACGCGTCTTCCCTATGACCCACAAGCACCGGAAGCGAATCGAGTGCAACAGATCGCAAGAATCAGACAGTACTTGGATCAGCGATTGGCAGGCTGAGAAGACTCAACTAACGATCCCGTGAAACGACGCCCCAACGATCGATCACTCGACCATCACGCACCACCAGCAATTCACGATGTAACGCGCAAGTCGGACAGATGTGATACGGAATCGCGTAGAGCATATCGCCCGGCTCGAATAAATCAGCATCGGGTGTATCAACCACCAAGTGCTCCTCGCTTTGCCGAACGAACTCCCACGACGACAAATTGAGAAAGTGAACTCGTTTCGCCGCGAGCGGATCGGCCGCGACCGCCTTATGGCCTAAGTCGCACGTCAAACGCCCAGGGCGAGGCTTGCTGACGACGCGAGTAAGCGCCACCGCCGCCGGGACCATTTCGACGTCTGGGAATCGGCAGTGATAGTTCCAATCACTGAATACAAACGTTCCGGGGGATGCTTCCAGTCGTGGTTCCTCGTCAGCCCACTTGAGCCAAAGGGGAAAGGTTCCCGTCCCCGCGACGACGATCCGGGGAACGACGAGTCCCGTCTTCTCTACATCCCGAATGAATGAGATGAACCGTTCGCGATGATCGTCAACGATCTCTTGGCGTTTGATCGGATCGGGCTCTTCGACATTACCATCATAGAGCTGAAACCCATCGACCTTCAGATGGCTCGCTTCATGGATCGAGCGATATAGTTCAATGGCGGCGGGTCCCATCGCAATACCCGTGCGTCCCATTCCTCCGTCTAAGTCGACCATGACGTCGAGCTTGGTATTGGCCTTCCGACACGCGGCATTCAAATGAATCAAACTTGTCGGATGATCGACCAGTGCGGAGAAGCGAACGTCTGGAAAGGTCTGCGCGATGGTTGCGATCCGATTGGCATTCGGCCCGACCACGGGATAAGCAACCAAGATATCTTTCACCCCGGCGCGGATCAGCATTTCCGCCTCGGCAAGCGTCGCGCATTTGTGCCGTATGATCCCCCGTTCCAGTTCCATCTGAACGATCTGAATCGTCTTGTGCGTTTTCACGTGAGGACGAAGTCGTTCGGGATGACCTTTGGCGAATGCGAGCGCGCGATCGATATTACGCGCGACGAGGTCCGGATAGACGGCGACGGCGGGTGTGAAGACATCCTTCGTTTCATCGAGTCGATAAATCGCCAAATCCACAGCAGGAATCGTCTGGAAGCCGGCATCGCTTTCGGACATCAACGGAACTCGCTTCAGTTCTTGGGAGGAGATAGCTCGGCCAACTTTGCCGTGAGTTCTTCGATCTTACCGGTCTTAAAGGTAAGTTCTCCATCGGCGGAGTAAATCAGGTAGGCCGGGACTCCATTCACTTGAAAATGCTGAGCGAAATCGGCGGGATCCTCATCAAGAAGGAAACTCAGAAAAGATGCGTTCGATTTCACGAGGAACTCTTTTACATCGGAAAGCTTGTCGGCCGGATCATTCGCAAGATTGGCGAAGACGATATTCGCATCCGCCGAATACTTATCCTTCAACTCGAGGAACTTCGGAAACTTCTCTTTGCAGATCGAACACCAAGTGGCCCAGCAGTCGATGACGACGATCTTTCCTTTAAGCCCCTCGATCTCCTTGTGAAAACCGGCGAAGTCCACTTCTTTCACATCAACCGTCGGAGCGGAAGTCGAATCCGATTTGGGAGGAGGAGTCGTCGCGGCGACGGGGGGCGGCGGAGGGATGATATCGTTGGGTTTAAAGTCAGGGTCGGCCGCTTTCTTTTCCCCGATCATTAATTTCGAGACTTCAGGATCCGGGCCGACCGGGGTCGGCGGAAGGTTCGGCTCTTCTTTCTTGCAGCCTGAAATGACGAGCAAAGTAACAAACAGAACCGCGCTCAAGCTCATTGAACTTGACGCCCCTGATTGGTGCTTCCGCGGAGCGAAGAACTTCATCCCGATCAATCCTTCATGATGACGAATGAATCATCCAACTGACTCAAGGCCGTCCCCTCGAGAATAATCTCGAATGAGACGGCCTTTGTGGAGTAACAAATTAAAAGCGTTCCCCCAAGACAAATCGTGGAAATTGATTCGCCGGAGCCAGATGGCAAACAAGGGAATCGCACTAGTCTTCGTACTGGATGCCGCAACCGTGGGCTGGAGTTTTATTAACCTCTGGCTCCTTACCTGAGAGAACGGCATCAACGGCGTCCTTCACGTAGTGTTTCGAAACCTTTTTGGCGTCCATCTTGTCATCGAACGCGCCAACAAACACCACCTTGCCCTCTCCATCGAGCACGAAGAGATGGGGAGTCTTTTCAGCCCCGAAATCCTTGCCGACCTTTTGGGACGCATCGTAGAGATACGGGAAGTTGAACCCCTTCTCCTTGGCTCGCTCGGTCATCTTTGGCAGCTTGTCGTCGTCGATATTGCTCACATTAATGGCGACGAATTCAACCCCCTTCGGAGCGTACTCTTTGGCGAATGCGATGAAACGATCTTCATAGGCGACCGCCACGGGGCAGTGATTGCACGTAAAGGCCACCACCACCGCCTTCTTATCCTTCAATTCGGTCGAAGAATGCTTCTTTCCGTCCGTGCCGGGGAGATCCTTCCACGTAGGAGCGGCAGAGCCCAGATTGGCCTCGGCCATCACGAAGTTGGTAACCGCCAAGAATCCGAGCGACAAAAGCGAACGAAACGCACGACTCATCGTCTTTAACTCCTTATGAATCCCAGAAACCACGCATTATGGTAATCGCTCGAATCACCTGATCAAGCGGCCTACGCCGGATTCAAGCAGGCGGGCCCCCACGAACTCGCTTCACCTGTTTTGCCTATTCGGGCTAGAATGGAAAAGGACAGGCGTCTCGGATTGCGGGATCCAAGGACCTCATTCAGGCTTGTCATAAATGCCGATTGCTGGCCTGATTCATCAAATGTTCATGACGTCTCTTTGGCCGGGCGGGGATTGGGTTCGGCTTCAGAAATCATCAAGGATCAACTAGTGAAACAATTGCTCTCGCGCGACAAGAATGGCCGACTCAATTGGCCGAGTTGGATATTGCCCATTGTGCTCGTCCTCGCCGCGATGATGGTGCTTCGTTCGACCCTCACCGAAGCACGACAACTTCACCTGACCTATTCCGAGTTCAAGACACAACTTGAAGCTGGCAATGTGAAAGCAATAAGGACCAACGAGGGCACGATCACCGGCCAACTCCGCTCCGAGATTCAGGATCAACAACATCGCAAGGGAAAAGAATTCAGCGTCGACACTCATGGCTTGCCTAACGATCCTGAACTGATTCCTCTCTCGATGGAGAAAAACGTCGACTTAGCCGGCACCTCGGAGCCGAGCCCCTGGAACATGATGCTCCTCTGGATGGTGCCGATGCTTTTGTTTATCGGCGTCTTGTACTTCCTTGTCTTCCGCAAGCTCGGTCCTGGTGGCGGCGCGATGACGTTCGGACGAAGCAAGGCCAAGCTTTATGCGCAGGAGGACCTCAACGTCTCATTCGAGGACGTCGCCGGTCTCGAAGAAGCGGTTGAGGAACTGAGAGAGGTCGTCGATTTCCTGAAAAATGCCGAGAAATACCAATCGATCGGTGGACGCATCCCGAAAGGTGTGCTGCTCGTCGGACTACCGGGAACGGGAAAAACGTTGCTCGCCCGCGCGGTCGCCGGCGAAGCGGGGGTCCCCTTTTTTGGGCTCAGCGGATCGGACTTTGTGGAAATGTTCGTCGGGGTCGGCGCCGCCCGCGTTCGCGATCTATTCGCTCAAGCGGAACAGCGAGCTCCCTGTATTATTTTCATCGATGAACTTGACGCACTTGGAAAGAGCCGCGGCTCAGGAGTGGTCGGAGGCCACGACGAGCGCGAGCAGACACTCAATCAGCTCCTTGTCGAAATGGATGGCTTCGACTCGAACCGTGGTGTCATCATCATGGCAGCGACGAATCGTCCAGAGACGCTGGATGCCGCCCTGCTTCGGCCGGGTCGATTCGATCGCACAGTGGTAGTCGATCGTCCCGATGCGAACGGTCGAGAGGCGATTTTGAAGGTCCATGTCCGCAATGTGAAAGTGGCGGAGGATCTGAACCTTAAAGAGATTGCTTCACTCACGCCTGGCTTCGTGGGAGCGGATCTGGCAAATCTGGTCAACGAGGGAGCATTGTTGGCAGCCAGACAAGGCTTCCCCCACGTTACGAAGCACCACATCGAAGAAGCCATCGAACGCGGTGTTGCGGGGCTCGAACGGAAACAACGGGTGATGATGCCCGACGAAAAGCGGCGCATTTCTTATCACGAGTGTGGGCATGCGATCGTTGCGTATCTGCTGCCCGGTTCCGATCCTGTCCACAAAATCTCCATCGTGCCTCGTGGTATCGGTGCGCTCGGTTACACGCTTCAACGTCCGCTAGACGACCGCTATCTCGCCACGCAGGGAGAACTCGAGAACCGGGTCTGCACCCTCCTGGGAGGGATCATTGCCGAGGAACTTGTCTTCGGAGAGACATCAACGGGAGCACAGAACGATCTGCAGCGGGTGGCCGGAATTGCGAGGAGCATGGTCAAGGAATACGGCATGAGCCCGAAACTCGGCCGACTTCAGTATCGAGATTCGCAGGAGTCCGTCTTTCTGGGATCGAGTGCCGGCATCGGACGAGAGTACAGCGAATCGACGGCGCGTGAAATCGACATGGAAGTCCGTCGCATCGTCGAGGAGTCTCAAAAACTCGTTCGCGAAATCCTCGTCGAACATCGAGTGGCGCTCGAGAAACTCTCCGAAAGACTACTCGAAAAGGAAGTTCTCGATGCGCACGAACTGAAGGACGTCATGGATGCTACTGCTCCACGGCTGGTGCCTGGTACCTCGCTCGCCAATCGGCTTCAATCACGTAGCCACGCGACGACGGCCGATGTCCAGAATCCCGAACATTCGACGGACCAAGCCAGTGGAGAATAGAAAATCCGGTAATCGGTGAGAATGGAGTGCCTGGGGCCGATAACCGGTATGAGGTTCTTTTCTTTGTTTCCACTCACCGTTTCCTAGATCGCCGAGGGCAAACTCGCCCGTAAGTGGTTCCGTTTGTTCGATCTACGTCGCCGGGTGAATAGTCGAACTGATCTTGCACGATTTCGGGGAAGGGATAGATTCTTGGGCAGACTGCACGGAAGTCTTTGCTTCTCGCAGGGGTAAGCTCAGTCGTAGTGCAAGTCGTTGCCCGTAAACACCAGGATGGTTCACCTTTCAAGGAAGAGAGGGCTGCCCCGTGTCCTATACACTGGGCGAAATTGCCGGAATCGTTGACGGAACACTTCACGGCGATCCGGCTCGCCTTATTGATGCTGCACTCCCCTTCACCGAAGCTTCGGGTCGGGACATCACCTTTATTCAATCTTTGAAGCAGGCCAAATCGCTTGATTCAATGCGAGCAGGCGCTTACCTCGTGCCGAGTGATCTGCTCGACTTCTTCATCGAACGAAATGCTAATTGCATTCTCGTTCGAGAACCGCTCCTTGCGATGCAGACGATCTCCAAAAGACTCCAGGCTCCGCTGCTTCTGACCTCGCCGGCCATTGACCCTCGTGCGGCAATCGATCCGACGGCAGAAATTGGACCACATGTGGCCATCGGACCATTCGCGGTGATTGGCGCGTACGCCAGAATCGGCGCCCATTCGATCATCCATCCACATGTCGTCGTGGGGCAACGATGCGAGATCGGTGAACAGGTTGAAGTTCATCCCCACGCGGTGCTTTACGCTCGTACGACACTTCGCGATAGAAGCGTCATTCATGCGGGCGCGATTATCGGGTGTGACGGCTTCGGTTATCGACTGGTTGACGGCAAGCATTCCAAGATCGAACAAATGGGGGGTGTCGAGATCGAGAAAGATGTCGAGGTCGGAGCTTGTTCGACCATCGACCGAGCGACATTTGGCACGACGAAAATTGGCGAAGGAACAAAGATCGACAACCTCGTCATGGTTGGTCACAACTGCAAGGTCGGCAAACACAATATCTTCGTGAGCCAGGTCGGTGTGAGCGGCTCTTGTGAAACGGGCGATTACGTCGTCCTCGCAGGACAAGTCGGCATCGCCGACCACGTCAAAATCGGTACCGGCGCGGTTCTGATGGCGAAGTCCGGCGTCCCTCGAGACGTGCCGGAAAAAGTCATTTATGGCGGAAGTCCGGCTCGACCTGATTGGCAATTCAAGCGAGAACAGCTATCGCTTTCCAAGCTTCCCGATATTCGTCGGGAGCTGGCCGAAGTTCGCCGCGTGCTTGGTCTCGCCGCGAACAACGAGAAAAACAAGGATAGTGCCGATTCTCCCCAATCGAAGGTGGCATAGGGAGCAGCATGGCGACGCTCGAGCAACATCTTTGTCCTCACCGTCGCTTCAGCGATAGCGTCGGTCTGCTGGCGGGAGGAGGACGATTTCCCGTCCTTTTCGCCGAAGCAGCAAGGGAGCAAGGAATTCGCGTCGTCTGCGTCGGTATCGAGGGGAACGCCGATCCTGCATTGGCTAATTCGGTTGATACGTTCCTCTGGAACGGCGTCACGCAACTCGGTTCGATGATTCGAAAGTTCAAACGAGAAGGAATCGACTGCGTCGTGATGGCGGGAAAGATTCAAAAGACGGTCATGTTTGAACGTTTTCGACTCCTTCGGAACATTCCCGATTGGCGCTTCATCAAGTTCTTCTTCTCCGCGCCGCGGCAAGACAATCGAGACGACACGTTGATGTTGGGACTGATCGACGAGTTCGCGCGTGACGGAATTCGCATCGCCTCGGCTCTCGAAGTCTGCCCGGAACTCCTTGCTTCTGCCGGCTGCTTGACCGGCCGAAAGCCCCGTCCCCAAGAGATCAAAGACATCGCATTCGGTTGGCATCTCGCCAAAGAGATGGGACGGCTCGATGTCGGACAAAGCGTCGCGGTTCGCGAACGAGCGGCACTTGCCATCGAAGCCATTGAGGGGACGGACAAAGCGATTGAACGGGCCGGCATTCTCTGCCCTGCCGGGGGGTTTACCGTTGTGAAGGTCGCCAAACCTCAGCAGGACATGCGATTCGATGTCCCGACGATCGGTATCAGCACGATCGAAACAATGAAGAAAGCGGGCGGAAGCTGCCTCGCGATCGAAGCGGGAAGGACGATCATTCTCGACGCGGAGCAAACGATCGCCCGCGCCGACAATCATGGAATCGCGATCGTTTCACTCACGGCCGAAGAGGCCCAGATCCCCGAGGAGCAACCTCCGCTCCGCCCCGCTTTTGCCGAAAGGAGGGAACAGCGACGCCCGGCGTGAATCCTGGCTCGTCGACGAGGACTGCACCAAGGAATAGCAACTTCGTTCGGGATGTCGGTTGGCTCTTCAGCCGTCATCCACTCCAAACATCCTGTCGAGCATCCTCTGAGATAAAGCACCTCTGATTACCGCCTCCTCGACGAACTCAGGATTCGCGCCCGGCGCCGCTCTCCTTCTCCATCGCACCTCACCCTCAAATCCTCTATAACGTGACGAATTGCTGAATTCCCGTCGCTCGATCGCTCCCGCGGTCCATTAGCAGAAAGAGGACTGTTTAATGTCGACCCACACCATGAGTTGGGTGCTCACCGACGTTGCCACGGAAACCTACGTCGAGAATTTCAGCATCACGAATGAGGACCTGGCGATCGAATCCAGGCAGCCCTTCTCCATCACCAAGCGTCGACTTCGCGGTGGTCTTTCAGACGGGGTCGATTTGATCGAGGTGGTCAACGGCCCACTCCGGTTCACGATCTGTCCTACCCGCGGAATGGGGATCTGGCGCGGTCAGTTCCAAAAGTGGGATCTCGGATGGAAGTCACCCGTCCACGGTCCCGTTCATCCGAATTATGTCAATCGTGACGAGCTCGGCGGCATCGGCTGGCTTCAAGGCTTCGACGAATGGATCGTTCGATGCGGGTTGAACAATAACGGTGGTCCCGCCATCGATAAACTGCTGGATAACACAGGAGCGGAACAGTCGATGGCTCTTCCGCTGCACGGGCGGATCGCAAATATTCCCGCACACCATGTGGCTGTCACCGTCGAAACGAAGGCGCCCTACACGCTGACGGTCACGGGACTCGTCGATGAATCGATGCTTTTCTTCCCACAACTTCGACTGCAGACAGAGATCAAAACCAATCCCGGCTCACCCTCGTTTACACTTCGTGATCGCGTCATCAATCTTCGGAGTCAGCCGGCGGAGTTTGAGCTGCTGTATCATTGCAATTTTGGACAACCGCTCCTCGACGACGGGTCTAAGTTCAGGGCACCGGTGAAACGGCTCGCGCCAATCAATGACGTCGCGCTGAAAGCGATTGACCGATGGAACACCTATCCGGCACCAACGGCCGGCGTCATCGAGGAATGTTTCTTGATGCAGTTGCTCGGGGACGAAGAAACGAATCGCACGATCGCTCTACTCGAAAGTCCTGGCGGTGACAAAGCGTGCGCGCTTCGGTTTTCCCTAGAGCAGCTTCCTTGGTTCACGCTTTGGCGGAATCCCGGAGCGATCAGCGATGGATACGTCACCGGCCTCGAACCCGCCACTGACTTCCCAAACGCGAAGCCCTTTGAACGAGCGAAAGGGCGTGTCCTGACCCTTGCTCCCGGTGAAAGCTACGATGCGGAGCTTACGATTGAACTCGCTGGCTCACGCGAGGAGGTGGAGCAACTCCACCAAGAGATCGGTGCGATCCAACAACAGAGTCAGATACAAGTCGATCGAGAAATACCCGCGGATTGGTCACCCGCAGCGGAATGAAGACGACAAATCAAAGCATTTCATGATTCCGAATGAACGGGGCGGACAGCACCGTCCCGTGTCGGGCTCGTTTCGTCCGGCCGAAGCGGTCGGGATCAATTCTCCACTGGAACGGATGGAACCGGCGCTGGAGATGATTTCTTCGTAATTCGGAATCGCTCGATGATCGCGCCGACCCTCTGTTCGAGAACGGTGTTGCTCTCATAATTCCAAACATTCTTGACGAACTTCACGAATCGCCAGGGACGGCAAAGGTACGAAAGACCAAAGAAGGTCGCCATTCCGAAGAATCTCCAGAACGCGAGTTCTTTTCCGCTCACATGCTTGCAGAAGGCCTTCGTCGAGGTGGGATCCATGAAATTGACAAGCGCTTTGAAGTAATCGTCGTCAAGCTTTTGGGGAATGACGCCCTCCTCCTGCAGTTCGCGGAAGAGCTGGCTTCCGGGGTAAGGACTGAAGAGGAAGATGCCGACGTCGTGAACGCCTGAGATCGCCATGCGCCAACAGAACAGAATCGTCCGCATGATGTTCGCGCGCGTTTCGTGCGGGAACCCAATGACGATGTTGCACTTGACGTTGATCCCGGCGCGGAGAGAAGCCCGGACCGATTCAAACAGCTTGGGGATCTTGACCTTCTTTTTGATGAGATCAAGCGTTTCCGGATCGCCACTTTCGGGGGCGTAAGTGATGTTTCGGCAGCCTGTCTTATAGAGCCACGGCGCAACGTCGTCGTCGACCACTTCAGATCGCGTTCCGGTTGGAAGCTGCCAAGTGAACTTCAGGCCTCGCTTTTCAATTTCTTCGCAGAACTCAATGACCCACGACTTCTTCAAAATCATCGTCAAGTCATAGAAGTCAATGTTCGTCGCGTTGTAGCGATTCATGTAGTACTCGATCTCATCGAGCACGTCACTGGGTGTACGGGCGTGATATCCCTTCCCATACATGGTGGGATTCGAACAAAACGTACATTGGTAGGGGCAGCCTCGGGTTGCGATGATTCCCATCGTTCGACCAAGGAACACGCCGTGCCCGTTTCGAGTTTCGAGATAGGGTTCCAAAGGAACAAGATCCCAAGCCGGATACGGAATCTGATCGACGTCTCGAATTCGAGCGCGCGGAGGGCCGAGAACAAATTGCTCATCTTTGTCGACGAATGCAATTCCGGGTGTCTTGTAGAGCAGTTCCGGGCGATGCATTCGATTGACGATGTCAACGAACGTCTCTTCCCCTTCACCCAAAACGCAAAGATCGATGACAGGACAATCTCTCAAACAGAATTCGGGGAGCGCCGTCACGTGCTCGCCACCGATGACCAGCAGTGTCTGGGGGAATCGAGCACGAATCGCTTTCAGTAGCTTTCGGAAGTAAAGCCAATCCTGGCTAAACATGCACGAAACGCCGATGCAATCGGTCTTCGAAGGAATGCGATCAATGATTTCATCGATCGTCAATCCTTGAATAACGTAATCACCCTCTTGAATTATTTGATCGACGCGAAGTCCGATCGCATCAATGCATTCGACTTCATTCCCGTTCTTCAGGAGCATGGAGGCGAGGTAGGCAATGCCCAGCGGGGGCGTGACTGGTGAACTCCAGGTTCCGACCGAAGAGACCATGGCGGGACGGATGATGGTCACGTGCCGGCTCGAACCGGCATGGCGCAATTCATCCTGCTCCACCTCGATAGGCGTAACGACATTTAAGGCATGAAGCGTGTTGCCCACGACTCCTCCCGATGCACTCGAATGGTCTCAAGCTCGTACCGCGCAGAGATATGTCCACTTCAAAGTAAACGACCGCTGCCCGACAGTCAACAAACTATTTGCTCGTCAGTGGTTAATGCTTGGTGAAGAGGTCTGGAATGCTTCGCGGCGGATGGGTCGTTGGATGAGGGAACGAGAGGACTGTCACTGCATCATTCTGAGTGATTTCGATAAGCCATTACACAATAGAGAGATACACGTTCTTTCCAACATCACTATCCGGTCAAGTAAGGATGGTTGGGAAGGTTTTGCGGAAGGTCGCGATCGTAGGACCAAATTTCGCATCACTCCGACAAAAGAATGGGACTGACTTCCCTGCTCCGTAGAGTTTCGACGGAACGAGACATTTTGGAGATCAACGATCCAGGTTCAGATCATTGTTCCCGTTCGGCGTTCGAACGGTGGAAATTCGCACCGCCTCCGGCAAGTTCAATTGCCCGGAGAGATCTCGCTGACTTTCGATTCCAACGACCTGCCGAATACTCCAAAGAGGTCGGTGAAGTACGTTTTCATGGATCCGACCTAGATACGCTCCGATGATTCCAAGGCAAAGAAGCTGAACGCCGCCGACAAAGAGCACAGAAATGATGACCGATGCAGTGCCATGCACGTAAGAAATGCCCAGACTCTTGAAGAACTCCGGAAAAAGTCCGATCAGAAGCGTCAAAAGAGCTCCTAGAAAGGCGACGAGGGAGACAAGGGCTCCAAACAAAGTGGCAAAATGGAGCGGCATACGAGAATTGCTGACAATGCCATCGGTCGCCAACTGGAAAAGCCGCCAGTAAGAGTATTTAGTCTCTCCGGCATGTCTCGCGGCGCGATCGTAGGGAAATAGCGTTTGCCGAAACCCGACCCATGAACGTAGTCCACGAATGAATGGCCGAGATTCAGGCATTAATCGAATCACATCGACGACACGCCGATCCATGAGGCAGAAATCGCCGGCATCAAGTGGCAACTCGAGGTCCGCCATCAGAGCAAGAACCCGATAGAAGAGCATGTACATCGACTTCTTGAAAAGACCCTCTTTACGACGGCATCGCACGCCCACCACGACGTCAAATCCTTGCTCCCATCGACCCAGCATTTCCTTAATGAGTTCGGGTGGGTCTTGTAGGTCGGCATCAACCACCGCGACGATATCTCCTGTCGCGAATTGAAGCCCGGCGCGAAGAGCAAGCTGATGACCGAAATTCCTTCCGAGTCGCAGCCCTTTCCAGTGGGGGTTACGTTGATGTAACTGCTCGATAATTGACCAGGTCCGATCGACAGAACCGTCATCGACCAATACGACTTCGTATTTCGTTCCCCAGGTCGATACCGCCGCATTCAATCGTTCAAAAAGTGTCCACAGGATGTCTTCTTCATTAAAGCAGGGGATGACTACGGAGATCACCAAGTCTGATCGAAGCGAGCGCGCGCGCTCTCCTTGGTTTTCCACGTTCGGCGTCTCGTGGTCAACGAGCGCATCACCAAGGTACTGCGTCACACGAAATCTCCGAACCTACGAACATGATCGCATTGATCCACGCGAGGAAATGACTTTTTGAGAGTTCGGTACTTCTTAGGGTTCCTAAGGAGTCCGTAAACCTCCGCTCCTCGTAACGAGTTTTCGATTCCGCGAATCCCTCCTCTCAAAATCGTCCCCACGTCTCCCGCGCACCCACTGGCATTTCGCAAGACGATTCTCTTCGGTAGATGGCCTACTCTTCATTTCAGGTAACAAGGATCATAATTCAAATCGAGTCGGATCGCATTTCAAAGGGATCGAATAATCTCGTCATTCGTGGAATAATACCTCCTTCTTCGAGATAGATTTCGAGGATCCCCTTCTTGATTGAATGGAGACCGTTGATGAATCGGGACGAGATCCAAAAGCTGTACGACCGGGCGTATGCAGCGGATTACGAGAATCGATTCATTAATGGCGATCTTGCCAGCGTCGATGCGAATTTCGAGGTCGAACTCATCGGTTCGCTTCTCAAAGAGAATAGCCGCTGGCTCGACTGCGCTTGCGGAACGGGTTATTTCCTGAGCAAATTTCCCCAGACGCAACGTGCGGGACTCGACCTATCGGTAGCCATGCTCGAGCGATCGCGGTCCGTCAATCCCGGCGTCGAATTCTTCGAATGGGACTTTCGTAACGCCAATCCTGCTTGGAACGGAAAGTGGGATCTCGTCTCTTGCATGTGGTATGCGTACGGATTGGTCGATTCGCTACGGGAAGTCGAACTCGCCTTATCTCACTTCGTGGAATGGACCGCTCCGGGCGGGACGCTTTTTCTCCCCTACTCTGATCCAAGAATTATCGCGCGGGCCAACTTCCCCTACGAAACGACCGATACCCCCTGGAGCGGGCGGGTCTTCATTGAGGGCATTATTTGGAGCTACGTCGAGGACGAAGGTACGAAGAATCACGCCTACATGATCAGCCCAACTCCAGAATTCATCGAAGCCAGGCTGAAAGATCATTTCCGCGTGATTGATGTGGTCGATTATCCCCCCGCCATGCCGGGATGGGAAGCCGTGCGAAAAGCATTCGTCGCCAAAGAAAAGATCTCGTGAACCTCACTCAACGGTTCACGAGATCGTGTGATAGAGAACGGGGCGGCAATTCTTTTCAAACATTGAAGAGGAAGTGACAGATATCGCCGTCCTTCATGATGTATTCTTTCCCCTCGACGCGAAGTTTTCCTGCCTCGCGAATCGCCTTTTCGGTTTTGTAAGTGACGAGGTCCTCGAGCGCATAGATTTCGGCTCGAATGAAACCACGTTCGAAATCCGTGTGAATGACACCGGCGGCCTGCGGCGCCGTTGCTCCAATCGGAATCGTCCAGGCTCTGATTTCCTTTTCGCCCGCGGTGAAGTAGCTCTGCAGACCTAGCAAACGATAAGCCGCACGCGTCAACGTCGCCAACGCTGGCTCTTCAAGCCCGATACTCTCCAGCATTTCCTGTCGATCTTTCGCGTCGAGTTCCGCCAGTTCGGATTCGATCTTGGCGCACACCGGGACGACGAGTCCCCCCTCTTCCTCCGCACGCTTACGAACGCGAGACACTAGGTCGCCCGTGCCGTGCAGGTCGTTCTCGTCCACGTTCGCGACGTAGAGGACCCGTTTGCTCGTGAGAAGCGACAAGCTTTGAAGGATCTTTTGATGGTTGGGATCAGTCAGTTGAAGAGCACGGATCGGCTTACCGTCCGCCAAAACCTTTTCACACTGTGAAAGGATCTCTAGGCGAAGCTTGGCATCTCGATCCCCCGACTTCGCGGTTCGCGCCGCTCGATCGCGCGACGTCTCAACGGTCTGCAAGTCGGCCAACATGAGTTCGGTGTCAATTGTTTCGATATCTCGGATCGGATCGACACTCCCCTCGACATGGATAATGTCGTCATTATCGAAACAACGAACGACGTGAAGGATGGCGTCAACCTCGCGAATGTGGGAAAGAAACTTGTTTCCGAGTCCTTCCCCTTCTGACGCGCCGCGCACAATCCCAGCGATGTCGACAAGCCGAAGGATCGCGGGAATGATCTTTTGCGCGTGAATGAACTCATTGATTTTCGCGAGTCTTGCATCGGGCACCGGAACGACGCCGACATTGGGCTCGATCGTGCAGAA
>JAIEPU010000173.1 GCA_019748235.1 bacterium
GAAAGAAGCTAAGCTTTCAGCAATATTGGCAGTCTCCGCGCTCCGTGGATGCTGAAAACGGCGGAATAGAATTGACTGATATCTGTTTAAGTTCATCATTTTCAATGATTTACGAGCATCTTAAATCATGTAGGGGCGGTATAGGATTTGCGTAGGGATAGTCCATCGAACGGTCGAGTGGCGGAGGTTACTTCCTGTGAAGTTTCTGACGGTCAGGCAATCTTGGGATCCGTTGGCTGTGCTGCACCAGCACATGCAAGAACATCTCAGTTGGTTGTTGGATTCCGACATCGCGAGTCGGGCGATAGATCACCGCACGGCCGGTTACTTTCCCCTCATCAATCTCTCAGAGACCGCGGAAGTTTATTATCTGGTCGCTGAGGTTCCTGGAGTAAAGCCGGAGAACTTAGACATCGATCTCAGCGAAGAGGGGATGACGATCGAGTGCCGTCGGCTTCGTGACGAGGGGGTGACCGAGGAAAGCTTTCGCCGACAAGAACGCTGGCACGGTTCCGCCCGTCGAGAGTTGACGTTTCCAAAGCGTGTGAAGCCAGACGAGGTCACCGCTGAGCTTCATGCGGGTGTACTAACGATGATCATTCCAAAGTCCGAGCCGGCCCGCCGCCGAAAAGTCGATGTGCTCACCAAGTGAGGGCAGGGGAATGAAAGATTCTAGCGAAAACGTGAACGGCGCTAACGGGGAAGCTATCCACAAAGGTTCCACCGTTCCACATGCTCCTCGACTTCCGGTCTGCCAGCCTACCGTTGACATTCAAGAGACGGCGGATGGTCTTCTCATGCGGGTCGATCTTCCAGGCGTCCTAAAAGAGTCTCTCGAACTCATTATCGAGGACAACATCCTCAAGATCTTCGGACGGACTGGTAGTCAGATTCCCGCTGGCGCGACACCGGTTCATCATGAATTTCACATGGGTGACTTTTACCGTTCCTTCATCCTCAGTGACGAAGTGGATGGTGAGGGGATCAAGGCGGAACTTGAGGACGGCGTCCTCGTTTTGCGGCTTCCCAAGCGAAAGACACGCCAGCGCCGCATTGAACTCGAAGTGACCTAATCTGGTAAACTTCCGATCGCATCTCTCTCGCGCGTTTCCGACATTCATTCTTTCGGGCTTGGCAGGTTCCTGAAAATCGCCGACACTCGCGCCGTTGATGAGTATGGACTGGCCCGAGGGGCGAGAATGACACAGATTTACCGCGAGGTTGATTCTAAACCAGAGCTATTAAAGCAGCTTCGCGTTGCCGTGATCGGATACGGAAACCAGGGGCGATCCCAGGCGCTCAACCTCCGGGACAGCGGAGCAAATGTCGTCATCGGCAATATCGATGATGATTATCGAGAACGGGCCATTGAAGAGGGATTTACCGTTCTATCCATCGCGGAGGCTGTTCGGCAGTCCGACGCAATCGTGATGCTTCTTCCCGACGAAGTCCTGAGTGAAGTCTTTCCACGTGACGTCGTTCCCGGTTTGACTCGGGGTAAGCTCGTTTCTTTTGCGAGCGGTTATGGGGTGACGTACGGCACGATTAAGCCGCCGGCGGACGTCGATGTTGTTCTTCTTGCACCCCGGATGATCGGCAAGGGCGTACGTGATCTATACGTTTCACGCGAGGGCTTCTTTAGCTTCGTGGCAGTGCATCAAGATGCTACCGGACATGCGAAGGAATCAATGCTCGCGCTGGCTCATGGTATCGGCACGCTCATCAAGGGGGCGGTTGAGGTCACCTTTAGGATTGAAACCGAACTGGATCTCTTCAACGAGCAAGCATTCGGTCCCGCCTTTGGGCGGGTCCTGCTGACGGCAATGGATACTCTCATCAAAGCGGGTTATCCGCGCGAAGCCGTTCTGCTTGAGTTCTATATGTCGGGTGAACTGAGCTACATCATGCGGGACATGGCGGAGCATGGGCTAATCAAGCAACTTGATTGCCATTCGCAAACGAGCCAATACGGTGCCCTGTCGCGCGGAATCAAGTTTCTGGGTGTGAACCTTGGCCGGCCGATGCGAAAGATCCTCGATAGTATTCGTTGCGGCAAATTTGCGCGCGAGTGGAGCTTTGAAGAGCGGACCGGCAAGCTTCGGTATCGCTTTCTTCGGCACATGGCCAAACGTCAGCCGATCGGCTCGATGGAAGATTCAGTACGCAAGAAGCTTGGGATGGTGGCATGAGCGGTGCCCCCGCCCGATCGAATCAGGATGCTCTGCCTCACCCCGGTGAGACCTCACTCGAGGAAATTCATCTCGCGGTTCATCGTGGTCGATTCGCAGCGGAGTATTGGCGATCGCTGACCGTCAGGCAGCGAATGAAGTTCCTTCGCTCCTTTCGTCGGCATCTGATACGAGAGCTCGATTCGCTCGTCTCAGTGGTTCAATCGGAGACGGCCAAGCCCCGCTTCGATCTTGTGGGTGAAATTTTTCATGCCGCTAATCTTTGCCGTTTTCTCGAACGGCAATCGCCTAAATGGTTGAGGCCGCAATCGCGACCGACCGGTCTCTTTGTTCATCAACGAGCGAGTGTCGTTCATGAGCCGCTGGGGCTCGTGGCGGCCATCACGCCATGCAACTATCCGATTGTCCTTTTTCTTAGTCCAGCGATACAGGCATTGGCAGCAGGCAATGCCGTCATCGTCAAGCCGTCGGAATGGACGTCGGCAACCTCGGCCTATTTGCAAAGTATTTTCGATCAAGCTGGCATTCCGGAAGACGTGATTCAGGTCGTGCAGGGTGGACCTCTCACGGGCAAGCTTCTGGCGGGCTCAGGTGTCGACAAAGTATTTTTCACTGGTGGTCGCGAGGGAGGGAAGGCGGTCTATCAGGCTGCGGCTGAATTGCTGACTCCGGTCGTGCTTGAACTAGGCGGCAACGACGCGATGATCGTCTGCGAGGACGCGGACATCGAACGTGCCGCCCACGCGGCAGTGTGGGGCGCATTTTTCAATGCCGGCCAAAGCTGCATCGCCGTGGAAAGGGTCTATGTCCATCGTGATCAGGCGGATGACTTTACGCGACGAATCGTTGAGCTCACTCACCGCGTTACCACCGGTTGGAAGCATTCGAGTGATCAACACGACTTTGATACCGGGCCCATCGCCACGGATGTTCAATTCGTCAGGCTTTTGCAATTGATCGAAGATGCCAAACGCCGTGGTGCTAGAGTGCTGGCGGGAGGGAAAGTCATCGATCGAACGAAACGTTGCCTTGCTCCGACGGTTCTCGCTCGCGTCGATCACACAATGCGAATCATGAAGGAGGAAACCTTCGGGCCGATTCTTCCTATCCAATCTTTCCAGGATGATGACGAAGCGATCGATCTGGCCAATGACAGTGATCTTGGATTAGCGGCGAGTGTCTGGTCGAGAAGCCGTCGTCGCGCGAAGAGAATTGCCGATCGGCTCGACGTTGGCGGTGTCGTGATCAACGACGCGATGGTGCATTTCGGGATCCCCTCATTACCGTTCGGCGGACGTCGTGGAAGCGGCTTTGGCCGGACACAGGGAAGAGAGGGATTCAACGAGTTCGTTCAGACGAAATCCGTCGTCACTCACCGATTCGGCCCACGTCTCGAATGGCAGTGGTTTCCCAATGGCACGAAGCACCGTGCGCTTGCCCTCGCCTGCCGTTGGCTGCTCGGCCGATAATTGCGTCAATTCAACTCGATCCGGCGTTCTACGAGATAGGTTTGTAACAGCGCATTCACACCACTACGCTACAGCCTTACGCGGCGGATCGCCGGACGGATAATTCATCAAGCTGTTGAAAGAGGATCGTGAGGTCGGGCCACGTGGTGGCGGCATAGGGATCGACAACAGGGTCGATTTCCCGAAGAGCCTCGGTCGGTTTGGGTCGGTCCGAGGAAGAAGGCGCCGTCATCGCGATCAGTAGCTTCAGGAACTCGGCGGGATAGGTCTCCTGAATAACCGCGTCTTGCAGGGACTGCGCACCCGACTCTTGAATGGCGATGTCGGTGGCAATCTTGCCGATCGAGTAGACGTCCGCTCGCGCGTCGGCCGTCGGCCCCGATGCAATCAACTCAGGCGCCATCGTATTCTGATAGCTTCGCCCTTTTTCGCAGCGGTGAATCTTTCGAAGCCATTCCGGCTCCCCATAACCGAGAAGATGAAGATCGCCCGAACGGCCAAGGAGAAGACGAGAGGGTCTGATGGCATGATGGGTAAATCCGGCCCGTTCCGCCGCTGAAACCGCTCCGAGCGCTTGAAAGCAAATGTTGATGAGCACTGCGGAGGGGACGCTGTATGCCACCAGTTCCGATAATGCGATCGACTCGACGAAATCAGTGAGGACCACGAACTGGTCGTCCACGCTCATTGACCCACGGCTTGCCACGATGTTGGGATGAGTGAATTGTCGGAGCGACTGCAGCACGATTTCATACTGACGACGCTGACCTGGATCGCGGGACCACTGCGGCTTGAGAGCGCGAGCGGCCACCGGGCGATCAGTGCCGGGCAACCGGACGAGAAACGTGGTGGCGACCGACCCGGAGTGCAATGTATCGAGAATGAGTGCGGGACCGAGTCTTAGAGCTCGCTCGTTTCCCTGTGAAATCGACACGACTTGATGCGCGGTTAACGCACCAGTTCGGACGAGTTCATGAGCGAGCCTAGCCTTTTTTGTCTGGGCGGTTTGTTTGAACCAGTGGACACGTGATTCGTCAAGTAGTCCAGCGCGGGCGATACCAGATTCAAGTTCGTCATCTGCCATTATCAACGCGGGTTCGACAAGCTCTTGCCAGCTCGCCGGACGGCGTGGCTTTGGTTTGGGGGGGGCGGTTGACTGCTGCGCCGTCAGTGCCATCGCGTCTGTCTTCTCGCGGACATCCTGCTCCAGTCGCGCAAGCGATTTCTGTTGCGCTTCGATTTCTCTCGTCCGATCCTCGACATGCTGCACGGCTTGTTCGAGATACCCCGACCAGGTTCGTAGCGATGTTTCCGCCGCATCGATCGCGGTTCCTGCGTTAGATGCGTCCGTTGAATCTTGCTCAGACGATGTCAAAAGATCTCGAAGCGCCGAGCGAACCTGTTCGGAGGCGATACCTTGAACTTTTGCCAACTGCTCCGTGTCGGCCTTGATCTGGCTGGAGGACTGAACTGATTGTTCCTCATGCTGCTGAATGTATTCGACCTCTTCGCGAAGCCGATTGATGAGTTCCTTTTCGCTCGCCTGCGTATCACCCAAGCGAGATTCCGCGGCTTCTTGCATTCCTTGAATGAGCTCTGCTTTCTGTCGCGCTTGCGGAGCACGACCAAACAGTCGGCCGGTGAGATCTCGAAGTTTTTGAACTCGCCGCTTCTGAACAGTGGCTTGACGATCAAGGAGAGTCTGACGTCTTTCCAGTTGATGAGAGAGCTGCTCGAATTCCAATCGCCTCGATTTGACCTCTTCGGACCAGTGCGATTCCTGTTCAAGGAGCGTTTTTTGCCGATGCTCGAGCGTAAAGGAGAGGCTGTTAAGGCGTTCGACCTCTGCCTCGATCATGGCGATTCGTGACTTCACTTCGCTGGATTGCTGTTCAAACTTTTGACGTTCTGCTTGAAGCGATTCAGCACCTGAGAGCAGGGATCGCTCCCGAGCAAGCAGCGTTTCCCGCTCCGCGGACTGGATTTTTTCAATCGAGTCAAGCTGCGATTGGCGTGCATGAACGATGCTTTCCCGATGAGCCATTTCGGCCGCCAGTTCTCGCAGCTCGCTCATTCGGACCGCCCAGTCCCCCTCTTGATCATCAATGCTCTCTCGGATACGCGATCCTTCGCGATGCATTTGATCGATTTCGCGGCGACGCGATTCAACATCGCTTCTTTCCCGATCCAGATGTTCGAGCATGGCGCGAGTCTGTTCTTCGAGCTCACGGAATCGCCGCTCGAGGGCTTGTTGATCAAGAGTGGTCTGACTCTCCCATTCCTTCAATCGATTTTCTTTATGGCTGAGGGAATCGATTTGTTCGGAGAGCGAAAGTTCCCGAATGCGAAGATCGTTTTCTCGCGTCTCGAATTGCTGGGTGACGGCAAGTATTTCAGCTTCCTTTTGCTGAATCTGCGCTTCGCGAGCGGCCACTTGCTTATCCAGATCGACGATTTGCACTCGCTGCTTCTCAAGAGCCTGGGCCTGATCTCGAAGGTATTGTTCCTGCCGCTCAATGGTGAGCCGTCGTGCCTCGCTTTCCTCGTGTCTCTGCTGAATTTCGCTGGAACGGAGCTTTGCGCGTTCGAGTTGCTCCTCCGCGGACTTGCGAGACTCCCGGAGAGTGGCTTCTTCCTCAGCCAGAATCATTTTTCTTCGGTCGAGATCAACGCGTAGTGTGTCAATCGCCTTCTCACGCGATTGAATGTTCGCGAGTTCGGACTCGAATCGATCCTGACGTTCGCGCAATTCCTTTTCACGCCGTTCGATTACTTCGTTTCGACGTTGAATTTCCGCTTCGAGGCGTTTGACGTCTGCTTGTCGTCTGCCGAGTTCGTCGGCAACTCGTTTGTTATGCGCGATGTCTGCTTCGAGCTGTGTTCTATCCTGTTGCAGGGCGCGCGACCGTTGTTCGAGGTCCATTAACTGCTGGGAGACGTTCGATCGTCGATCTTTGTATTGCCCTAAAAGTCTTCGGCGGACGCGAAGCAGCTTCATCTTTCGCGTCTCGAATCGCTCGAGCTTTCGATCAAGTTGAATCGCTTCCTCAGCTAACTTCAGCCGGCTCGATTCGATGAATTGTTCCGCCTCCGCGACTTTGCGATGGCGATCTTCCGTTTCACGACCCAGTCTCGCGATCTCCGCATCTTTATTGGCAAGATCGCGCAGTTGTCGATCCACCATATGCCGCTGGGCACCGAATCGGTGCTTCTCTTGACTGAGCTGGGCTCGTTCTGACTCGATCTTCGTCAATTCGGAGTAGACCTGACGCCGAGAGAGTGACTCGTTCTTCTCTGTTTCGGAGGATGCATTTTGAAGATCATTAATGCTTTCCGGAGCTATGGGCGGGATCGCTCCGACATTCGCTGCAAATGATGATGCCGATGAAGTTCTCGCGAGGTTTCGAAGAACACCCGCTAAACCGGTTTTGGGAACTGGAACAGTCGACTCACTTGCAAACAATGATCCGTTACCTCGTGAGGACGGTGTCAATTCGCTAAGGTTGTTGCCGACTTCCAAGGCGGCGGGAGGTGCCGATCCCTCAATGGAAACAGACAATTCGAATGGGCCCACTTTGATGGAATCGCCGTGCCCGATCAACGACTCGGTGACTTGAGAACCATTCACGAGAAGGGGGCGATCCGTATCGAGTTGTCGGATGACCACCCCCTCGGTGCCGCGCGTGATGAGCGCATGCTTGGGGGCAACATCCGGCGATCGCATTTGAATGTCACACTGCGGGCCGGAACCGACCAGAAGGGATCGTCCCTTCATCTCACGAGACGTTGTGGAAGCCTTGCCGCGAACCACATGGATCGTCACGTGGGGAATCCCCGGGTTGGTGCCCGAAGTTTCTTTTCCCATGGGTAGACCTTCCCTCAGCAGGCGTGCATTCCATTTCGGCAGACGAACTCCTCGCGAGAGCCAGTCGAGCCAACGATTTCAAGGATCGCCTATCCCCAAATGCAGGAACTTGTCCAGAGCAGTTAGGCGAAAGCGTGAGATAGGTGGTTTGGGAGGAAGGGGCTGCTGGTGGGAATGTAGTTCAGGCCCTAGCCTGTGAGAGGAGGAATGGTATCTTACGATTCTTGTGGGAATCCTGGTTAATACAGGATCATTTGAACACGTGGATCAATCTTGCCGCGAAGATGAAGTGTAGGTCTTCGACTCTCGACGAATCGTACGGCCGTTTAGTGTTTGAAGTCGCCAAGCGTTGGTTCAATCAGATTCGCATGCCATCTACTACGAGGAGAACATTCGGATGACAGAGGTCAAGGCAACGAACATCACCTATCACGCCGGACACATCACCCGACAAGAACGGCAAGCGCTCCTTCAACAAAAAGGCACAACGATCTGGTTTACCGGGCTATCGGCGTGCGGAAAGAGCACGATCGCGGTTGCATTGGAGCAGGTGCTATTTCAGCGTAAACATGCCGCGTACGTGCTCGATGGGGACAACATTCGTTTTGGGCTGAATAAGAACCTAGGGTTTTCAGCTGCAGACCGCGAGGAGAACATTCGTCGCATCGGGGAAGTCGCGAAGCTGTTTGCGGAGGCCGGCCTCATCACTATCGCGAGCTTTATCAGCCCGTATCGCAAGGACAGAGATGCCGCGCGAAAAGTGCATGAGGATGCCGGATTGCCATTCATCGAATGCCATGTGAATACACCGATCGAGGTGTGTGAGCAGCGCGATCCTAAAGGCCTCTATAAAAAGGCACGAGCAGGTGAAATCAAAGGATTCACCGGAATCGATGATCCTTATGAAGCACCGACCAAACCCGAACTGGTCATCTCGGCCGCTGAAAAATCCGTTGAGGCGTGTGTTGCGGAGTTGGTGAATTATCTTGAGCAAAGAGGGCTGTTGACCCCATAGCGAACTTGCAGCTCATCGAAATCTATCGAAGCCGTGCACACGGCAAAAACTGTTGAGTGCGCGGCTTATTCCTTAGTGGGTCCACCCAGTTTATCCTTCGCACGTCCTAAACAAGCTTCACAACTTGGAAGTCTCACTGCTCCTCTCCCTCGCTCGGGATGATGGAACCGTCGAGTGACGGAACGGTAATGAAAGACGAATGACGACGGCACGATACATGTTTTTAGATACCTCTCTTTCGCCCGATCGAAGAAATCATCTTCATTTCCAGCGAGTGGAATCGAGGGATCGAATGGTTCACTCGATAGTTGAAGAAACGCGTCTGTCTTACCTGCGATGCAGAATCCATTGATCATACTACGCGGGACTGCGTGGTTGAATTTCGAACGTAGTTCTCTTGCGGTAGCGTTGATGTCATCGGGGTCATCGCTCAGATCGTAGTCATTGAGATAGTTGGCCACGTTCTGGGCATTTACGTGTCCAGGAGCATTAGTGAGCGGCCCGGCGAAGTCGTGTATCTTCAATGCCTCCTCCATCGGCGCCCACCATTCCTCGCTGAACACTAAGTCAGAGTTTCCGCACACCGCGTAGGGTAAGTCCATGTCACGGCAGATGCGGAGCCCAGCGTTCCACGATCGACTGAGCCCGGCGTTCCGGTCGTAGCGGCGAATGACGAACGGGACAGTCGGAGGAAGGTAGCCCCGCACGATGCGATCCCCCGGCCACTGAGGGGAAGCGTCGTCGATGACGATGACCACGGCTCCCGGAGTATTGGCGGCTGATTCGCAGGCAAGGTGGACGTACTCAAAGTGGTTGAAGCTGGGGATGATGATGCCGACGTTCATTTTTACCTCAAGGCATTGTAAATCGATCCCACAACGGGAAGGTCGACCCACAGTTCTTCTGTTTCGATTCTGATGGAGCGATAGAACTGACGATCTGCTTCATAAAAAAGACGAGGATCTGAATCTTCGATCGCAAAGAAGCGACGGATTCCGACCAAATCGCTGTGCATGAAGTAACAGCCTTGGTCAATGCGGCGCGGGTTCTTTGTTATGTTGACTCGAATATGATTGTTCATGTCTATCTGCCGAACAGTAAAAGCCATTTTCCCTGGAAAATGGTTACGGCAAAAGGTTCGAATGGCTGACCTCGTCTCAGGGATTACGATCGTATCATCATCGAGAAACATCACGAGCCCTGAGATGCTATGTCTCTGCATCACGTCGATTGAATGATTCAGTAGTGGTTTGCCATAGTGACAATGATCTTTTATTTTGGGGTGACTCGATTTGCCAGGAGTAATTCTTTTCGTTGGTCCGCCGACATTGTTAAACAAGAACACGTCTCTAATGGCATCGTAACACGTGATCGTACATTGATCTTCGCTACAAACAATCCATTGCCAGCAATGATCGTACAAATGGGCTCTTATCGATGAGGTGATTGTCGACAGGTTCTGCGGTCGCGAACAGGCAGTCAGAATGATGAGCGGTAGGCATTTTCCAGGATCGGGTGGGGATGATGAAGATGAATGCGATTTACCGTCATGAGTTCGAATGGTTTTGCCCTCCCTGATCCGATCCATAATTCCGCTCCGTATCGTGGTCCCTTCGATCCTTTGGGGATCATCTCGCGCGGGTCACAGAGGCTGGCGACGTAGTCTCCCCGCGCCCACCAGAAGTTCCCCGCAAAGTGTTTCCATTCGTGCCAATCGTTCCCAACGCAGGTATAGCCTCGTTCGAGGTAATGAACGCATTCCTCCCATCGCTCGATGACGCAGTAAGTCATGTATCTTCGCCACGCATCCCGGTGTGCGCGGTGGCGTGTTCGGCTGACTCCCTTGGAATGAAGGTAGAGGAAGTTTTCCGAGGGCGTGAGCCTGGCTTGGGCATGCAATAGATCGAGGGTTGGGTATTCGTATTCCTCTAATCCACCCGACCGAACGACGTTCCATCTCTCACCGAGCAAGCCGTCCACATCACCCTCACCGACGATGGAGCAGACGAGTTCGTTTGCCTCGTCATAGAGTCCGCTGCCGGTGATCATCCCAGCCAACTCCGCGACAACTTCCCTGTAGTGATTCATGGCGGCGACATGGAGGAAGACTTTCACTTCATCGTCTCCACGAATTCGCGTGCCGCCCTTTTCCCGCGTGCCTTGTTCCCCGGCCCGTAGATCGTGGACGTGTTCCCGATATGCTGCACGAGCGACGGGGAGCAATACCACATCGACTTCCCATGCTCGACATGCCAGTTGCCGACAACTCGGTCCGAACGTCTCAGGCCGTGCGTCCTCTTGTCCGCATATCGCCACATCAGGCCGTTATGACCAAGGAAGTGAATCAGACTGTCACGAGGCCAGATGAACGCCAACGCCCCCCAGAGCCACTTCCCCTGAAATCGGTGCCAGTCGTGCTTCTCCTGGTGATACGCCGCGCTGCAATAGATCGAGACGCACCCGGTTTGATCGTCCGGCCAGAGGGACCGTTCAAGGAACTGCCTCAGGTTCTCGTTCGAGTCTCCTCGTGCGAACAGCACGTCATCTTGAGCCACCATGAAGGCGTCCGCCTCCGGTTGGAGCGTGAGGAGTTCTTGCAACGCGAGGTAGAAGTTCGGCCAGCATCCCGCGACGACGCCCCGCTGAGTGAGCGGAAGCGAGCGGAACTCTTCAGGGATCGGCGAGCCAGGTTCCGCGAAGATGTGAGGCGAATCCCACCCCGCCGCGATGAGGGACCGCATCGATTGCGTGAAGGTCTCTTCCTTGCGTGGTGCCGTCACCATACCGACCGCCCACTTGTGGATTCTCGGACCCTTACCAGAGGTCGGGAGGATGTCGGCAAGCGTGCGCGATGAGGTAGCGGGGGCATCCTTACACCGATCCGGGCAGGCTTGGCACTGCGGTAAAGTCGTCTCGGTGTGCTTCGAGCATCTGTGAACGAGCAGCGTCCCGAACGGCGTCGTAAGCGTGCCGAGCGATTCGCCACGGTGAATGCAAACGGGGCCGGTGTTCTGAAGGACCGGAAGCGAGAGCCTTCCCGCCTCGCGGGCTTGCTTGATGAAGAGGTCGCGGTAGTCTTCGCGCGTTCGGCAAAGGTGGTGGAGATGCGGGGGCATGTTCCGACCGAGCATCGGGCAGTGGCCATCGGTGGGGCACTGGCATTGCATGGGGTTCACTCCGTTATGATCGCGCTCGCGGTTCCGCCCATTTGAGGAGCGCCACTCAAAGTCATGTAGACCGGATCGCATATCATTGATGTCGTACCGCTGATACCAGCACCAAAGAATTTAGAACCTGTGCATCCAAACCCAGTGAAATCAAAGAATCCAACTCCTGCACCGCCGCTGCAGCAATAGAAGTAAGGCTTCTTGTCAGGGTACGAAGAGTCGGACGTGGTGATACACGACCCTACCCAGACAGAACAGCCAGTGAAGATTCCGACCGCCTCCGATGGGTCGTAGCTAACTGAGAATGTTCCGTCCCACCAGTCAAGGGCACCGCCGTAAGTATTCGATAGAGACAGGGTCAACGTTGCTGGTAGGTCGCAGTCGTAGCACGGATGGAATATCGCTGAACTGCTTGAACTCGATGAGCTGCTCGATGTTTCTGAACTCGAACTGCTCTGACTGCTCGAAGAACTCATCTCCTCGATCGGTGGAGCTGCCGCGATCCCCACCGGCCAAACTATCCCGCCCGCCTCGATTTGCTTCCAAAGACGCTGAATGTCGGTGTGATTCTCCTGTACCTCGCTCATCAAGTCGCGGAGCCGCTGCAACTGTCCTGCCATCCGGTCGAATCTCATTGCGTCACCTCTGCCGTGATGACGTTCGATCCACCGCCGGAGCAGTAGCCCGAATTTGTGTATGAACCAATCATGTAGAACGGCGAGCACGTATCTTCACCAGCGAAGAACCCCAGGGTTAGCCACCCTGATTTTGGTACTTCGTTCCCAACGCAATCCGGCTCATACGCAAATTCAATTTCAAGCTTTAGAAATGTGCTTGTTGAGTAAGGGTATGAACCGCCAGAACCAACGGAAAACCAATCAATATCCCGATAACACTTGAGACGAACGTGGCAATGAGGCCAGATGATATGCCAGATTCCCCCACCAACAGTATCAAAGCATAGGGTGTACCAAGCGTTCTCCCCCGAGTCATAAAGCAGGTCGTACGTCCCCGGCACGGGTCCGAGGCACGAGGATGAACTGTTCGAGAGCGTGACGGCAAGCAAACCGGGGATGTTGTCGCAGTCTTGGCAAGGATAGCCAGACTCCGCACTCGATGAGGATGTATCCGAGCTCGAAGCACTGGACGACGAGCTTTCGGAATTCGAAGCACTCGATGAGACAGACGACGACTCCGAAGAGCTGAAACTGCTGGATTCTGACGAACTCGCGGACTCACTTGACGACACCGAGGAAGACTCGGACGAACTGACCGAGCTGGAATTGCTCGAGCTCTCGCTACTCGACTCGCTCGATGAGAACGAAGACGACTCGGAGGAGCTGAAGGAACTCGACTCAGGCGGAATCTCGATCCCCGTAATCATGATCGGCTGGAGTTCCCACTGGCTCACTCGTTTTTTGAGACGTTGCAGGTCGGTTTCGTGCTGTGTGACGAGACCGAGAATCTTTCGGGCTTGGGCCATCACATTATCGATGTCCGATCCGATCATCTAGTCTCTCGTGATGGTTTGGGTGAGGGCGATTCGTTTTGCAATGACCTTCTGAAGCTGCCTGATCTCCGTTCGCTGCTGCACGACTTTCGCCTCCAGCCGCCGAATCAGACTGTCCAGCCCGGCGTTATTGTCGAGGCGCATCAGAACTCTCCCACCTGCTGCTGCGTCGTCGGGTCGACGATGAGATACCTGATCAGCGACTCCCAGCTAAGGTTTCCGCCCGCCGCGTTGAGGTTGCTTTCGAGAATCTGAATGATCTGCAACGCCCGAATCTTGAGGAGTTCCCGGAGAGCGTCCGTCGATTGCTGGAGGTACTGGGCCGCATCGCTGGAGAACGTGAGCGTCGTCAGACTGTTCTCGTAGTCGTACTCCACGTCGGTGAGGATGGCGTTAATCGCCTCCCAGCCCGTCGTGATTGTTGAACCGTCCCCATCGACCCCCGCGAAGTTGATTCGCTTTTGCAGGGCGAGGAAGTCGAGGTCGATCCCCTCGATCGTGCATCCCCCGGTGTAAATGATGTCCTTGTAAACGTCGAGCTTCTGCTGGGCGAGCTTCTCGTACTGAGCGGTCCGCGCCGAGGTCGTGACCGGCGTTCCCTTCTCATAACCAACGGCCAGCATCTCGTCGTATTCTTTCCCCTCAACTTCCATTCCCGCGACGGTGTACGCGGTCCCCTCGTAGCCGCTGGCAGGCTTCCGCACCGAGAGAGGGTCACTGTAGTAGCCGTAATAGAACCGGACGTTGGTGGGGAGCTTGTAGGGATTCGATGGGGAGCCGGTCGGGTCGTACTGGTACATCGCGAACGGCGTTTCGACGATGCCTGTCTTCGAGTCCCACTTGATCCCCGTTGCCGTCCACCACGTCACATCATCAAAGGTCACTTGCAGCGTCGGGCCATTAATCTGCCGCTGCATATAGGAGGTGCCGTTGACGTTGTACTGCGAATCTGGAACGGTCAACCCACCGGGGATGAGCCGGGAGATTTTACGCTTGGTGGTGTCGGCAATCTGCCACTTCCGCCCCGCGTCCCCGGTGCCGATTCCACCCGGTCCGTACAAGCTGAAGTTGATCGCCTCCCCCGACGACCATTGCTCATCGAGTCCGCCCGATTCATCGCTCGATGTCGTGCCGCTGTCATCGTTGACGTAGGCAACCGTCGCCTCGACCTTCTGCGGGCCGTA
>JAIEPU010000115.1 GCA_019748235.1 bacterium
CAGCATTCCGTAAAGAAGCAACATTCCCCAAAAGAGAAGTGTGACCGTTCGGGCCCACGGGAGAATCGTCGCGATGTCCTGGTCCACATCGAAAGGTTTTCCCTGCCTTCGCTCGACGAGATAGACGGGGAGTGTCTGTAAGTTGATCGGAAGTGGCATCGTGCCGAGCTTCATCAAAGGCTTGTAACTACCCGTCCGCCAAGCGTGCAGTCCTTCTTTCAGGTAAGTCGGCTCGTCGAACGTGGGACCCAACCGGGAGGACGACGTCATGCACCAAGCGGATGAAAGCACCATGACCATGAGGAACAGTGCAATGTCAAGCCAGCGCTTTTCGTTCCAATTCGATTGAGACGGAGAGGTTAGCGTTGCTGTCGCCATTTTGTCCTCGTGGGCCGAGTGCTCATCATCGACCGGAAAGGTAGAGGGACTTGGCATTTTGGTAAATCCCAGATCCCGTTGTTTGTGAGCATTCCGCAGGGCGGGCTTGATCCACTTTTCCACCTGTGGGAAGAGGACTTGCAGTTAGGACAATCGCGCGCCACGGCTGAGAAAGCAACGGATGCTACATTCCTCGAAACAGGTGATGGCGGTACCGCTATTTGACGGCGTCCACGCGCGGCCAAACCAGACTCGGTGGTGGCTCGTTCTCATCGCGGTGACCATTGCGCTGGTGAGTGCTCGTCCTTACGCAGGTTCGTGGAACGACGGCGGACGATTAGCGAGTGTCGAGTCGATCGTGGATTATCACACATTGTCGATCGACAAGAGTGTCTTCGTCGATGTGGATCGTATTACCGGGGCGGCACTCCCTTACCCGGCGGACAATGCAAATCTGATCGAACACGGGACAAGAGATAAGCTCCTGATCGACGGTCACTATTACTCCGACAAACCGATGGTTCAAAGTGTAGCCATGGCCGGAGTGTATGCCTTTCTTCAATTTTCAACAGGCCTAGTGGCCTGTGAGCGACCCGATATCTTTGCCTACGTGATGACGCTACTGAGTTCCGGCATCGCGTATATCGTCGCGGTATGGGGAGTCGCACGATTTGGAGACTTGATGGGTCTTTCGAAAACGAATTCCACTCTGTTGGCGTTGAGTTTTGCCTTCGCGACGGCCGCGCTCCCCTATGCTTGCCACGTTAATCAACACATCGTCTTGCTTGCACTGGCCGTTGGGATACTGATCGACGCCCATTCGATTTGCGAAAGTGGCGGTTCAGAGAAAGATGATCTTCGCAGGATCGCACGAATGGGCCTGTTGGCGGGACTCGCCTATGGTGTCGATTTCGGCGCGGGGGCTCCGCTGGCGATGTTGACCGGCCTTTTTGTCATCGGACATCGTCCCACGCTAAAAAGTCTTGTCACTGTGAGTGCCGCGATGCTTCCCGGTTTGATCCTTTATCATGGTTTGAATTATGCGATCGGCGGCTCACTTTTACCTGCCAATGCGAACGTTGAATATCTCCGGTTCCCTGGATCTCCTTTCTCGGCGGAGAATGCGACGGGAGGATGGAAGCATGCGAGCCCGTTTAAGTTCCTCCTTTACGGTGCGGATCTGCTTTGGGGGAAACGAGGCTTCTTCGAACATAATGCTCCGCTGCTTTTGATCGTTTTCGCGGGATTCAAGCTATGGAAGTTGAGGCATCTTCATCGATCCATGGCATTCTTTTGTGTCGCATGGTGCGGGTTGACTTGGCTGACCTATGCCTCTGGATCGAACAATCTGTCCGGAGCGTGCTACTCCATTCGATGGTTCGTGCCTCTGCTGGCGGCGGGCTACTACCTCATCGCGGCATTGCTACGGGAGCGTCCGGAGTTGCAACCGCATTTCATTCTCCTCTCCGCATGGGGAATGCTCTTGGCGGGACTGGGTTGGTGGGATGGACCCTGGAGCGTTCACATGGTGCCGATGTACTGGTTCATCGTCGTCGCGCTGGTTATAAGCTGGGGATACCTGACTTGGCGGCTACACCGCTCATCTAGGAATATAGAAATCATCGCGCTCAAGGTTCCCATCGTTGAAACTCCTGAGTGGGAACGCCCGGCGATCGGCTGAAGGCTTCCATGATTCGTCCAGTATCTTCGTCAAAACAAAACAGACAAAGCGGCGCGTCGCGCCCACTTTGTCCGCCGTTGTTCGAGAACTGTTTCTGCTGATCGAATCGCTGTTATGGTGCCCACTTCCAACCCATCGGGATTCGATGTGTGTCCGGCTTGAGGTTAAGTGGTTGCGTCGGAACGTAGATCTCACCCTTCATGGGTGTGCCGCGAGTGATTCCCGACATCACACGATAATAAACCCCAAGACGCTTCGGATTGAGCTTTCGTTCGTACACCAGGTGTGGGGGACCGGGGCCCGCCCAGGAAACACTGACCATCGCGAAGAGCGACATCATACCAATCATCACAAGAACTAGTCGTTTCATGGGGACATCTCCGGGTGTCATCGACCGCTAGGCGGCCGGTTTAGTCACAAGCAAACAGGATGAGACGACGATCTGTCCTCTCTGTTGCCTGTGAGATCGTGGAACTATGCCCACATCACCCAGCGAAAGCAAACCGTGGGATTCGTTCTCTCGTCGGGAAATAGCAGTGATGGGGTAAATGTTGCGGGTCGCGCAAAATGGACATGCGAGCTTGCCACCAAACAGAAGTCACTACTCCACGCTAACGCTGAGTTTGTCACCCGATCTGTGCTTCTCGCTCGACGCATGTGGGGCCGGAAGAACCCCTTTTGCTTTGAGGAGTTCGGTTGCGGCAGCGTACCGGGATGCAATTCCTGGTTGCGGAACAATGCCTCCCAGAAGAATCAGCGACGACATGACGAGGACGGCCGTCAATTCGCGGGGACGGCTTCGTATAGGGATCGAGACGGCATGGCGGTGCCCGGTAAAGAGCCTGAAATAGGCATGCACCACGGCAATGCCGTTCAGAGTGGCCGCTACGACGACGAGCATTCCGATCCAGGGGTAAGCTTGCACCGCCCCATCGACGAGTAGGTCCGTCGCCACGAAACCGACCGTCCCAGGAAAACCGACACTGGCCAAACCCGTCAGCAGGAAAAATACCGCGACGCGGGGCATATGTTCGTACAAGCCGTGGTACTCACGAAGAGAAAGGCGACCCAGTCTGGCCTCCAGCGAACGAAGCGTCATTCCAAATCCCGCCAATGCCAAGCCTACCGAAAGCCAGATGCTCAAAGCCGCCGTGATGCCGATCGGATTCGCCACCCCCAGACCCACCAAGACGAGGGCGGAATGGCTCAGAAACAAATAACAGAAGAATCGGCGAGCTTCGGTCTGAACGAGAGACATCCCCCCCGCATAGACGCTGGTAGCAAGGCCCATCAGCATCACGAAATAAAGTTGGTCTGATGTTGCGACCGGAAAGAGTAATCGCACCGCGGCGTAAGCTCCGGTCATTGGCGTGACGAACAAAAGCGACGATCCGAGCGATGCGTTTTCGAAGAGGTCTGTCATCCAGCAATGAGCGGGCGCTACACCGCAGCGAATGAAAATTCCCCCCATTAACAGGGCGACCGCAAACGTTGAATGCGGTCCGCTCACGTTTTCCGCATCGATCATGCTCCATCCCAGCGTGATCATGCCGAGAGAGAGAAGCATGTGAATCAAGAAAACACGTGGTGAATTTCCGCGAACACGAAAATCGAAGTAAGGAGGAATTACCGCGAGCCCTAGGAGTAGAATGATTCCCCATGCGTTGGTGCAACTGAGAGTGGCGATCGTTACTGCCTCGGACAGAAGATTTCCGGAGAACGAAAACTGTCTGGGCTTCGTGCCAAGCGTTCCGAGTGCGGTCATCAACCAAAGGAGCGCGGCAAGCGGAATGAGGGGCGCATTGAAGTCGTCGATCGCAAAGAATCCATCGGTAAGAGAAACCATCCTTTCCGGATCAGAATTGATCGGACTTTCCGGCGCTCCCCCCGATAGAAGCCATGCCATCGACGCGAATATGAATGTTCCCCAAGAAAAGGTGAGCTGATGGGAGCGCGCGGTATCGTGCTCGTGAACGAAGACGAGCCAGATCGCTCCTATCATCGGGAAGAGGATTGCGAGCTCCAGCCATGGAATCGACGAAAATGTCATAGCGTTTTTTCAATGGGCTCCACGGTGGGCATCACACGATCGGACACACGCGACTCTCCACCCGAAAGAAAATCCGTCCATCGTCGCTCCCAAGTATCGAACATTCGAAAGATGGAAAGGAACGGACGAACAATGAACTCATTCAGGAAAGCGTCGAGATACGCGCGTTGTTGGCCGAAGCGATAAAACCAAGCCCGACTTCTTGCTGAAAGTGCTCTTCGCCAGAACGACCTGTCATTCGATAAATGCGATCCAATCGCGTTTTCCATCTCGTGATAGTCGTGAATTAAAGTCGGAGCCCGTAGGAGCTGCAACGTTCGAAGGCATGCATGACCCATGATGTGTGCGAGCGGAAGTAAGCGGTATCCCAGCCCGATTTCCGCGACGATGATCCCGACTTGCGTGAGCGACGCATATGCCAGAGCGCTTTTGATGTCCGTCTGCACGCGTCCCGTGAGTGCCGCGAAGATCGCGGTCACGACGCCGACGACCAGGACGGCAGCGCTCACGAAGGCGGATTCTTCCAATATGGGGGACGCTCTGAGCAAGAGGAAAGCGCCGAGGTGTACCGAAAGTGCGCCATAGAAAATCGCGCTCGAGGGTGTGGGGCCTTCCATCGCGCGGGGAAGCCATCCGGAAAAGGGGACGAGCGCCGATTTTCCCGCCGCCGCGATCAGCAGCATGAGACCGATGAAAAGAGCCTGATCCGACGGCAAGGTGGCTAATCCTTCCGGCCAATCCCCCACGCCGGCGAGTCCGTCAAAATCTCCCTGTCCGTTGTGATGGTGAAGAGCAACGGCGGCAATCAGAAAGGCGGCATCCGCGACACGATAGATCGTCCAGACGCGAGCACCGTTTCGAACGGGAGAGGGTCGTTCCTGGAAATAGGCCACCAGTAGCGTCGACGAGAGTCCCACCATCTCCCAACCCGCGAACAATGTCTCAATCGTACCGGCGAGGCAAGTCGCGATCATTCCCATGAGAAACATCGAAAATAGAAAGAAGAATCGCCGATATCCAGGGTCTCTGTGTAGGTACGAATTGGCGAAGCCTCCGATCGTTCCGCAAAGGGAAAAGATCAGAATGGCGAACGGAACGGAAAGTCGATCGAACAGAATCTTGAAGTTGAAATGAAAGTGCTCGTCGGAAAGGATGACCCAGTGCCCGAGATCAAGCTGAACGTGATGCTTCCCGGTCGATAGCATGCTGATCAAAATAGAGATCGACGCCAGCAACCCGACGATGACCGCGACCCGCGTGGCTCGACTGACGGTGTTCTCAGAAAGCTGATGAGCGAACAATGCGGCGAGTCCGAGAAGCGCAAACAGAGTTGCTGGCGCGAGAATCACCAGGATGCAAAGCAACGTCAGAACGGGTTGGAAATCCACTTCTGCTCCCTAGCGTTTGTTCGTTCTCGTCATTCCCGTTGAGTGCGTGGCATCGTCTGAAGGGATGACGATCGCATAGCCCAAGTGGTCCCGCCAACCGCGATACCAATCGATCGAGTGTTCGACTTCGGGAAGCTCACGCGAGGCGGGGTGATAAGCCTCGAATTGTCCGTTCCGAAAGTGATGGATCGTCGGCGAATCAGGGTCGAGCAGGGCGAGCTGCACCCATTCATTTCCGCAGAGACGCCGGATTTCCGCATTTGCCTCCATGATTCGGAGCATCACTTCCGGCTTCGTCTCAATGATGAAAAGGAGCCGAACCGGTTCGTGAATCTCCACCATTTGCGACGACAAACCGGTCCGCAGATCGCTCGCTGCTCCATCCATGACACCGATCAGCGAGGCGATATTGTGGGGAAGCTTCGTTCCACATCCCCAGTTGTTGGAATCGATATTGGAGAAGTAGTATTCCAAATTAATTCCCGCGCAGACGGGGATAGCGGCCTGAAGAATTCGAGCAAGGATGGCCCCCTCATTCCTATCAGACGTCGGATCGTACGAGACGAGGAAGGAACGGCGATCCATGAATAACCCACGGGTTCGACTTCGACGACCCACAAAACAAACCGCGTTGCTGGCGTGGCAGTACTCCGGTCGAACCTGTGCCAAGTCTTCCGATCGAGATTCCACGTGACGGAGCGCCGCATCGAGCGATAAATTCAGCGGCGCGGACTCGAATCGCCGACATCGCTCGTGAGCGTTTCGCGCGCGTGCACCGTCCATCGCGGCACGAGCGAACTCGAAATCACTTTTGTGCGATGCGGGAATCTGATCCAGATCGAAATAGAGCATGCTGTCGTCGCAGGTGTTGTGATAGGCCCCCACAAAGACCGTGTCGTCGGGGATGAATAGCCCGCGCTCTTTCAACAGATCTCTTACTCGTGGATCATTGGCTAAATGCGCGAGAGCTCGGGCATTGGGGCCGCCGCGCGCACCGCCACACGCACCGCAGTTGTAGGCCGACTCATGCGGATTGTTCAAACTCGACGATCCGTGTCCGGCGATGATCACGAGACGGGTCATACGCCCCACGAGGCCGACATCCGTCAAAAGTCGATCGACGATGTCGGCCATCTCTGGAATGCTAAACCCGATCTGACCGGCGCTCTCGCCGGGCTCGGCCGTCGTACGCTCGATGAGTAGCTTCGTGGCTGGTGGAGGCTCGACGTATTGTCCGACGATCTTTCGCATCTGTGCCGTAAATCGTGGAAAAAGGACTCGAAGCACGAGAGGAAACGACGCAAGCGGCCCCAATATGCTGGCTAAAAGCGCTCCCAAGGCGAAACTTCTGCTTCCCCGATGGAAGCTGAAGGAGGCGGTGCCGATCCAGCGTCTCCATCGTTCGCGAAGATTGTGAGCGTGTTCGTGCGAATCACGAACCACCTCGCGCACGTAATGCTTGGGGGTGATGACGACGGGGCAAAGGGGGATGTAACGCGCGTCCGCCGCACCGCGGTAATACATGGCCACGCTGAAGAATCCCGCGGCACCGAATGTTTCTGCCTCCGGGCAACATTCCTCTAGGTGGCGACGAAACGATTCCTCTCGCTCATCAATGCAAAAGACCACCTGGAATTTTGCAGCAGGCGGAGCAGGTAGCTGCTTTCGATTTCGAATCACAATCGCATCGAGCGTTTCCATGCGATAGCGACGCTCGAACGCGAGCTGATAGATTCGACGTCGTTCCATCGACGAAAAGGTTTCGATTTCAGACTGTACTTGTCCCCATTGAGATTTCGAAATGGAGAATAGACCCATCGGTTTCCAACCGAGAATCTGCGCGATCTGAAAGACAACGAATGCCTGCTGGTCGACGCTCGGTCCTGAAGGGTGGCTCTGCCGACTCGCTCGCGTTCGCATCAATTCACTGAGAGGCCCGTTGAAGCCAAGCCTAGTTTTCGCCACTTCCTTTAAGGCCAATCGATCGAGGATAAGCCGTACCGCAAGAAACTCGATAAGACTTCCCGGCTTGGAGGGGTGAACGACTCGATCGGTTTCTCGCTCCGTCTGCCAAATCATCCCGGCCCAACCGCGAAGGGCGAGAAGCGACTTTTGGAGATAGGCCTCGCGGTCCGCTCGCGCGACGCCGAGTGCATCCAACGATCTCTCAATGCTGTCGAGCGGACTGATTTGATTTTCTGAAATATCGTCGAGGATTTCTTTCAGACCATGAAGCCAATGATTGGGGGGGCCCCAGGATTGACGATACATCTCCCGAAACGCGGTGAAAAATCCCTCGTCACGCCGAGGAAGAACCCAATTCGCAATTCCCTGATCAACATAGGCCGCGCAAAAGGTGATCAGCAATTCGTGGACTAGTAGGTCAGTATCTTCTCCTGTGACCTCAAGCATCCAATCCCGATGTCGAATGACCTGGACGAATGAGTCGCGCGAATCACGCTGAATACTTTGAATACCGGCCCGGCACACTTCCCATAGCAGTTGAAGGCAATATGCTTCCCAGGTGTCGTCTTCCCAGTATTCAATTCTCGATGAGTCGAACCGTTCGAAGACGAGATCCAGCGTTTCTTTGATCCGGCGCTCCATCTGATTCTTCGGAATTCGATCGCTATTGCGGAAATCGCGCATGACGAGATGTCGAGTCTCGCGGATCATCGCTGTTCGAATTTCGAGCGGTGTGTCTTCTCGGAATCGGCGAAGGGTATCGGTCTCCGCGAGAAGCCATCTCAGCTCCGCGTCGGAACCGAATTGAACCGGATGCGGGAGCATGGCCAGTCGTAGGTTGTATCGAGTCCCCAAAAGCGCGACTAATGTGTCCGCGTCCTCTCCCAGGTCGTCAAGCAATACTTTCGCGAGATCTTCTCTTAGGATGCGGCCGCGCTTGAGTTGCTTTCGGTAAAGTTCCTCGGGCAGATAAGGATGCGCGCCATAAAGCTTCGCTCCTTCCACCACTCCTTGGCAGAAGGGGTAATCTTCGAAGGCGTGGAGGGTATTGTGGTGAACGAACATGTCGATCGGCTTTTGTGCCGGCAAGAAATGCGCGGCATGCTCGATCATCTGCTTCAGTTCCGCTTGTGAGTTAGGGACCTCTGATTCGGAACCGGAGTGACTTTGTCGTGTCGCCGTGTGTTGCACGATCTGCGCTAACCTTCCGGGATCGTCTCTCATTCGCGAATGGTGCGTTAAAATTGGGTTCGCTTGAGTCCAGCAAACGCTACCGCTTTAGGTGTGGTCTCTAAAATACATTCGCTCGTTCTTCGATTCGCGAACGAAGGCATTTCACCGAAATTGGTTACGCTGGCGAACTAGCATCTCCCGTTCGCGAATGGAGTTAAATCCATTTCGCGAATCGAGTATCGGTGATAAGTGATTCACTCGTCGAATGCTGACTCACAAATCCACTTTATCATCGAGATATCACGCCGATCTTGCAAGAGAGGCTCGGCGAATATCTCTCGCGGCGACATTCTGTCACTTCTTTGGGCGGAGATCGTAGCAGTGCAGACTATCTTGCTCTCGGAGAAATAAAAGCCCATCGGCAATGACGGGATGCGGCCAACTGGGGTCATTCACGTCTGGAATTTCGAATGTTCCGAGTTCTCGATAACCCTCGGGAGTTGCCTTGATGAGAGCAACGATTCCGTTCTCGTAGCGGAAGTAGAGATTTCCGTCCGCGAAAGTGACGGCGGCTGACCCGGTCCCTGGGCCACGTCGTTCACGCCAAGCCACCTTTCCGGTCAGGAACTCCACACAGATCGGATTTCCTTCGTTGTGTCCATTGCCGCCGTAAAGGTAATCGCCGATGAGCACCATTCCGCCGTGATGGTTTTGAAGAACCTTCGGGCCGAGGAAATAAACTTCCTTGGCGTTGACCTTGTCACCTTTCTTTTCGAGTTGAACGAGGGCTGCGCCGGTCTGATAGCCGGTCGATGCGAAGACGTAATCACCCTTCACGATCGGTGTCGGGATATTGGCGGTTCCGTTGGCTACTTTGTCATAGGTCCATAGTAGTTTTCCATCCTTCGCATCGACGCTGACGAGACCCCGTCCGAGCAGAGTCACGTATTGCCGAATGCCCGCTCCCTCGGAGACCACCAGCGAGGAGTAAGCGGCTCCTTTCGCATCCTTGATCGCCGATTTCCAAATCACCTCGCCCGTCTTTTTGTCGAGCGCTACGATGGCGGCATCGTCGCCGCCTGGAGTGATCACGACTTTGTTTCCATCAATGAGCGGGGATTCGCTGAAGCCCCAGACAGACATCATTTTTCCGCCGAACTGCTCCGCCATGTTCTTCGACCAAACGATTTTTCCCGTCGTGCGGTCCAAGCAGGCAATCTCTCCGGTCGTGGAGGTCGCGAACAGTAAGTTTCCGTCGATGGTCGGTGTGCACCGAGAGCCGCGGTATCCGACGTCGACTCCTTTGCTGATTGGGGTTTGCCAAGCAACTGTCGGAGCAGAGCTTCCGGGCGGAGATGCAAGCTTCAGGGCGATGACGAATTGCTGATCGTTCGCCTCGCCTGTGGTATAGGCGAAACCGTCAACGATCGACGGACTCGCGAAACCACGTCCCATCCCCTTGACGGACCAAAGGAGCGGAGGTGATTGATCCTTCCAACTTTTCACAAGGCCTTCGGCGGGGGCAATTCCATCTCGATTGGGGCCGCGCCATTGGGGCCAGGTAGAGTGGTCCGCGCCGAGGGTGAGCTGAAGGGCAACCCCTAGTAAACCAACGCCGATCAACGAAAATCGCATGCGTGTACGGCTCCAGCCGGTTAAAGCGAGGGAAGTAGGCGAGCCCGTGCTCGCGCCGTTAAGAAGCCACCAACCCCAGAGGAGTGGTCCGCTTCCTCGTTCTTTCTCATTGAAAGCTTTTGGTCGAGGAGAAGCAAGGGAGTGAATGGGTGAAGAACAAGCTTCGATTCAGAGATAGAACTGCAGGAATCGATGGTAAGCGGTGAATTCACGCTTGATTTGAAGACCGTTTCAACCTGCGGCGAGCGGCGGCATGGTGACTGGATTATTCGGAAATCGGTTTCGGTAGAGAACCCGCTCCCACCATTTGGCAGGCCGGAGACGGGGATTGCTGCATTGAACGACGTGTTGTTTGCCCCGCCGAGTCAGCAAAACAACGGTACCATCATGACGGCGGTCGGAAACCATCCAGTACTTATCGACCTCGTAGAGGTAGTCTTCGCCGCGTGGTTCAGGAGATATTTGGGCAGCCCGTCGTCCGGGATGGCTGGAACGCTTCACAATCCGGAAGATGACGACATCGCCGACCTTGTATTCCGCTGAACCGTTTCGCACCATTTCGCCTCCAGCTTCTCGGCGTAAAGGTTGACCGCATGGTTATTTATTGCACATACCCGAAATGAGGCAAGGGATATGTGGATAAATCGATGACATCTGTTCAATTTGACTTTCTGTCCTGGCCTGAGGGAGTTGTTACGGTCGGTGCTGGGAAGCAGGTTCGAAGTGGAGCTTGATGGTATCGGCATCGGCCGCCACCCGTGCGACGACCTCGCCCGAGAGTATTTGAAGAAGATACCGGCCGATGAGCTCTTCACGCCACCCTATCAATAGAGCTGGTTTCTCGGTTTTTTCGCCGGATCGGAACCAATCGAGCAGATCACGAAGGTCCTCATTACTCCCGACGACCCCGGTGGCAATTCCTTGTTCACTTCCCCGTTGCAGCATGGCAGCGGCCAGAATCTTGGCGACCATCTGTTCCTCGGTCGTCTCTCGGCGACCCGAGGATCGAGGGAGATCTTCGTCCGGGATGGCGACGCCCCTCTCGATGGCGGCCAGCAACTCTTTCGCCCATTGTGCCTTGCTGTCGATTCCCAGGCCACGCGTCGACCGAAGCTCTTCGATCGTCGTCGGTTGGCGTTTGGCGAGCTCGGCAATGATGTCGTCGCGGAGAATCCACCGTGGGGGGCGATTCAGCGATCGCGCCCGCTCCTCTCGCCAAGCCACGATTTCACGCATGACGGCGAGAGATCTCGGTTTCAAGCCTCCCGCTCCTGATACACGCCGAGACCGGAGCGAAGGATCCTCGAGGTGAGACGCGTATTGGATGGTCAGCTCGTCTTCATACCACTGACGCCGACCCTTGGAGTCGAGCATTCCCGCCACTTGGTTCCAGATCGGGATGAGATACCTGACATCGTCGAGTGCGTACTGGATCTGCCGGGCGGAGAGGGGGCGATGGCTCCAGTCGGTTCTGGTTTCGGCAGAATGAACATGGGCATTCAGGACGCGGCTGACAAGGTTTGTGTAGGAGATGGGATACCCCAGGCCGACGAACCCGGCGGCAAGCTGAACGTCGACCAGCCGAGCTGGAAGTTTTTGGGTCGCCGCGACACAAAAGTCCATTTCATGCTTTCCCGCATGAACGATGACTTCGGCGTCGGTTTCCACCAGAGCTTGCCAGAAAGGAGTGACGTCGGGCAGGTTAAGAGGATCGAAGGCGGTCACGATCTTGTCGGTGGCAACTTGGACCAGGCAAAGTTCGGGGGTGTATGTTCGCTCCGGAATGAATTCGGTATCGAAGGCGATTTGCCGCGCATGACGCAACTGGGCACAGAGTTCGTCGAACTCCTCCGGCGTCTCGATCATCAAATTCGCATCGGCTGTCGGCATTAGGCTCGGGTCCACGCCCTACTCGACTTCACCAAGATTCTCTTCACCACCTATTTATGTAATACGCAGGCCCGAGCGTCCGAAAGTGTTTCCTCAATGGCTTGGACGCATTTCTCCGAAGTTTTCTCGTTTCCGGGGCAGAGATTCACCGTCCGCCCAAGAATTTTCTTTCCAGCGTTCGGTTTTCCGCAAAACCGTGGGTTTCACTCAAGTTCTCTTGCATCGTTTCGTACGGATCGATATTCGCCCGTTTCAACCCAAGATTCCGCACCGACGCGCTGACCGAACTAAACGCGGGGCGAGGCATCGCTCGGATGAGAACGCCAAACAAATTGCTGATTGCCATGGCCGTGGTCCTCGTTGGGGTATCGGGCTGTTCGCAGCTACGATCTCGGCGGGATACACCACTGGACGAAGCCGTTCGTCAGGTCGAATTGACGCCGCCTGCGGTTGCTGAATTCAGAAAAGCAAATGCGAACGAACCGGTTCGGTTGGCGGATGCATCGAAAGCGAAACCGTCTGAAAAGGCTACTTCCGCCGCTGGTGGTTCTCAGAAATCAGAGACGGCGAATCCCAATGCGGTGGCCTCTGCTCTTCCTGAATCGAAAGCTAAATCAGCCGATGGTGATTTTCTGATCGGCCGTGGAATCACTAAGTCTCAGCCAGTGAAATCGACAAGCGGTCCCGAGGCGTTAAAGGCTGGCGGATCTGTCGAAAACAGTCTCGCCGACGGAGATGCTTCTCTGGGCTCGAAAGACCTGGTGTCCTCTTTGCCGACTCCTCCGGTCGCACCAGGGAAAATGCCGGGGTCTCTGCCCGACGCCCTCCCGCCCGCTCCGACGCTGAAATCCGCTTCGGATGGAACGTCCGTCGTGGAAACGGAGGCTGTTGCCTCGAGCAATCCTTCAGCAGAAGGAAAGAAGATTCCGCACGCGGTCGCAAAACAACGAGATCCGGCCACATTGCCTCCCGCGGTGGCTGACGGAGAATCGCTCCGAGCTACGAGTGACGCTAAGGAGCAGCCAGCGACGATTGCGAATGTCGAAGCGGCGAAGAAGGAAGATTCTGCCGTCGTTGCGAGCATATCACCGCCGAGCAGTGCCAAGTTGTCCACTCCACCAGCGATTGTTCCCGCCGTTGCCGAAGTTGCATCTAAGGGAGCCGAGTCTCCCTCTGCGGAGAGAGTCGATCCACTCGTCAAGCCGGTAAGTGGAGTCGAGGACTCATTGCCAGCTCCGTCGTCCATGCCGGTCGGGACGCCACCTCCTGTTTTGCCGGCCGCTGCTGCCACTGAACTGCCCGCTGTGGCTGTTAGTGCGGTTCAAGAGAAGGCGACCGTCGCCACAATGCCTCCGATGCCCGAGAAAATACCAGAGAAAAAAATCGTCACCGTGATGGAGGTGGCGGCGAAAACACCCATTGCGCCGGCTGCTCCCACCTCTTTGGCTACATCCGCTCCGGAAGCGACGCCAGCGGCGACACTGAACACTCATCGCTTGCATCTCTGCACCGAAATCATTGGGTTTGGTAAGACGGTTCCCCGCGAAACGGAGACGATCGCTCCTGGCGAGCGATGCCTCGCGTATCTTGAAGTCAGCAACTTCGTGAGCAAAGAGACGAATCAGGAATTCGAAACCAAACTGGGCTGCGACTTGTCGATCGAAAATGCCGCCGGTCAAACAGTCTTCAATCAGACATTTCCCGACATCCTCGATAAGTGTGTAACGCCACGACGCGACTTCTTCTGTCATTTTCTATTTTCGATGCCGACGACCTTGCTACCGGGCAAGTACACGCTTCGGGTTCGCATCGTCGATCGAAATAACTCGTCCACAAGTGAAGCGGTTGCGGATTTGCTCGTTGGCTCAAAGGAGACAACGAACTCTGTCAGCGACGGCGGATCTTCGGCCAAGAGATCGATCGAAACAGGTGACTCTCTTTCGACCCCGAATCAGCTCGGAAATTCCGAGGGGAATAAGTCCAAAGGATTGGATCAGTCATGAACACACTTGGAGCCGTTTTGGCGCTCTTATTGGTGATCGTCGGTCCTCAGGCGGCTGATCCCGCGAATGATGGGACCGTTTTCAGTCCGCAGCGGACCTTCCGCATTCCACTCGACCTGACGTCGGAGGAAAGGGGAGGGCTGTCGGCGATTCGGCTCTACGTTTCAGAAGATGCGGGTCACACGTGGGTCCGACACAGTGACGGCGATCCGCGAATGGACGTCATCACTTTCCGCGCGAAGCAGGACGGCGAATACTGGT
>JAIEPU010000189.1 GCA_019748235.1 bacterium
GGGCAGGTGAAGATTCGAAACATGCTCGGCGGCGCCCGCGGCGGAGTAGACCTTTTTCACGAATGGAAGACCAAGGGTGGGAAATTCTTTCGTCTGATCTCCCCCCACAGAGATGATCAATTGCGGTCGCGGGGCACAAAGCCCGGCCACTTCGATGATATTCGAGCCCGAACTTTGCAGGACGGGCAGGCCACCTTCACATTTACACCCATCTGGATCCGTCCACGGATAGACGATGACCACCGGTGCGACCGCTCGAATCCGATCATCCAGCAGCGCTAGATAAAGGGATTGCGTGCCTCCCCCTGATGCCCCGGTAATCCCAATGCGTCTGGAATCAACTCCAGGAATCCGGCTCACGAAATCGACCGCACGAATGCTGTTCCATGTTTGCAAGGCGAGCACCATTGGATCGTCATGCGTCGTCTGTCTTGAATCGTTCCAGCCGACCATTCCATACGAGAGGACCGTGACCCCCATGCGTGCCAGATGGGCACATAACCTTTGCTGATCGGGATGAAATCGTCCCTCGGGAATGAAATGGCCGTGCGGAACCAGGACGACGGGACTCTGATCGCGTGCAGGAAGGGGACGGTAAAGGTTTCCCGTGACATAGAACCCTGAGATCGTTTCGAGTGAAATGTTTTCGACGCGGTAGCCATCGTGGTCGCGGCCACGGTTGATCACCGGATGGAGCGGCATCTTCACAAAGGGCGGCCAGAGTTTCGCCCCTCTGAGGAAAGACCGCCGTACTTCTTCGCGTCTTTTTTCAAGAGAATCCGACGTTCGAAGCTTGGGTCGAGATTCTTCCAATTGCTTCAGCACGATTTCTCTGGTTCCTTCCGCTCGGGCGAGTGGCCCAGAGTTTACAGAGAGAAACTCCAAAAGTAGGCAACAAACAAACGACACAAATCGGCGTGAAGTCATCTCGTCTCTCTGAGCTAAACCGACAGGAGATTGAATCGCAGATGGCTTCATCTTGACGGATCGGCAATCCATAAGCGACAGGGAAAAGTGTGAAGGGCGCACTGCAATCTTTCGCGATTGTCAAAGTTTTTCGGCGTTGAAAATACATGATTCAGAACGCGGTCCCGTTGGAAATGATCGAGTATCTAGATGTTAGTTTGGTGAAACTCTTCCGGTCGTGCCGAGATTGCTCATCGCAAAAGATAGGGGGAGGCCGAGCTTCGGAAAGTTCAAGGGAAGTAGCGAAATCAAGGCTAGTTTGCGGGCCGCGCGGGTAAGTTTAGGTGCGTTGACATTACTACCAAGCGTGACCTGACAGCAGCGAATCAAGGGGCTCAGCCATGGCAACTCGACGTGGCACCTTCATCTTGACCGAAGCGGCACGAACCTTGCCTTTGGTGCGTCGTATCCTCCGCGATATTCGCGAAGCACGGAGCCGTCTTTGCCGGCTCGACCGGCTTGCCAATCAATTCGACGAGGAATCTTTCGCCCCTTACGTGAACGAGCGAACCACTTGGCGGGCGAAGCTAGCCGAATGCCTCCGCGAATCAGCGGAACTGGGTATTGCGATCACGGCTGGCATTCGGTGCGAAGCCCTCTTTCCATTCGATCATCAGTGGATCGGGCCGCAAGGCGATAACAAAATTCGACCGGCGTATTTCGTTTTCAATGATGTTAATGGCACGATTGACGAATGGTTCTTCTCCGGCTGGCCAAATGACCGCCGCAAAGTGAATCCGAAGTGGTGGCACCAATTCCGCTCTACGTCTGCCGCACGCATGCGGATCAAGAAACAGAGCGCTTAAATGTCGCATTCCAGGATCTGCTCTACCCTGGTTCTGGAAATGCGAACCAGGGATATGAACAAGTGATCCGCTGTTGTCGGTGACATCCTCTTGTCACCCCTTTTGATTCCCAACGCCGGCACCGAAGTGAGGGTCCGCTCCCTCGCTTTGGTTCTATCGCTCATGTCAATTAGGTAGGTTGCAGAAGGATTATCAACTTACTCGACATCTCTCCGGATCCTCCATTTTCAATGGAAAACGGAAGATGTCATTCTGTTTTACCGGCGACAAAGCTCGAATTGTTGTCTTTCCAGTGCCGCTAATAAGTTCACGCAACACCGGTGAAAATCATCAAGTTCTTAATGAAGTCGGATCGACCAATAGTAGGTGGAACCGTGCTCCGGCACGGGACTCTGCCCGAGTCCAATATCCGCGAGAGCTCCTTTGTATCCATGAACTGGTTCACGGGGGAGTGGCCTATGAACTGCGAAGGAGTGCAGGGGAATGATTGTTTGGTTAGCTTCCTTTCCTCGCTCTGGTAACACATTCCTCCGGCTACTGCTTCACCATCTTTATGGTATTCATACGCACGACATCTATGTGAACCTGCCTGATCCTATTGATCGATCGAACACAAAGGATCTCTCGACTCTGGTTGGTTACAAATCTTATCAGTCGCTTGACGAACTCGCACACTCTGATGAGATTGCTTTCGTCAAGACACACGAACTCTCGAACGACGATCATGCGGCGATTTATGTCATCCGTGATGGTCGTGATTCACTGACGTCATACGCGCACTTTATCCTCACGAATGAAATAAAGTGCGCCCCGTCGCAGTATGCGAACATGTATGCAAAGACGCTGCGCAAAATCATCTACTACACCGACCGATTTGGAGGCTGGAGTCGCAACGTGGCGTCATGGACGAAGCGAAGTGGACCGACGGCTATCATTCGTTACGAAGACCTCGTTGCCCATCCGATTGAAACATTGAAGCTGGCCCTTAATCAGTTGAACTTGGACCTCCAACCGGCGACCGGCGAGGTCAAGTTATCGTTCGATCAACTCAAGGAGATTTCTCCTCAGTTCTTTCGCAAAGGAAAAGTGGGATCGCACAAAGATGAGATGCCCCCCCATTTGGAAGCATTCTTCTGGAAGTATCACAGCCGAATGATGGATGAACTGGGATACACTCGGTCGCTTGGCATCAAGGCGGCCTAGCAAGATAAGTTTGACAACTGCTGAGGGCGTTCCGCCCTTTTTCAAGACGTAGATATCGGTCCTAGGGGATCAACAAGTTGATTCGTCGTTGTCTCGATTGATCGAGAATTGGCGCCTTTGGTAGAGTTCAATTACTCGATAGCACGAATGGCATATCCAACAAGTGGCTCGATTAAGCTACCAGTGATGTACTCCTTGCGGAAGGACACGCCAAAGCGCCCTTAAAGGAGCTTCAACCGAAGATCTTTTGAGGGTCCATCATGATCGTTTGGCTAGCTTCCTACCCGCGGTCAGGTAACACATTCATCCGCCTTCTACTTCATCACTTTTTCGATGTCGCAACTCATGATCTGTATATGCCGAATATTGCGATGCCTGATCCGGAAGAGAGAGGTAACATCGTCAATCTCGTTGGTTATCGGCCCTACTCGTCAATCGCGGAGTTAGATGAAAAGCGAAATGCCGCGTTCGTTAAGACACACGAATTGCCCGATGACGATCGTCCTGCGATCTATGTCATCAGAGACGGTCGTGATTCGATCACTTCGTATGCCCACTTCATTTTGACCGTTGAGGAAAAGTGTTCGAAGGATGACTACGACCTGCGATTTGACAAAACCATCAGAAAGCTAGTCACTGATGATGAGCGGTTCGGAGGATGGGGAAAACATGTCTGCACGTGGACGGGACGCCCTGCGCCCACGACCGTCGTTCATTATTCTCAGCTCCAAAAGCGTCCCATCGAGGTGCTTCAGCGAGCCCTTTCACATCTCTGCCTCGACATAACGGTGAAAAAGAAGAGGTCACGAGGTAACTTCGTTCGATTCCAGGACCTCCATCGCCTATCGCCGGAGCTCTTTCGTAAGGGAAAGTCCGGAAGTTTCGTTGACGAAATGCCAAATGATGTCGAGGAGATGTTTTGGGAGCGTTATGGCGAGGTGACGGGAAAGTTCGGGTATCGACGCAGGAATTTGGTGGATCGCCTGAAGAAATTCTGGAGAAAGGGACCCCGTCTCCGACCGCCCATCGTTGAATGATGTTCGACTCTGGATATGAGGAGTGGTGAATCGAGTTTTCAACCTCGTGGCTTAGGTAAAGAATAACGGGTCCACCTCCTCGTTTTCCAAACTGACAGAGCACTGTCATCGAAAAGCAAGAATCGAAAAGTTGGATCGCCGACGAAATAAATCGGGTCACCAAGTCGTTCATCTCTGTGTGGTGTTTCGCTCTTGGAATGGAGTATGCCAAAGTGCATACGCTCGTTCCTCGTCTTCTTTGGTGTGATCAAGGATCTTTGGTAGAAGATTCTTCCCCAGCGCCTCTTAGCGGGTTCTTCGGTGGAAGACCTACGAAGGGATGTCAATGATTGTTTGGTTGTCCTCTTATCCGCGGTCCGGCAATACGCTGTTGCGGACCGCGATTCACGAAGTGTACGGGGTGAAGACGCGCGATCTTTACTTCCCCGATGCCGATCCTACTTGGTCAGAGGAAATGAAACAGGCCGCCTCGAAGGTCGGCTTTGAATCGATGCCCTCTTTCGTAGAGCTCGATTCCAGTGATGAAGTCTGCTTCATTAAAACACATGAATTGCCGACCGATGTCAACCCGGCCATCTATGTCATCCGTGACGGTCGCGATGCCCTCACATCCTACGCCCACTTTATCCTCACCACGGAGATGGGTTTTAAATCGGGAGACGACTCTGAGGAATACAAAGAGCAGTTTCTCGCCACTCTTCGAAACTTGGTGACTTTGAATGAAAGTTTCGGCGGTTGGAGTGAGCACATTCTGAGCTGGTCTTGTCGACACGCGACTACATCCATCGTCCGTTACGAAGACATGCTTCAAGACCCGGTCGGTACGATTGAAATTTCCATAAAGCGATTGGGGCTTGACGAACTGCTCACGAAGAAGACGGACACGTTCTCACCAGATAGCGCAAGACTTTCCCTTCCTCAGCATTTCCGAAAAGGAAAGGTTGGATCGTTCCGTCAGGAGATGCCTCCAGATATTGAACGGGAGTTTTGGAAACATCATGGAGAGGTGATGAGGCTGATGGGGTACCGAGATACCTCATCGGACAATCTCTTTGCCCGGTTCCTTAAACCATGGAATCGGGCGGCATCGAAAGCAGCATGATTTGACTACACAATCTCTTCAAGTGTTCGAGAAGTAGAAAGAGCCAAGTCACGAATGACTTGGCTCTTTTTTTTCCAATGATCCGAGTTGCTTAGGCAGAAGGATCCTTGCCGTTGACCCAAGCTCCTTCGAGCTTCTGATACTCGGGCGGAACGAGAAGGCTCCCTGTGTCGCCGGCCTTCCATCCCATCACATGGTTGGGCTTGCCACGCTCGTGACTTCGCTTCTCCCAAGCGACGGCCCATGAGCCGTCCGCATTCGCGACGTCCTTCTTCTCCTTGTCCCAGAACAGGGCGCGCCCCTCGCGGTAGCTCAGCGTTCCCATGTTGACAAGCGTGATCGCGGCAGCGCCGAGCTCGGGGGTGTTGTTGGTTTCCCGATTGCGATCCCTGACGCACTGGATGAAGTTTTCCCAGTGATAGCGGGTTTGAATATCACCCTTACCTTTGGGAATCCCTTCCGGCACGATCAACTCGACGTCGTTGTTCGCTGACTTCTCGGCCGAGTTGGTCGGACGATCCGCCACCTGCTGAGCACGAATCTCGTAGCCGGTCCCTTCCTTGAAGATGACCGTCCCGAGGTGACCGCGAACGCATTCTTCGATTTCGTGGTTATTGACCATCGTGGCGGTCACGATCAGTTGACAACCTTCATTGAAATCAGCGACGACGGTGGCGACGTCAGGAACATCACGCCCGTCGTATTCAAGATAAAGACCGCCGGCACCGACGACGCGGCGGGGCTCACGAACACCCATCGCCACCATGAAACGAGTCGTCCGGTGGACGAACAGGTCAGTGAACATACCTCCGCCGTAATCCCAGTAGCAGCGCCACTGGAAGTAACGTGCGCGATCGAACGGGACTTTTGGAGCCAAGCCGAACTCGTGGCCGAGGAACATGTCCCAGTTCACATTTTGCGGGGTCATGTCCTTGGTCAACTTATAGTAACGCCACTGGCCAAGGCTGCTATTGCGATAGAAGTGCGTCTGAGCCTGAACGACCTTGCCGATTCGGCCGTTGATGATTTTGCTATTCGCATCCCGCCACATCGGGTCCGATGTCGACTGGACACCGACCTGCATGACGCGATTGTTCTTTTGAGCGGACGCCGCGACCGCATGGGCTTCTTCGATGGTGTGCGTCATCGGCTTTTCGCAGTAGACGTCTTTCCCTGCCTCGAAGCCGTCGATCGTCATCTTCGCATGCCAATGATCAGGCGTCGCGATGCAGATGACGTCAATGTCCTTGTCTTCGAGGAGCTTCCGGTAGTCCTCGAACTTCTTAACCTTTTCCTTGATCCCCATCTGCTCATTGGCGCGGTCGAGCTTATTGGCGGCTTCGTCCCGGTGACGATTGAATACGTCACAGACGGCGACGGCTTGGACCTTTCGGCCGTCTTTGGTCATGTCGAGAACTTGCTGAAGGTGCGATTGGCAACGACCACCAACGCCGATAAATCCAACCCGAATGGTGTCATTGGCTCCGATGACCCGGTTCGCCGCATGCGCGCTGGCGGCACTTGCGAGAACGGATGCGGATGCAGCCGTTCCCAAAAATCCCCGGCGGGAAACTCCGCTCATGTCTCTCTCCCCAGACCTTGTAATGCGTTGGCGCTACCGTCTGGCGTGAACGGCAGCTTCTTCCGACGCGTGTTAAAGTTGTTTCACAGTTTAGCGGTCGCTCGATCGGACAAACAACTATGAATCTCGTGAAATCGGTGACGGACGATTTTTATTCGAGAAACGGTGTGATTTTCCGAGGAAAACGAGCGTAAAGGCCAAGTATACGCTCCGTTGGAGCGACATATGAAATACGCCGTTAGGATCTCCTCGGTTTCGAGTTTCTAATCTCGCGGCGAAGAATCAGAATTAGACGTGTGCCACCAAGGCACTCCATTCGATTGACGAGTGATTCATCTCAATGTGTCGAGGAACAAAGAGGGGGTCGGGGTATGTCTCATTCGATTATCGCACTCGAGGAGAAGGTAGCATTTCTCGAAAAGAACGTCGAGGACTTGGATGAAGTCATTCGCGCCATGCAATTGAGACTTGACCATCTTGCTGAAGCCATCGAGCGACTTCAACAGACTCAATCGGACGAAGAAGAATCTGAGGAAGATCGTCTGTCATAACTGGTTAATCATGGAAATTTAATCGGTCTCGGATCTACCCCTTCGAGAAATAACCCCGCAGGCAGCAACATACCGTGAGGAGGCTCCGTTCGCTCACGGTATAGATTCTGCCTGCGGAGAGAGTTCACCCAGAACGTTCGTTAAGGTGCAGCGCCTATTTACTTCGTTCGGGCTTTTGATGGTTGATGTCAGGGCTTCCTGAAATCGAAGGTACGACATCCAAGGAATGGAAGGTGAAAGCGGCGTTTCGAGGTTCGACTTCTAAGAGACAAGCTAGTGGGTGATCGTGCTTGGTTGGATGAAAGCTAAACTTGTCTCTGTCGGACGAACGTCTTTACGCCGCTTTCGCTCGGTTTCGCAATCGAAGTGACAGTCATCCCCGTGACTTCCACTTCAACCGTGTTCGAACCGGCTCATCAGAAACCAATCCAAAGTCCGCCGCGGCGTCCGAATCCGCCGTAGCCGCCGTAACCATATCCGCCATAGGCCCCTGGACCGTAGTAGCGAGAATAAACTCGCGGACCGTAAAATGCTGGTCGTCCGTAATAGCCGCCGCGATAGCCGTAATTGCCACGATGATGGTGCCAGTGCCCGGCGTCGGCTGTCGTTGGAGTGGCCAATCCGATCGCACAAGCAGCAACCGCGCCTAAAAGTAGTTTCTTGAACATGACAGGGTGCTCCTTCTCGGATGAACTCGTTGTCTCGGTCAGGGGTTCGTCGCTTCTTCGTCACCCCTTAACGCGGGAAGTAATATGCACCCTCTGTGCCAATCGAGTACCGCCGGTCGGATCGGCGCGGAATTCTCAGAATTCCTCAGTATTTCGCGAGAATTGAGGAACTCAACCCAAAAGGCTTGGCTCAAGTGGGCTCAGGAAACTCACACTCGCACCAATTTCCTGTCGTCGTCTTATCATCAGCCGAAAGATGAATGGAACGACATCGCTTAACTGGCGAAGCCCAGTAATTCTTCAAACGGGTCGGTAGGCTGTCAGCTAACGAAATCGTCATGGGACGCGTCCGCCCTCAGAGCCGGTTTCGGACTCCACGGAGTCGAATCGCACACATGAGTTTGGCTTCCGCGAACGATTTGTCGAGGGGGACTGACCGTTCCCGCCCTTTCGTTCTTCTTTATCGTCATGCAATGATTGGCACCCATGAAATGCTCATTCACAGGCCTGGTTGTCGCATCGTCGAACGGAATTCTTGACGTCCCCTGAGTTCTTTTGGTAGCTCTAACCTCATCCTGCGCTGAGCTGTCCCGCTTCTCTCTAGAGAAGTCTCTTCGAGAGTTTCGGTGAGTGCGGACCGTATGCCGGCTTGATTGTCCGTTTGTTATGATTGAGCGGCGAATCGGGAAATCAGTTCGTGGGCGCACATTGAGGCAACCGATGTCGATTCTCACTTCGAAGACTCTTGGGGCGGCGCAACCTTCCGTCAGGAAACGGGCGCCCTCCCCGCCCGCCGATTTCATCCTCGGGCACATGCGAGGGATGCGTGGGAATGCGGCGAAATACATGATGTCGCTGTACCGCGAATACGGCGACGTCGTCCGTCTCCGTTTTGGTCCGCTTCGTGCCCACGTCTTCTTTCACCCCGATCAGGTTCAACACATCTTGGTCCGAAACGTCGAGAACTTTTCGAAGGACGTTCGGGGCTACCACAAGATTCGGGCGCTTGCCGGCCTTGGGATGTTGACGGGGGACGGCGAACTATGGCGGCGCCAACGAAAGCTCGCCCAACCCGCCTTCATGGCTCGTCGAGTCCTCGTGTTCGGGGACATCATTTGCGAGTGCGCTCAGGATCTTGCAACGAAATGGAGCACGAGCGCGGACAATGGTCAGGTCGTTGACATCTCCGCAGACATGATGCATCTCACGCTCCGCGTCATTTGCCGAACGATGCTAGGTACGGACATCGAGAATGACGTGACCGAGATAGGCGATGCGATAACGGTCTGCCTGGAGGACATTCTCTTCCGAATTCAGTACGCCACCGAATTCACCGACATGCTCCCCACCCCACGCGTCCGCCGATTTCAGAAAGCTCTCTCGGTCCTCGATTCAAAGATGAAAAAGATCATCGATGATCGACGAAGGGAACACGCGGAGGGGAAGCGGGAGGCCGCTCAACAAGATTTGCTTGATGCATTCCTACTTGCGCGTGACGAGCAGACCGGTGAGGGAATGCCTGAGAAGCAGCTTTTGGATGAAGTGAAAACCATCTTCCTCGCGGGACACGAAACGACCGCGAACATGCTCTCTTGGACTTGGTACTTACTCTCAAAACATCCTCATGTGGCTCGAAAGCTTCACGAGGAACTCGACACCGTGCTTGGAGATCGACCTCCGACGGCGGCTGATCTGCCCCGCTTAACATACACGCGCATGGTCCTGCAAGAGTCGATGAGGCTTCGTCCCCCGGTCTGGGCGACGGAGCGCCGCGCCATCAATGACGACGTCATTGGAGGGTATCCGATTCCCAAGGGGGAATTCATTCTCGTTTGCCAGTACGTCACGCACCGCCATGCGGACTTTTGGGAGAACCCTGACGGCTTTGATCCGGAGCGATTCGCTGATGATCGCCAGGAATCGATGCACAAGCTTCAATATTTTCCGTTTGGGGTGGGCCCTCGAATCTGCATCGGCAATCACTTCGCGATGCTGGAGGGGATACTCATTCTCGCGACGCTCGCCCAGAAGTATCGGCTCGATCTTCTGCCGGGAAGCGATATCGAGCCTGAACCAGTCATCACGTTACGCCCCAAGACGCCGATTCGTGTGACCGTCCATCGACGCGATGGACGGTAGTTCTATCTCTGCCCTTCGGTATCCCACCACTCATGGAACGATCGCTTCGCGATCCGAGGGAGGGTGCGCGACTTGGTCCATCCATCGAGTGGGGTGGGAATCCATCCTTTATCGAGTCGAAGCAGGTCGTAACAGAATTGTCCCACGCGCGCGAATCGTCCAAGCATCCGGTAAAGGAAAGGGGACTTCATCCCTTTCATCCACATCCGAAAAGCAAAGCGTTCACTCCAGGTGGTGAAATGGGCTGTCACTGCGTTTCTTCTGTTGCGAAGCAAGTGATGATGGATATCGATCCGGACCGGACATACCTCGGTGCAATTGCCGCATAAACTCGATGCGTACGACAAATGCTTCCAGTCCTTTAACCCACGCAAGTGCGGTGTGATCACCGAGCCGATCGGCCCCTGGTAAGTGGTGTCATAGCTGTGTCCGCCGACGCTCTTGAAGATGGGGCAGACATTGAGGCATGCCCCGCAGCGAATGCACTGCGCTGCTTCACGTTGTTCCGGATCGGCGAGGAGTTTTGTCCGTCCATTATCCATAAGGATCACGTGGAACTCACGAGGACCGTCTGTTTCCCCCTCTCGCCTGGGCCCGCCAATTAAGCTGTTGTAACAGGTGAGATGCTGTCCCGTTCCACTCGTCGCTAGCATTGGCCAAAGAGTCGCTAGATCCGCCAGTCGGGGGACGATTTTCTCTATTCCCACGAGTGCGACGTGAACGTCGGGCATGGAGAATGATAGCCTTGCGTTTCCTTCGTTCTCTGTAATGGCAATCATCCCCGCATCGGCAACCAGAAAATTCGCCCCAGTAATTCCCATGACGGCTGTCACGAATTGCTGGCGAAGTTTTTCGCGAGCGATGTTGGCGAGTTCTTCCGGCACTTCGGTGCGAGGAATGTGAAGCTGTCGCACGAAGGTGTCGGCAATATCCTTCGTCGTTAAATGCATCACCGGCGTGACGAAGTGGTAGGGGGGCTCATGTCTTAGCTGACAGATGTATTCGCCGAGATCGGTTTCCACCGGTTCGATGCCCGCCTTCTCGAGCGCATCGTTCAGATGAACTTCTTCGGTCGCCATGCTCTTGCTTTTAACCGTGTGGCTGACGCCAGCTTTCTTCGCGATCTCAATGATGATGCGGACCGCGTCATCGGCCGTCTCGGCCCAGTGAACGTGTCCGCCGTTCTTCTTCAGATTCGCTTCGAATTGTTCGAGGTATTGATCAAGGTGCTCGATTGCATCTCTTTTGATGTGAGCGGCGCGATTGCGGGCCTCTTCGTGGTTGAGGAATCTTCCCTTCGCTTTCGCGACGGCGGTGTAATACGTCCCAGTCGCTTTTCGGAGAACTCGGCGATGTTCGAGATCGGGCGCTTTGATGTTCGAATCGATCTTGAATTGCTGATCGTGAGGCATGTTCAAGATCGGGAGCCCGTGCGGCAGAATCGTTTGATCTTTGGGTTCGGCGGTCGCGCTCATCGCATCCCCTTCGTTCGTTTTTCCTCGACTATTCTACAGAGAAGTCGGTGGAAGGGACGACACGTCGGATGTTCCCTGATTTCAAGAAATGAGAGAGCCCGGCCGCTTTGGGCAACCGGGCACTTCTATCTTCATCAGTCGCGTGACGCGACTAGTCGGACGAACGGGCAAGCGAGAACGAACGCCGACGCTTCTTCCCCGGACGGGAATCCATGGCTTCCGACCTCACGTGGCCCGGCTTCTTCTTGAATTTCCGTTCCATCGTTTGTGGACGATCCTGTTGAAGCGATTCCATCGCATGGGGTCTTCGCGGTGAACGCGCGTGTGGTCGCCGCGGGCCCCCTCCCATGCCTCGATCATCCATCTCCGCCATGTACTCCGCCATTCGTTGAGCGTTGTACTCGGGATGAACCGGGATCGACTTCTTGATGAATCGCTCGATTTCGCGCAGATGTCGTCTTTCATGTCCCGAGCAGAACGAGATTGCGACGCCGGTTGCACCAGCACGCCCCGTTCGCCCGATGCGATGGACGTACGACTCCGGCTCCTCGGGAAGATCGAAATTGAACACGTGCGAGATGCCACTCACATCGATCCCACGTGAGGCGACGTCGGTCGCGACCAGAACCTTCGTCCGGTTCTGCTTAAAGCTGGCAAGAGCCCGTTCACGGGTATTTTGGCTCTTATCGCCGTGAATTGCTTTCGCTTGAACATTCGAGTCGAGAAGTCGCTTCACGACTTTGTCCGCGCCGTTCTTCGTTCGAGTGAACACGACCGCGCTGCCGATCGATTCATCCTGTAGGAACTGAGTCAGGACGTCGATCTTGTGATTCTGCGGCACAAAGCAGATCTGTTGCTCGATCAAATGATTCGTCGACGTCTTCGTCGCCAAGCGAATCTGCACGGGCTCTCGAAGGATGGCGGTTGCCAACTGTTCGACGGCCGATGGCATCGTTGCCGAGAACATGACTGTTTGCCGATCGGCTGGCAAATAGCTGATGATGCGACGCAGGTCTGGAAGGAATCCCATGTCGAACATGCGATCCGCCTCGTCGAGAACAAACGTCTCGATGGCGCGAAGATCGATGAAGCCTTGATTGATCAGGTCGAGCAATCGGCCCGGCGTGGCGACAAGGATGTCGACACCCTGACGAATCGCGCGGACCTGGGCATGTTGATTCACGCCGCCATAAATCGTCGTCTGACGAATGGGGGTGTTTTTGCCATAGATCCGGATGCTCTGAGTGATTTGTGAAGCGAGCTCACGCGTCGGCGAGAGAACGAGCGCACGAATACGCCTTCCCCGTCCCTTCCCGAGTGGAGTGGCATTCAAACGGTGAAGGATCGGCAGCGCGAATGCGGCCGTCTTTCCAGTCCCGGTTTGAGCACATCCCAGCAAATCCCGGCCTTCTAACAGGTGCGGAATCGCTTGTTCTTGGATGGGAGTCGCGGTCTCGTAGCCTTCTGCGGAAACAGCACGAACGATGGGCTCGGAGAGCCCGAGGTCTTGAAAAGTCATCTTGGTCCTTAGGGTGTTCCCAGGACCAAAAGGCGGTGCAAGGTGCATCCGCGCGAACCATTGGACCTGGCTGAATCCAATGGCAAGTGTGCCGAGAGGATCGTTGTCTGGGGTTAATGTACGCAGGAGCGAGGAAAAACCCAAGAGGAGTCGTTGAATCTCATGATCTCAAACGCTGGATAATCGGACTTTTTCATCCTTACCAGAGGGGTGATACACCTGAAATTGTGCGATTTGGCCGATTTTTGCGAGCTTCCGTGTAAAACGGCGTGAACTATCCCGATTTTGCGGGGGAAAACGAGTTTTTCCGCTCGATCGAAATGACAGTCCGTTTTGATGAGAAAGCCGTTATGCTGGAGCGAGCACATCTCTCTCATCTTTATGGAACAAGGTGGACGCCCCCATGAGCGATAAGAAACCAATTCCCCAGCAACCTTCCCCTTCAGCCAAGAAACAACCGGACACTTCTCAAGTGAAGAAGCCGGCGGGGCCCCCGAAAGTAAAAAAAGTTGCGCCCGCCCAGCCCGCGAAACAGGCTGAGAACCTTTATTCACTTCAAGAGGGGACCGAGCCAGAGGCGCTTAAAAGAACGGCTGAAACTAAATCAGTGAACAAGACGGTCGAGGCAAAGAAGATCAAGAAGCGGACAGAGATCGATACGAGGGTGAGACGTCCGAAACCGAAGGTCAAATCACTCGATACGACTCCCAAAAAATCAACAAAGAAGAATTGGAGTGGCCTGCCGAGTGAACGTGAAGAGGTCACCATTAGTATTGCGGGAGGCGGAGCTCTCGGTCTCGTTTTCGGGCTAATTCATTGGTTTACCGGAGCGCGGATTCGACTTTTGCGGTTCTACGATCTCGAGAATCCATTTTTCTTCCCGGGCGAGTCGATTCTTTTTCTCGTGTGTCTCTTTGCACTCCTCGGTTACTTGTCGACGAAGACGTCACGGGTTTAAGCATTAAGCCAATGAATCGCCGTCAATGAAATCTCAACGATTCATTTGCCGCCAAGATGATTCGTTTCGCGGCGAATGAATTCATGAGTTGTTCGTCTCGTCCATTTAAATCGTGGAGCGGTCATTCGCTTCACGCGGTGACAATATGAATTCATTCCATGATGATTCGAGAAAACGCAAACAGAAGCCGGCTCCGTCGACATTCGTTTCGTCGGGTCCTTCCAAGCGACCAAAGAAAAAGTCATCCACCTTCAAGCCGGTAGGCAAACGAGCTCCTGAACTCGCGGGAGAAGATCGAGTCGAACGCGTTCCCTCCAGCCAAGCAAGGATCTATGCCGCGACGGCCGGCTTTGTCATCGGCATGACACTCGGCTCACTCGCATTTCGCTTCCTCGGTTTCGTCGTCTTCTTCCCAGGTGATTTGATGTGGACACTCGGACTCACCGGCGCCATCGTTGGGTTTTTCCCCGGACCCTACTGGATCGACAAAGCCATCCAAAAGGGTTGGTGGTTTTAGGTAACTCTTTCACGGTCGCAT
>JAIEPU010000190.1 GCA_019748235.1 bacterium
TTCCGCTTTCGCCACCGGCGTTCCTTCCGATATCAACACATTTCACCGCTCCACCGGAAGTTCCGAATGCCCCGTTCTCCCTCAAGCAACACAGTATTAGAGGCAGTTCCACGGTTGAGCCGATGGGATTTCACCTCTAACTTATGTCGCCGCCTACGTGCGCTTTAAGCCCAGTGATTCCGAGTAACGTTTGCACGGTTCGTCTTACCGCGGCTGCTGGCACGAACTTAGCCCGTGCTTCCTCAGGGGTTCACTCGTTATTGTTCCCCCCCAACAGGTGTTTACAACCCGAAGGCCTTCATCCACCACGCGACGTCGCTCGGTCAGGGTTTCCCCCATTGCCGAAGATTCTCGACTGCAGCCTCCCGTAGGAGTCTGGGCAGTATCTCAGTCCCAGTGGCGGGGGTCGTGCTCTCACACCCCCTATCCGTCGTAGCCTTGGTGAGCCGTTACCTCACCAACAAGCTGGTAGAACATAAGCCCCTCCCTCGGCGATAAATCTTTCATCATCGGAAGATGCCATCCAATGACGATGTCCAGTATTGCCCGGCGTTTCCACCGTATATCCCGGACCGAAGGGTAGGTTACCTATGCATTACTGCCCCTTTCGCCACGCTACTAGTTCCCGAAGGAACTCTCGCGTTCGACTTGCATGCCTAATCCACGTCGCCAACGTTCACTCTGAGCCAGGATCAAACCCTTCAATGATGTACGATTTCAGTCTTTCCAAGCTTTACAGCTCTCGAGACTGAGATTGATCAGAAACGCAAAGTCGTACACTCTGGTTTCAGTCAAAGATCGTGATTGCACCAAAGAGGTCGCAGACAGGTCTCAAAAGAAACCTGCATGCGTGTAAGTTAGAAACTCATCACGCAAGCAGTTGTAATAGGCTATCCAAATTATCAACAAGCAACTTCGCGGAAGGCTTTGGTTCCTTCCGTCGCCCGCAGGAATTTCCCGCTGGCGAGATTAGATATACGTGGGAGCGAGCCGACGTCAAACGATCGGCCAAATTCTTTTTCGGCCGAATTAGGCCTCATCGCAAACGCTCATTCCAAAATGACTTGCACCGAGTCGATTTTTGGGGCTTCATCAAAAACTCGCGGGGACATTTCACAATACACTCGGGAAGGCCTCAAAAATGGGTGTCCAAAATGGGGGAAAGGAACGCACATTTCCTCGGATTTAGCCGCCGGACTCTCCTTGAACCGCAATGAAAGGAAGCACACGCTCCAGAATCATCGGCCCAATTCCGTGAACTCGTCCGAGATCAGACCGCCGCTGAAAGTCTCCATTCCGCTGACGATCTTCCAAAATGCGGTCCGCCAGCGAAGGACCAATCCCCGGAAGCTGCACCAGCTCGGCCCATGTAGCGTGATTGAGGTCGATTTGGAAATCCAGTTCATACTGAGGAAGGCGGGTCACTGGCAAAGATGGCCGATAGAAGAAGCGAAACGGAAGCGCCGCCAGCAAGACTAGAAGAACTCCCGTCAAAACAATCGCGAGCCCGAGCCTCTGCTCGGCCAAAAGGTGGTCGGCAGGCGGGACCACTTGCGACGGCGAGATCGCTTCGTGACTCGATTCTTCCACCACAGGTCTTCCCTCTCATGGTCTCACTTCCATCATGCCGAGAGTGAAGATCGCTCGCCAAGGAATTGCGTCAAGAAATGAAAATGGCTCTCCAGATATTGGAGAGCCATTTGATCGACAAAATCAACGGGGCGACTTAGGCCTTCGCGGTAGCCGCGCTTCGAGCCTTATCGGCCAGGGCAACGAGTTGATCGAATGCCGCCGGATCTACATAAGCCAAGTGAGCGATCACCTTGCGATTCAATTCGATTCCCGCGAGTTGCAGGCCGTTGATGAAGGTGGAATAGCGGGTGCCACGCTGATGACAAGCCGCATTAATGCGGATAATCCAGAGCTTTCGCATGTCACGCTTGCGGACGCGACGATCACGATAGGCGAACTTGCGTGCTCTGAGAACTGCCTGCTTCGCCAAGCGGAGCAGGCGACGGCGACCACCGACATATCCGCTGGTCAGCTTGAAAAGTCGCTTCTTCGCTCGCGACCGAGCAAAACCGCGTCGTGCACGTACCATTGTTGACTTCCCACTCGATGAATCGCTCAGCCCATTGGCGGCGATCAATTAACTCATTGTCTTTGTTCAAACAGATACCCCGGATGGGAGCATCTGGACGACCCTTAACCTTGCTGAAGCGCTCGGAGAATCTTCTTGGCCCTGATCCTCGGGAGTGCAACCTCGCGACGGAGCTGACGAACGCGCTTCCCCGTAAAGGTGCACATGCGGTGGCTCTTGCCCGTCTGGTGACGGAGCACCTTGCCGGTTCCGGTCACCTTGAACCGACGCAACAAGCACTTACGTGTCTTCATCTTCGGCATGTTAGCACCAACGATTCTTCCACGAGATTCTGAAACCTATTGGAAACGAATCCACGTCAATCGGTTCGTTTCGCCCGTTCAGCGTCACCGTCGAAGTTAATTTACCAGCGATTCCACCAGGTTTCGACCAATCCCGGCACCGATCTTCACCAATCAATTCGGTCGTGGACCACTAAAGTATGAAATCCTCGGGGAGGCGAAAAGGGAGCCCCCCTCGAAGGTTTTCAGCTTTTCGCGACTTGGCGGGAAATCGTCTATTTCGGAGCCAAAAGCGCGGTGATTTTATTTCGACCCTCACGACCGGGCATTCGCTCGACCTTTGCCACTTCCGCGAGAGATTCGACGATCTTATTGACCAATTCCAGACCGGTTTCCATGTGTGCCATCTGACGACCCTTGAACTGGACCGTGATCTGAACTTTATCCTTGTGAGCAAGGAATTCTCGAGCATGCTTCAGCTTAAACTCGAGATCGTGCTTATCGACGCCCGGACTGACGCGAATTTCCTTCAGAACGTGTTGATGCGTCTTCGCTTTACGCGTCTTTCGGTTCTGTTCGTATTTGTACTTGCCGTAATCCATGATCCGGCAAACAGGAGGCCGTTCTGAAGAGGCCACCTCCACCAGATCGAGATCCTGTTGGCGGGCCAAAGTGAGTGCTTCGTCGCGAGGGATAACTCCGAGCATCTTGCCATCCCCGTCGATTACCCGAAGGGGGCTGATGCGGATTTGCTCGTTAATTCGAGGTCCCTGCTGCTGCTGTGGTTGACGGTCGAACGCCACTAAGTTTTGACTACCTCTCGCTCCAATGATGTTTCTGGTCACTAGCCGTACATGTCGGCCTCACGAAAGCCGAAACGGATTTCCAGACATGCATTCTTCGTATACAACCTAAGCCTCGCCTCCGTCAACATCTACTCCACCGGAATCGGGCTCAAAAGCCGAAATCTCTACCGATTCGAATGCCGCCCCCCCACTTTTTCCCCTTCTGAGGAAAGCTTTACCCCATTTATTCCCTATTCCCCCGCCGTCCCTCCGCTGCCGTCAAGCTGAAGGGTTGCATTCTGGCCGTGAACTCTGAAGAATGACACCAGAAGCATTACGAGACTCGAACAACACCGACGCGGTACCGTTCCGCGGATGCTCGGCGTTGAATTTCGTGTATGTATCGAAAAGGGGCATCTGAAATTGAGTCAGGCAGTCTCCGCTGCTTTCGACGAAGTACCCGGCCGACGATCATTGCGTGCTACGCTGAACTCTTCACGATGGACTTTCCATCCAAAAGGATAGCCTGATGAATCCACTCGCAGCTCTTTGCGATGATTTCTACCTTTCGTGCTACCTCAACACCGAACTGGAACTTCCCAAATCGCGTGACACGGTTTTGCACTTTTTGGAGCAGTTCGCAAAAGCGTATCCCACGATGAACAACTTCTATGTTCGTGAGCAAAACGAGCATGTTCTCGAGGAAGACAAAGAGCAAGGACACTATCGCTGGGTCACCCTTGAGACACAGCGTGTTGCCAGTGGCTATCTGAATCCTCCGAATCTGGAGGATTGCCACGCTCAGCACGAACTTATGCTCGACTTAGCTCAGCCGATTCTCTCCGTCAGTTCCCTTGATTGCGAGGCGATCGACGTCATGTTCGGCTTCGATTTCGCCTTCAAGGGAAATCATGATGAAGTGGTTTCCGAGGTATTCGCGCGGGATGGCCGATTTGAAAGCATGCTGGGCATTCGTGGCAGTAAAGTCGTTGAATTTGAGCCTTCGATGACGATCGCGCTCGACGATCAGTGCCGGTCTCAGGCCCGGCTCAGCGTGGTTACTCGAACGAACTCGTATCAAGTCCGAACCGGGCAATACGGCGAGGAATCGATCAGCGTTTACTTTACCGTCCGGCGGTATTGGGGAATGGGATCGGATGGAACGTTCGTTGATTCCTACCGGCGCCAATACGAGCAAGGATTAGAATTGGTGCATGAGCACGTGATTCCCAATATTGTCGTACCACTGACCGAAGTGATTTCGACTCGTTAATGCTGGATTCGCGTCGATGGGAGCCGGAAAAGATGCCGATCTATGAGTATCAAGCCAGCGGGGAGAGAAATTGCCCCCACTGCAAAGAGCGGTTTGAAGTGTTCCAGTCCATGTCGGCGGCTCCCCTCAAAAAGTGCCCCGAATGCGGTGCTTCGGTCCAGCGCGTTTTCTCCGCCACGGCCATCCATGGGGCGGGGAGCACAGCGGACGTCCTTTCCAATAAGAACCTCGCGGCGAAAGGATTCACCAAATATCAGAAAGCCGGAGACGGCCACTACGAGAAGGTGGCCGGCGACAAAGGCCCACAAGTTATTAAGAAGTAGTTGGTGCCGGCTGTCTCTCCCCTCTGCTTTCTTTTCTGAAGCAGATCGTGCCGCGCGGGGGCCAAACTTCTATGACAAAAGAGAGCCGAGGTACGAAAGTGAGCTCCCGGCCCAGGCAATAAGACAATCTGAAGGTGCGACGGGCCAACGCCTGAATTCCCTAAGTCGGGAAGCCAAAAGACCTTCTGAACCAGCTAAGACATGAGCGAGTAAGATGGCCAAGCGAAAGAAAGTTGCCGAAATCGTGCACTTGGTCTGCAAAGAGACCGGGCAACAGAATTACACGCTCCGCAAGAAGCGTGGTGAGAAGCGCCTCGAATTAATGAAGTACTGCCCCGCTCTTCGCAAGCACACACTTCACGTCGAGAAGCGTAAATAACACCCTTGGGGTGAGCCATGGCCCATCGGCCAACTCGAATCCGGCTCAACAAACCCGAGCGATCGCTGATTATCACATGGGACGACGGAAAGGAGCATTCTTTTCCGTGGTCCTTTCTTCGTGCGCGATGCCCATCAGCGACGGAGCAGGCCGAGCGTGCCAGCGCTTCTAAGAATCCACTACAAGTGCTGGGGCATGTACCAAGCAGCGACCTTGTCGAGGTTCAGCCGGTAGGAAGTTATGCGCTTTCGCTTCGTTGGTCGGATGGGCATGCATTCGGCATTTATACGTGGGAATACCTTCAGGAACTCGCAACGGATCCCCATGTCCAAGTCAACGACCAGAGGTAGTGCCTCTGGCGATCTCCATCCAACGTTCGATGTTGGGGCGGATCGATCCAAGAAACGAATATGCCGGGACAACGTGCTTGCCGTCCCGGCATGGAATGTTGCATTGGGCGAGTTACGAAGCGCTTCGGCGTGACCGCCAAAGTGCGAGAACACCCCCTGCCGCGGCAATCGAGCAGAAATAGATTGTCGACGTTTCCGGAACAACGAATGCATTCGGATCAACGTCGAACGCCACATCACCACTGAGCACGCTTGTCGACGTGAAGGCTTGACCCGCAAGTGTGCCCGTTGGGACGGTGAATGTGAAATTCAGTGCCCCCACTAGTGGATCCACCTGAATGCCCGTGTAGCCATAGTACGCGAGTAGCTGTGAATTCAGGTAAGCCAGCGATCCGCCGACGAGAATTCGGAAGTTACCCGTCGTCGTCAAAACGGTGGACGATGTCATCGTGCCGCTCGCTAGCACCTGATTGATGATATCTCCACCATCAATCACATTGTTGTTATTCAGATCCACGCTTCCGGTGATGCTAAGCGAGCCACCGGCACCGAATAACGTTGAACTCCCCGACGTTCCGGTGAAGTTGCCTGTCGTGAAGTTGAGCTGCGCGTCACGAATGATGGTACCGGTCGGATCGAAAAGCGTGCGCCCGACGCTCGCGTTGATCAAGGTGCCGATTCCTGTCACGGTATCCAGGCTGATCGATGAACCGACGAGCGGAGTCGCTCCTCCCGCATAGGAAAAGATTGGAGTTCCGACATGCACCGCGTTGGCGTCGAAGTCGATCTTTCCAAACGCAGCGAACGAACTGGAAGCCCAGCACCCAAAACAGGTGGCGAATAAAGCGGTGCGTAGCAAGTAACGCAAGGGAGACCTCCTCATCGCAATTACCGCTTCGTTAATCGAAGCGAGCGAAACAACCGGCATCGGACGATGTGAACACTGTCTTCCGACAGTCTATGCCGATCGATATAGACTAAACCCCAACGAACCCATTTCAACACGCAATTTGGCAATTGAGATATTTCTTGCCTTACTTAGGTGCATGCTCGATGCAACTCAGCAAGCAACAGCACGCAAAATCTCCCAAATTACCAAACGAACGATCGCGAAAGCCGCAGGCTCCGAAATGAAACAACCTCGGAGCAAGTCCACGGGAATCGACGAACTGCTCGTTTCACGACGCGCTGAACTCAAACAACTGTCGGCGAGATGCTCTCTCGCGTCCTGATTTCCGCCGATTCAATGGGACGGTCGATTGAATCGAAACCGAGACGAAATCAATGGACTAAGGAGACAATGCCGTTTTTTGCTGAATTACTCCGCATTCTTGCGGCGTTTCCGCCAAACTCCCGCACAGCCACCGATGAAGGCGAGAGATGTCATCACCATCGTCGATGCTTCCGGAACTTGAAACAGACTCGTTGGAACCGCGAATGCGATATCGCCGCTCAGTACGTCGTTCGAGATGAAGGGGGATCCTCCGACCGCTGTGGCAGGGAGAGTGAACAGCAAGTTGACCGCTCCATCGGCGGGGCTGATCTGGTTTCCTACGAAGCCAAAGAAGCTCGCGAGCTGTGGATTCACGTATGAGAACGTGCCGCCCCCCAGCACATAGAAGGTGCCGGCGGCATTGATGATCGCTGAGTTATCCATGACGCCGGAAGCGAGCACCTGATTGACGATGTCGCCGCCGTCAATGACTTGATTGCCGTTGAGGTCGACACTTCCCGTGATGCTGAGCGATCCTCCCGCGGAGAATAACCAGGAGGACGGATCAGAACCGTAAAGACTTCCAGTGACGAAGCTCAAATTCGCGTCTGGAAAGATCCCCGCGTTATCGAAGAGATCACGGATGACATTGCTGTTGGCGGGGGTATTCAGACCTGCCACCGTGTCGGGATCAATTCCGCTACCGATGAGCGGCGAAGCCCCTCCCGCGTAGGAGAAGCTCGCTCCTGTCTGCAAGGGTCCGGCGTGAAAATCAAGTTGGGGGATGACCGCTGCTTGAAGAGTACTCGCGGTCAGAACAAGAACGGCGCACAATACGGTACCACGGTGATGTCGCACTGATAAACCTCCTCGACACCGCTACTGGTTGGGTGAGTTGCTGAGCCCGACCAGTAGACGCATTGATTTGCAACGTTGCGATGAACCGCAACCTATGCCGATCTGCATATAGTAAGTGTAAAAGGTCAATTTGCAACGCTCAAATCGATAATAGGGGCGAATTTGGAGAAAAGACCGGATCAGTCCACTTTCTCTCTCTCTCCATCGATCCGTCAATCGCAGACGCCCCACTTGCAACGCATCTCATGGTTCACTCAAGAGTGCTCCGAACGGTCCGGCAGGTAGGTCGGCTCATTGAATTCATCACTCCACGCAACTCCAGGCTGCCATGTGGGCTCTTTCTCACAACCTTGCCTGTAATTTTTGCTGCGAGGCGTTGGCACCGACTGCCTCAAATCCGCACGAATACTTGCTTGCGATACATGTAAAACACGACGAGCCATAGGACTGAGATCGCCATCGTGGTCTCGATGAGGGAGCCGTATGTCCCTTCGAAGAGCGTATTGGGCAGATGCGTGTGCAATGTCTGCTTCACCCACGGCTTGAAAATCCATGACATGACGTACATCGCAAGGGAGTTCATCCCCACGACGAAGAGGGGGAATGACCATGCGCGGAATTTCGCGATATCGATCACGAAAACAAAGAACGACAACGTCAACAGCGTCCATCCGGTACTGAAGATTGCCCAAGAAGGAGTCCAGATTCTTTTCACGATGGGAGCGACGGACCAAGTCGTTTCAGGGGCGTTCGGCCAAATGTACCCGTCCACCGCGAATCCGATCAAAAGACATATCAGCCCCGCGGCAAGGAGCCCTCCCAGCTTCGACCAGAGCGAACGAGAGCTTCGGAGCCACTCCCCTGTCATGATGCCAAAGATCATCGTTCCGATCGATGGAACGAAGTTGAGCGTCTGATAGCCTCCTGCGTTAATGACAAATGGACTCTGCCGAGGGAAAAGATTGAGAAACCACTGATCGAAATAGCCGGCCGGATTGAGATATTTGTTCCAATGTGCCGCGAAGCCGGTGAACTTATTCCAGTCATCGGGAATGCCGTGCTTAGCCGCGTCAAATTCCGCGCCTGGCAATGGCCATGCGGCAAAGAGCGCCCAATATCCAAGCAATATCGTCAGCGCTACTCCAAGCTGAATCTTCCAACCTCTTCCAAGGACGAGGAAGAGAAACGCATAGCCAAGCCCTATTTGTGTCGCGACGTCTTCGAACGTGAAATTGGTTTGAGGCTTTCCATTGGATCGGAGGAAAATACCCAGTGCGATAAGAATGAACGCGCGCCAAATCACGTGAAAGAAGATGCTTCCTTTCGAGTCTCCCCTGGCAACGCGCGAGGCATACGAGAAGGGCATCGCCACGCCGACGATGAACATGAATGAAGGCTGAATCAAATCCCACGCCGCACATCCCGTCCACTCGACGTGCTCGAGCTGATATCGAACGATCTGCCATATCTTGTTGTCGGGAAAATGCTCGGCGACTTCTATGAGACCAAGGCCACCCGAAACCATCGCCAACATCACGAATCCGCGGTAGGCATCAAGCGAAACCAGTCGTTCGGGAGCGGCTTTGGGAAGCGTCGGCTGGTCCATGAAAATTCCTTCGTTGTGAGGATTCATCGATTGGCGTACGGACAACTTATCCATCGATCCCTCCTCGTGCAAATCACAAGACTCGCATCATTAGGATCACGGACTGTTTTAGCCGATGAAGTTCACGGCGAACGAATGAGCTGAGGCTTTCCCCATTCGGCATCAAGGCGTGTGGGCATTTGAAAGACGTGACCGTCCATCGTCGCGAAATAAATGCGCGATGCCGATCGTTTGAAAGCATGTCCATCAGCCCAGATTGCGTAGAAGTCGGGTGAAGCATGCAGAGGGCGTCTGACATACGTGTGATTGAAATTAGAACCAGAAGTCCATTGTTCAGTAAGCTTCCATGAGTCACCACGATCGGAGCTGATCCAAACACCGACCTCGCCCCCCGTTCCGAATTTTTGAGGTCCATCGATATACGGGCCGATGACTCTCCATAAACCGTTTTGCTCGATGTAGAGTTCGCCATGATCGTAGTTGTGGTCTGTGGTGAATACGTCTTTCACAACCCACGCGAGGCCATTCCACTGAGCGGTATGTAGCGTCCGCTCACCACGCTCGGGCCCCGGAAGATGCCCCTTCCCGTCGGCGTCACTCACTGTTAGGTAGAGAATGACCGGTCGCCCATCCTCGTCGAAGTTGAGGTCCTTCATGTAGACCATCTTCTGTTCCGCGTGATAGCCGAAAATGAGGGCCGGATTGGTTGCGGTCTTCAGCGGCGTATCGAGCACCTGACCGGAGGCGGTCTTCCAAGATTGGCCAAAATCAGAGGATTCGAGGTAGTACAGATTGGTGCGATGATCGAGACCTTCCGGATGAAAGTCGGTCACCACGCACACCTTTGCTCCGTTTGCCCGCGCGATCTGATACGAGCCCCGCCCCTTCTCATCGCTGACGTTGACGAGTTGCTTGGAACGAGATGAATCCCACATGAGCCCATTCGGACTGGTCACAGACCAAACAGATCGGTTTCGATGGTACTGATTCCAAATCAACATCAACCCTCGTTCGGGCACGTAGACCGGGTCCGTGTAAGAGAGCTTGATCGCCCCCTTCGCATTGCCGAACACTGCCGCTGGAAGCGGGACTTCCTCGAATGCATCAATCTCGTAGGGCTTTGAGCTCTTGTAAAGGTTGCCTCGTCCGCCGTCGCCGTGACTATTCGCGAATACCCAGAGATAACCTCGATCATCGATGGCAAGAGTTGCATTCATGTGGATGTCATTACCACCGACATGCCGGAGTTGCCTCGGGCGAGCGAGGCGTTTCGCGATGTGATCGTAGTACGAAATGAAGTTCTTCAGGACGTTTTCGCTGGGATTTGTCCCGCCGTAGAGGAAATACGTTCGATCGGCGCGAGATTCAAAGATCGCAATTGGTGCCGTTTGTTGCGGATAGGTCCCCAGACCGCCTGAATACTTGTGGACGTATTGATCTCTGGTGTTGCCGTTGCTGTACCAAATCCCGTTAAAACCATCGCCCGCAGGGAGCGGTCCAGCAAACATTGATGTCGCGAATACGAGTAGGTGAATCAATGCATCGATCATCCATTGAATGAATGTATTTCTTCTAAAACTGTGCTCAAGATCAGTGGCATTCGAGAGGCTCCCGCCGACCGCATTCGCTTGCGAAGCCATCACATCGAGATTACGATCTTAAATTGACCGGGTTCTAGAACTTTTACGGATAAATAAACGAGTATCGGCGAGTTCCACGGTTCAACACGGGCCCACGATGCAGGCGGCGACGAGCACCGAACCGTTTCTCGAAGGACGCTTCGGGAAATATCGGCTGATTGAGATCCTCGGAACCGGGGCGAGCGGGGTCGTGTATCTGGCCCACGACACACTTCTTGACCGAACGGTCGCTCTCAAAATTCTTGGTGACAACTCCACCGTTTCCTCGACGGACCGGGATCGCTTCATTCTCGAGGGGAGGTCGGTTGCCAAACTCAATCATCCCAAAACCGTGACGGTCTTTGAAATCAATCAAATCGATGATCGTCTTTACATTGCAATGGAATGGATGAAAGGAGGGAGCGCCCAACAAGTCATCGATTCACAAGGTCCCATCGATTGGCGTGAAGCAGTTCGGTGGGTTCAAGATGCGTGTATGGCACTCGAGGCCGCTCATGCCGCTGGAATGCTCCACCGAGATATCAAACCGGGCAACCTCCTACTGACGGAGGACCGCCACGCGAAACTCGGTGACTTCGGACTTGTGAAGATGATGGGGGAAAAGAGCCCTCTCCTTACTGCCCTCGGTGGTCCGATGGGCACGCCAAGCTTTATGAGTCCCGAACAGTGTCAAGGTGAACAACTTGACGAACGATCCGACATTTATTCGCTTGGGGCAACGCTCTACGCCCTATTAATCGGAAAGCCACCGTTTCAATCTGACACCAGCTTCGGTGTGATGTTTGCCCACTGCTCAAGTCCGACCCCTGATCCTCGAGCAATTGATGCGACCATTCCTGACCGATGCGCCGAGGTGATTCAGCGGGCGATGGCAAAATCGCCGTCGGATCGCTTTCGAGACGTGATTGAGATGATGGTTGCTCTCGACGAAGGGAGGAACGGCTTTTCACCTCGCTCATCGCGCCGGAAGAGTCGTTCCTGGCTTTACGGAGTGGCTGGCCTGTTGTTGACCGTTCTCCTCGTCGCGGCAGCCCTCCCAGCCATCACCATTTTCAACCCTTCACCTCCCACGCCTGCCGCGAATGCGTCCTCTACAAAAGTCCCGCTGCCGAAGATAAGACCCGTGCTCACTCCGATTTTTAAATCGATCTCTGTTTACGGAACAAAACAAGGAACGGTTAGCTCCGTAAAGTTCGATCAGAAGGGTGATGTCATTATTGCATCCTGCCGAAGGGGTTCGCTCTTTCTCTGGAATTCCTTGGATCCCGCGAAGAACGTCCAATTGACCGATCCAGAACCTCCGTCGACTTCCCTTTACTCGTTGGGGTATTTTCCAAAGCGATCGTATGTGGTCACCGGTGGTGACAGAAAAGAGTTGGTGCTCTGGGATTTGAAGGAACGGAAGGTGATCGATCGCGCCCCTCATCCGCATGGTATCGTCCGCGCGATCGCCGTTTCACCCGATGGAGACAGTTTCTCCACAGGGGGAGACCTCGGCTGGAACCTTTGGGAGTTGACCGAAGACGGGAAGATGAAGGACCAAGGGCGTGTGACCGAGGGACTCGCGGTCGTGCATTCCATCGAGTTCTCGCAGGTTCAACGATTCGTAGGGAGCGCGGCCGGAAACGGCGTCATCACTCTACATGGGCTGATGCGATTAGTCCCGACCACGGCGTGGCGGTACGATGGCCCGCAAACCGCCTTTGCCTTTTCAAAAAATCGATGTGAGTTCGCGTTTGGTGGAGATAACGGGACTCTTTACATTGGCTCTACCACACCACGAATAAGGCATACGAAAGAGTTAGCACAATGGGATAAGAAGCCGACGGCGATGGAATTCTCCCCGATCCACCGCGTCCTTGCCGTCGCCCAGGAGGGAGATGACACGATCACCTTCTTCGATATCGAACGAAAGAAGAACTTTCGATACAGTACCGGGCGAAAGAAGCCCAATCACTCAATCTCCTTCTCGCCCGACGGAAAGTACTTAGCGATCGGGAATTCGGGGGGAGACATTCTTCGGGCGGCCGTTCCCGTCGATCAATTCGCCCCACCTCCATCCCTGCAAGAGCTTGACTATGATCGCGCGGCGAACATCATCCCGGACGGAAGTGGATTGGAAAAAGCAGGCCAACGGTTGAAGTCTCTTTTGAAGACTCCGGAGCCGAAACAAAAGCCATGAATGATCCATCGTCCAAGGAACGAACACTTCTCGAACATATTTCGACGCATTGGACCATGATGGGTGACCCGGCGAAATTCGTCCTCCGCTATGCGCCCGCCATTCGAAAATACCTCGTCGTGATTCTGAAAAAGGAACAGGACGCCGAGGATGTCTCGCAAGACTTCCTGATGAAGGTATTGACTAAGAGCTTCTCTGAAAAGCAAGTGACTCGGGGTCGCTTTCGAGACTTCCTGCGTGTGGCCATTCGAAATGCCGCCTGCGACCACCTTCGACAAAAACATCCCGCAGCCGTTGATCAAACGACTTTGGAGGAGACGTTAGCAGATCGAGCCGAAAATGAATGGATCGATCATTGGCGAGGCTGCCTCTTGGAAAAGGCATGGCGACGACTGGACCAATTTCAACGACAGACCAACGGCAACTTGTATTACTCGGTCCTTCGACTTGCGACTGATTGGCCGACCGCCGATTCGAGCGAACTGGCGACGCAACTGTCCCAATCATCGGGAACACGATCAAGCCCGGAATCATTCCGTCAGCAACTGCACCGGGCGCGACGCAAGTTCGCGGAGTTCATCATCGACGAGATTAAAGAGACCATTCGGCAACCCACCAAAGAAGAAGTCGCCGAGGAGCTACGTGAGCTTGGCCTAGAACCATTTGTCCTGCGATACATCGATTGAGGCTGTTTCTCAAACGGATCCTCACCCGTTCGACGGTGTGAAATGAGCACTGCTTCAGTTTGCATTCATTGCCATCGGTGACTTTTCAGTCTCGAAACGTTTTTCCAAACTTTTCGTGTCACAAATTCGAAACTCTCCCGTCTCTCCTTCAAGGTTAGGGACCGCTTCCTTCTTCGAGGGAAAGCGCACTTCGCATTCGCATCTCGTCCCCTGAAGCAACATGAGGCCCTTCATGGCAATGCACACAAAGTTTCGTCGACGACTGGTCAGTTCCATTCTTTCGGCGCTGGTCTCGGCAGCCTCCGCTCAGGCGATCGACATCAATATCACCATCGACAACCCCCAGAATTTCCCAGACTATGATCCCCAGGGCCAAGGTCTGAAAGCGATCGCACAAGCAGCGACTCAAATATGGCAAGAATTGCGACCTGGTAACGGTACTTACAACATTAATCTTCACTGGGAAGCGTTCGGCCTCGGGAATGAGCTCGGGATCGCGAACGGTTTCGACGGAAGTATTAGGATCAACTCCGACTACAGTTGGTTCATTGATTCGACCCCGCTACAGAATGAGGAATTCGGAAACTTCACGCAGAAGTTCTATCGCGACATTGATGGAGTCGACAAGGACGATTGGTTCGACGGACCCGTTCCGGACATGTTGGAATACTCTTACTCGGCCGTCGCGTTTGGAAATGGACCGGCCGCCGGGAAGTACGATCTCCTTACCGTCGTTCTTCACGAGGTGGGGCATCTCACCGGAATCAGTTACAACCTTTTCGCTCCTGACGTCAATCTCGATCCTGATTGGATCGGGATGAACACGGGTGCGGTCGTTCATCGTCGCAACGAGGCTCACATCGATCCCGAAGGATCGTTGATGGACC